>NZ_CP076103.1:5112521-5413258 GCF_018732085.1 Lysobacter capsici | reverse complement strand
TCGGCGGGGACAGTTGGCCGTGCAGCCAGGCGCGGGCGAATTGCCAGTCGCGCTTGGCGGTCGGCAGCGACACGCCGATGGCTTCGGCGGTTTCTTCGATGGTCAGGCCGCCGAAGAACCGCAGTTCCACGCCCTTGGCGGCGCGCGCGTTGATGCGTTCCAGGCGTTCGAGCAGGCGATCGAGATCGAGCGCGTCGGCCAGATCGGGCGTGACCGCGGCGACGTCCTGCCCGGCCTGCAGGGTGACGCGCAGGACATCGCCGCCGCGCTTGAGCGCGGAGCGTTCGCGCAGGTGGTCGACCAGCAGCCGGCGGATCACGTGCGCGGCGATCGCGAAGAAATGCACGCGGTTGTGGAACGCCGCGTCGCGCTGCTCGACCAACTTGAAATAGGCATCGTTCGCCAGTTCGGTGGCGACCAGGGTCAGCTGCCCGCTGCGGCTCAGGCGCTGTTGGGCCAGGCGGCGCAGCACCGGATAGATCTGTTCGAGCAATTGCGTTTCGGCGTCGGAATCGCCCGTGCGCCAACTTTGCAGCAGCTGAGTGATATCGGGCGGAACAGCGGCGGTCATCGAGGGGGGGCCGGACGGGAGGGGCGCAGCATAGCGCTTCGGTTTCGCGTGAGCCATTTATCCCGCGTGTGCCGAGTTGCACACCGCCGATGGCCGCCGCGGCCGCGTTCGGACGTTGTGCGCCGGCCGTATCTTGCGGGCGTGGCCGCGCGCGGTGTTGCCCGCGGCTAGCCGGTCGAGGCCAGCGGCACCAGTGCGTCGGGCCGCGTGCGCAGCCGCTGTATCCAGCGCCTGCCCAGGCGGATGCCCGGCTCCTCGATCCAGACGTAGAGCGCCAATGCGCCGGTCACCAGCACCAGTGCGCAGACGGTGTTGACCAGCCAGAACGCCAGCGTGCCGCTCATCGCGTAGTCCTTGACCCCGGGGATCGCGAACACCGCGACCAGCGCCAGGCCCTGGCCCAGGTAGATGCCGTAGCTCAGGCTGCTCAGGCGCCGCGACGCCGGCCACGCCAATACGCCGAACAGACGGTTGCCCGAACACACGATCCACAGGAAGGTGCCGGCCAGCGGGCACAGCGCGAACAACGCGAGCATCCCCAGGTTGCGCATGTCGAGCATCGCGACGAACACCAGCGCCAGGCACAGCAGCGCGAGCACCGCCCAGCGCCGCCGCTGCAGGCCCAGGCGTTCGCCGATGCCGGCATGCAACAGCGAGGCGACGAACATGCCCGAGGCGAACAGCAGGATCAGTTCGGCCAGCACCGCCAGCATCAGCGCCGGACGCGGTTTGACCCCGGCCTGGAAACCGCCGTTCCAGGTCGCCGCGACGATGGTCAGCAGGCAGGCCGCGACCAGCGCGCCGGTGAACGCCAGATGCCGGCCGCGGCGCACGAACACCGCCAGCAGCGGCAGCGAGAAATAGAACAGCCATTCGAAGAACAAGGTCCAGGTCACCCCGGCGAGGATGGTGCCGGTGTCGGCATAGCCGTTGAGCGTCGGCGGAGGCGGCACGATGCCGAGCGCGAGCCACGCCAGCGTCGAGGCGATCGCCTGCGGCAGCGGCACCTGCAACTGCAAGCCGGTGCGATAGGCGACCACGCCGATCATCGTCAGCACCACCGCCAGATACACCGGTCCCAGCCGGAACACCCGGCCGATGTACAGCGCCTTCCAGCCCGGACGGCCGCCGGCCTTGAGCAGTTTGGTCCAGAACAAAAAACCGGTGACCATGAAGAACAGGCACACGCCCAGCAGTCCGGCGACGGTGTAGAACTGCGCGCTCGACGGTTTCCACACACCGCTGCGCAGGTATTCGTAATGCACGACCGTATGCGCCGCGAACACGCTCAGGGCGAGGAAGCCGCGCAGGCCGTCGAGGGTGTCGGTGCGCTGGTCCGGCCGCGGTCCGGCGAGGTCGGCGCCGCGGAACAGCGGCAGCGAGGCGAAGGCGAAGGTCGCCAGCATGATCGCGAAGTACGGCCCTGGGTGATGGATGTCGACCATGTCGGGTGCCGTAAGCGCGGGGGAATCCGGCCGAGACTAGCGGCGCGACCGAGCGGTGTTTGCCGGGTGGATCACGGTTCGCTATCGGTGCCTGCGGCGCGTTTCCGGCCCGCTGGCGCGGTCACTTCCCGGATCGGACGCAGCGCATGGTTTGCGCGATCGCGCAGACGATCCGGGCGGGCTGCGCGCGGTCGGCGTCGGCGTGCGGCCGGCCTCGTGCGCCGGCAATCGATGGCGGGTTCGCTGCTTGCTGTGGGGCGGATCGGCCGACAACGGCCGGACGCGAAGTCCGGCCGTTGTCGCCGCCGATTGCGATCGGATCGGTGCGATCGGATCGGTGCAAATCAATCAGCGCGAACCGATCAGTGCGAACGGATCTGGACGCGGTTGGTACCCAGCAGATCGGCCACGAAGCCCGGACCGGCGCAGCTCATGTTGACCAGCGAAGCCAGGTCCTGCTGACGGTGATGGAGTTCGCCGAACTGGCGCTGCACCCCGGAGACCGGATCGACGACGGTGTAGGTGCCGGGATTTTCCAGGCTGCCGTTGCCGACCATGAAGCGCGACAGATCGGCCGACTGGTCGACATCGCGCGGGAGGATGTGCAGGAAACTGGTCTGGGTTTCGCTGCCATGGCAGGCGTTGCAGGTGTTCAACGAGAACAGATGGCGCGCCTGGTTGCTGGCGATGTTGGGCGCTTTCCACACGCCGTTGGGATGGGTGTGCGGGTTGTGCGAGGTCAAGGCCTGGAACGGCTGGCCGTTGAGCAGGGCCGGCACCGAGTAGGTGTTGTTGAGGATGGCGTTGGTGTTGTCGTTGATGAACTGGGCCAGCGTCGCGGTGTTGTTGAAGTTGTGGCCGACGTGCCGGTCCGGGGTCAGCGCCACGTTGACCTTCTTCAGGCCGAGCGTGGTCGGGTCGAGGTGATACTCGCGCAGCTCCCAGGGCTTGTTGTCTTCCGGATCGGGCTCGATCGACGGAAAGGCGTCGAGCGGATGCAGCAGCGATATTTCGTCGGAGCGCACCTGGTTGATCGCGCTGCCGTTGATCTTCAGCGGCGCGGCATGGCGGGCCGTGACCACGTTGGTGACGTTCTGCAGCGCCTGGTTGTAACCCGCGCCCCAGGCCAGATTGCCCAGCGATTTCCACTGTTGCGCATAGGCCTGGATGTTGGCGCAGCCGTGCTGCGGAATGCCGTACTCCAGGATCACGGTGAACGCGAGCTGGCGGCAACTGCGGATGCCCGCCACCGAGTCGGTGTTGCCGTCGTTGCCGAGCACGCCGAACACGAAACGCACTTCGCCGGCGTTGCGGCCGCCGTAGCTCGCGTTGTTGCGGATGTCCATGCGGTTGACGATCGCCAGCAGCCGCATCGGCGACTTGTCCAGGTCGAGGGTGTTGGTGCCGGCAATCCGCGGCCAATGGTTGATGACCCGCTGCGCGGCGTAGGTGCGGTCGCTGTAGGTATTGAGCCAGTCCTGCACGAAGTTGGCCGCGCCGACGCTGTCGGTGGCGTGGCTGGACATGTTGGTCATCAGGGTCTTGAACGACCACGCGCCGTTCGGATTGCCGGTGCCGTTCGGGCCGCCGCTCTTGTCGCAGTAATCGAAGGTGCGGGTCGGGTCCTGCACCACGGTCGGGTCGGTGATCAGCAGCGACTTCTCCGCATGGATCTGGCCGGGCACGTCGAAGATGGTTTCCCACGGGATCCGCACCGGCAGATGGCTGCGCACGCGGGCCTGCACGTCGCTGGGCTCCAGGAAGCTCAGGCCGATGTTGGCGACCAGTTCGCGGCCGTCGAACACCGGCACCGAACGGATCGTCTGCGCCAGTTGCTGGCGTCGCTGCTGTTCCTGGATCAGTTCGTCGAAATCGAAGTCGATGTAAGCGGCGTAGAGCATCGGGTCGTGTTCGCTGGCGCGCAGCTCGACTTTGCGTTCGTCCTTGGTCAGTTCGATCGTGGCCGGCAGCACCTGGCCCTGGACGTAGCGCACTTCCAGCAAGGCATTGCCTTCGCTGGAGCTGCCTTCGGGCAGCGCGGTGAGGTCCAGCGACTGCACCGCCGGGGGCGCGTTCTCGAACCCGTACGGGTCGGGTTTGTCGGCGGCCACCGCGTCGGACGCGGCGCCCGACAAGGACAGCGTCGCGACGAAAACCAGGCAGGCGGTCGCGCCCGCCGTCAGCATCAACATGCGCAATTTCATGGCGACCGGCCTCCGTGACGATGGGCTGCCGCGGCAGCCGGCGTGAGTGTCTTTGCGTTCCTGTGCATGGCCCTTTCCCCTGGCGTGAGTCGCCGGTCGTCGCCCATGTCGCAGCCACGCCCGGCCGTTCGGAAAGCTGCGGATGCAGTTCCCCGTCCTGGCAGTTCGTGGTTCGGGGGGCAAACCCGACATCGCCGATGCCATCGCCGATGGAGGCGGGCCATGGGCCGATCGCAGGCCGCGACCTGACCGGACAGCGTCGGGCTTGAAAGGCCCTCGCACAACAGTCCCTCAGCCGCCACGAGGTCTTTGTGGAAGGGCTTCGAGGCCTTTGTGGGAGGGTCTTTCAAGCCCGACGCTGTTCGATCAGATCGCCCTCATTTCCTGCTTGCGGTTCAACCGCGAACGATCGGACCCGGACAACCCGGGCCCGATCGCCGTCGCCGCAAACCTCAGCGCAGCGCCGCCGCCACCGACTGCGCCACGGCATTGGCCACCGCCGCTTCGAGCTTGTTTTCGGTCGCCATCATGAAACCGACGACGAAGCCCGCCGCATCGGCCGCGGCGACCTCGATCGGCCCGGCCGTGACCACGCTGGAATTGCCCCACAGCTCGAGCGAATGCCGCAGCGTGCTCAGCCCACCGAGCACGGCCCGGTCGGTGTCGCCGCGGGCCAGGTGATTGACCGCGGCGTTTTCCAGATCGACCAGTTTCCTGCTCGCTTCGGCGGCATCGCGCGAGGTGGCCAGGATGCGCTCGGCGTTTTCGAAGTAGGCGTATTGCGCGGCGCTGAAGTGCTTGCGATACGGCGCGAGGTTGGCGGTCAGCGACAGCGCGCGGTCGGTATGCGCCTGTTCGACGAACGCGGTGTAGTAGGCGATGGCTTCGTCGCGCGGGCGCTGAGTCTGATAGCCGCACTCGTTGATCATGACCTCGACCGGGTTGCGCTGGCTGCGCGGATCCTGGGCGACGACGCAGCCGGCGTAGCTGTTGTGGGCGACGCCGACGCCGTCCATCGGGTTGTTGGACGGGGCTTGGGCGAACGCGGACGTGCAGGTCAAAACCAAGGCGGAAGCCAGAGCGACGGCGGCGAACGGTGCCGGATACTTCATTGCGCATCTCCGTGGAACGACAGTGAAAAGGAACGACTCCCTCGGGAGCCGGACCCGGCGCGCGCGGCATGGGAGCCGCCGCGGACGGCATCCCCGGGTAGTTCGCAACCCGGGCAAGGAACCCGACATCGCGATGGCATCGGGGCTGCGACCGACGATGCGAACCTCGCGATGCGATACGAGCGAGGGGTGCGAGCATTTACGAGCGGTGCCCGCCCGGCGCCCGCCGAGACGCAACTGCGACCGCATGCACGATCGCGATATGTGACCGCCGGCACGTGCCTCGGCGCTGGCTGCGGCATAGTCCTGGCTCAGGCGCGGCGCTGGGGACACGGCGGCCGCGTGCGGCGCGGGGGCGCCATCTGCCAAGGAGGGTCGCGTTGACCAGGTTCGTGTATCGCGGACCCGATCGTGCATCGGGTGCCGCGGGTTTATCGGCTTCATCGAATTTCTTCGCGCGCACGCGGTGTCGCGCGATCGCCTCGTGCGTCGCGCATGCGCCACATCCGGGCGGTGGCCTCGGCGCGCGGCGGGCGGGGTCATGAGTTCGCCACCTTCCGGACCGCGGCAAATTCCCGCGGTGGTTCGCCGTGCCAGCGCCGACTCGGCGACTGCGTCCAGGCCCGCGCGCGGTGTGTCGCTCGTATTGACCCTGGGCCTGGTGCTGGCCTGCGCGCTGGTGATGGTGCTCGCCTGGCAGTTGCGCGAGCTGCGCCAGGAGCGGCGCGGACTGGTCGAGCGGGTCAACGATCCCTTCGTCGGCATGTACGTGCCGAAGGTGGCGCTGACCGCGCTGGACGGCGGTGCGGTCGTGCTCGGCGAGCCGCGCGCGGATTACCAGGTGTTGTACTTCTTCAGCACCACCTGCCCGCATTGCCTGGCTTCGCTGCCGATGGTCAAGGCGATCGCCGCGCAGGTGCCGGCGGCGTCGAAGGGCCGTGCGCAGATGATCGGCGTGGCCAGCGCGAGCGCCGCCGATGCGGGCGCCTACGCACGCGCGCATGCGCTGGATTTTCCGATCATCGCCAACACCGAGGTGCGCACCGCGATGCTGTTCCGCGCACACAGCGTGCCGCTGCTGCTGGTGATCGGCGCGGACGGGCGCGTGCGCTACGCGCGCATGGGCGTGATCGACGAAGCGGCGGATCTGCGCGCGGTGCTGGCGGCGCTAGACGAGCCCGAACGATCCGGCGGCGCCGCCGCGCGGGTCGCGAACAAGGAGTCGCCCTGAAAGGCAGGGCGCTTCACGGGTCGGGACGACCCGTTGCCGGACACAGGCGGTCGCGCCGCTCCGGATTGCAGGGCCGCCACCGGCCCGAACCATCGCGTTCGCGTCGGTCCTGGAAGGGCGGAGCGGAACATCAGGGAGAAAGACGATGAAGCGCAATACCCGTATTCGTAACGTACTGATCGCCACGCTGTTCTCGACCGCCATGGGATTCGGATGTTTCCAGGTGTTCGCCAACGATCTGTCCAGCGGCGACGGCCTCAAGGCGCGCTGCCAGACGATCGCCTGCCGCTCGCGCTGCGGCATCCCGGGCGGCGATCTGACCCCGGACGGCAAGAACTGCCTGTGCTGCGCGGCGCCGTGAAACGCTGAACATGCCGCGGCCGAATCGCCCGGGTTGCGGCGATCGGTCGCCGGCATGGGGTGATGCATCGCGGGTGTCGTTGTGCGATGCAAGCCCGACGGCCGCCGGTCCTCGCGGGCCGGCGGCAGGTCGGTCGTGCAATCGCTTCGCGAAGCGAGCCTGGGTCTGGGCGCGGATCCACATGGCATCATCCACAGGTGTTGCGGGCGCCGAGCCCGTGGTCAGGCCGAACGACACCTGGGAGACTGGAAACATGGCGCTCAAGCGGATGGACAACGTAGGCATCGTCGTCGAGGACCTCGAGGCGACGATCGATTTCTTTCGCGAACTCGGCCTGGAGCTCGAAGGGCGGGGCTCGATCGAAGGCGAATGGGCCGGGCGTGTGACCGGGCTGGGCGATCAGCATGTCGAGGTCGCGATGATGCGCACGCCGGACGGTCACAGCCGGCTCGAGCTGTCGCGCTTTCTGCGGCCGACGGTGGTGGAAGACCATCGCAACGCGCCGGTCAACGCGTTGGGCTACCTGCGCGTGATGTTCGCCGTGGACGATCTGGACCAGACGCTCGAAAAGCTCCGCGCGCGGGGCGCGCAGCTCGTCGGCGAGGTGGTCGACTATAAAAACGTGTATCGGCTGTGCTACATCCGCGGGCCGGAAGGACTGCTGATCGGACTCGCCCAGGAACTCGGCTGAGCGCGCCGGCAAGACGAGTCGGACGCCATGATCCCTGTCGCGATGAGCCCTCTTCCGCCCCGACGTATCGGCCGTTGAGGTTTCGCGAGCCGATGCGAGGCGGCGCTCGCCCGTAAGCGGCCGATCGAGCGCCCGATCGGCTCATTGGGCAACGGCCGCTCGATACCCCGCCTATCGTCACTGTTTCGGGCCTCGCGCGCCGGTCTATGCTCCGGCCGACTCAGGGAACGGAGCATCGATCGCATGAATCCAGCGCGTCCTTCGCGAACCTTCGCCGCCAGCCTCGTCGCCGTCGTGGCGCTGGTGGTCGCCCTGCAGTTCCGCGACATCGCCGCCGCGCTGGGATTGAAGATTCCGGGCCTGCCGTTCGCCTACGGCGGCTCGATCCTCGACAACGTGCTGGCGGTGGCGATCGTGGTGGCCGCGGCGATGGGGTTGAGTCGTCGCCGGGCCGAACTGCCGCGCGACCTGGGGCTGCGCTGGAACGGATGGAAAGGCCCGGCGCTGACCGCGCTGGCGACCTTGCCGTGCTGGATCGGCCTGGCCTGGATGGGCCATGTGTCGAGCGAATGGTCGCCGCTGGATCTGTTGATGCTCGCGGTGTTGTTTCCGTTGCTCGAAGAAATCGTGTTCCGCGGTTTCGGTTTCGTGTTTGTGCGCCGCGCGTTGGCGTGGCGGCGGCCGGCGGCGTATCTGGTCCAGGCGCTGGTGTTCGGGCTGGTGCATGGGTGGTCGGCCGGCGCCGACGGCGGCATGGCCTTGCAGATTTTTCGCGATCACCTTCGTCGGTGCGCTGGTGTTCGCCGCGCTCGATGCGCTCGACGGCGAGACGATCTGGAGCGGCTGGGTGCTGCACGTATCGTTGAACGCGGCGTGGACCGTGTTCGCGGTGTCCGACACCGCGGCGACCGGCTGGATCGGCAACTCGCTGCGGTTTCTGAGTGCGGGGCTGGCGCTGGCGGCGCTGTGGATGCTGCGGCGTCGCGCGAGTCGGTAACGGCGACAACGCCGGGCGATAAAGCCAACTGCTACGATCGCGGCTCCTTCAACGGCGGCACGCGTGCCACGATCCAGGCACGAGCGGGAGACGGCCATCAAGGTTCTAGTTCTGGGCAGCGGCGTGATCGGAACCACCGCCGCGTACTACCTGGCCAGGGCCGGCCATCGGGTCACCGTCGTCGATCGCCAGGCGGCGCCGGCGATGGAAACCAGTTTCGCCAACGCCGGCGAGGTGTCGCCGGGCTACGCCGCACCGTGGGCCGGGCCGGGCGTGCCGCTGAAGGCGATCAAATGGCTGGCGATGCGGCACCGCCCGCTGGTGATCGGCAACCTGCTCGACCCGGCGATGCTGGGCTGGTGCATGGCCATGCTGCGCAACTGCACCCAAGCGCGTTACCGCGTCAACAAGGCGCGCATGGTGCGGCTGGCCGAGTACAGCCGCGATTGCCTGCGCGAGCTGCGCGCCGACACCGGCATCGGCTACGACGATCGCCAGCAGGGCACGCTGCAATTGTTCCGCACCCACAAGCAGCTCGACGACAGCGGCAAGGACATCGAGATCCTGCGCGAGCACGGCGTCGCCTTCGAACTGCTCGGGCGCGACGACTACGTCCGCTACGAGCCGGCGCTGGCGCAGGTCAGGCACAAGTTCGTCGGCGCGCTGCGGCTGCCCTTTGACGAGACCGGCGACTGCTTCAAGTTCACCCAGACTCTGGCGCGCATGGCGCAAGCGCTGGGCGTGGAGTTTCGTTTCGGCGTGAACATCCAGGCGTTGCAGACTCAGGGCGAGAAGATGACCGGCGTGCAGACCGATGCCGGCGTGCTGCAGGCCGATGCCTGCCTGCTGGCCTTGGGCAGTTATTCGCCGTTGCTGCTCGCGCCGATCGGCATCCGCATCCCGGTGTATCCGGTCAAGGGTTATTCGATCACCGTGCCGATCGCCGATCCGGCGCACGCGCCCGAATCGACGATCATGGACGAAACCCACAAGGTGGCGGTGACCCGCCTGGGCGATCGCATCCGGGTCGGCGGCACCGCCGAACTGGCCGGTTACGACGGCCGCCTGCACGACGCGCGGCGCAACACCCTGCTGCATGTGTTGACCGATCTGTTCCCGCACGGCGGCGATACTTGCCGCGTCGAATTCTGGAGCGGGCTGCGGCCGATGACGCCCGACGGCACGCCGGTGCTCGGCGAGACGCCGTATTCGAATCTGTACCTCGCCACCGGTCACGGCACCCTGGGCTGGACGATGGCGGCCGGCACCGGGCGGGTGATGGCCGACCTGATTTCCGGCCGCGCGCCGCAGATCAGCCTGGACGGGCTGACCGCGGCGCGCTACCGCCGCTGAGCGGCCGCGAACCGGCGCGACCGGTGCCCGCGATTGCAATCCCGGTCGCAGTCCTGGCTCCGAGCCGGGCCGTGGCGCAAGGTCTGGGCGAGGGTGCCTGGGCTATGCTCGGCGGGGTTTAGGGGGAAGTGTTCGCAAGGCAATGCACCGGTTCTGGCGCTCCATCTGGCAGCTCGCGCTGATCCTGCTCGGTCTGACGGCCGCGGCGGTGGCATCGGCGCAGCCGTTCGCCCTGTCGCGCCTGGAGCCGTCGACCGATCCGCCGCCCGCGCGCGTGCTGGCCGGCGACTACGACGCGCGCTTCGTGCCGGTGCAGGGCAACGAGATCGCCGTGCTCGATCGCAACTGGCATTGGTGGCGGCTGGTCTCCACCCAGGACGTGCCCGGCGACAACGCGCCGCAACTGGTGCTGACCCAGCCCTACCGCAAGTTCGTCGGCATCTGGCGCGTGGGCGCGACCTCGCCGGTGCGCCGCTCGATCCACGGCAAGGCCGCGGACTTCCGTCACTCCTCGCGGTTCCTGGTGTTTCCGCTCGAAGGCGGCCTGCACAAGGGCGAGGTGATCTACCTGCGCGCCGCGGCCGCCGACGTCACCGCCTCGACCCTGCTGGTGATGCCGCTGGACGCGGTGCATCGCCAGGACATGAGCCACATCGCCCTGCGCAGCGTGGTGCTGACCGCGCTCGGGGTGATCGCGCTGCTCGCGTTCGGTTTCTGGATCGGCCTGAAGGAGCGCGGCTACGCCTACCTGTGCCTAACCCTGGTGGTGCAGACCCTGAACCTGGCGGTGGAGGGCGGCGAGACGCGGATGATTCCGTGGCTCGGCGACATCATGCCGGACCGGCGCACCAACGTCGTGCTGAACACCGCCGCGGTACTGGCCAGCGTGCGCTTCCTGATGTTCTTCCTCGACCTGCGCGCGACCCAGGCGCCGGTGGCGAAGCTGCTCAACCTGTGCAGCTGGCTGCTCGGCGGCCTGTTGCTGGTGTCGATGATCCACACCTGGCGGGCCAGCGCCTCGTTCGGCAACGTGGTGCTGCTGGTGGTGATCGGCGCGATCGTCTACGCCAGCGCGGTGGCGATCGGCCGGCGCCAGCGCGAAGCCTACTTCCTGATGCTGGCGTGGACGCCGCTGATGGCGGTGTTGATCGTGCTGGTCGGCGCGTATCAGCGCTGGTGGCCGTCGTACGGCTGGCTCGAATACGCCTACCCGGTCGGGCTGGTGCTCGGCGGCCTGGGCCTGCTGCTCGGCCTGGCGGCGAAGCTGCAGCAGCTGCGCCGCGATCACGACAGCGCCAAGCACCGCGCCACCTACGACCGCCTGACCAGCGTGATGACCCGCGCGGCGATCGAGGAAGGCATGCGCCAGGCGATCATCGAAGCGCATCGCGCCTCGCGGCCGTTGACCGTGGTGTTCTTCGACATCGACCACTTCAAGCGCATCAACGACGAACACGGCCACAGCGCCGGCGACGAAGCGCTGCGCACGGTCGCCGAACGCACCCGCAACCGGCTGCGCGCGACCGACCTGTGCGGCCGCTACGGCGGCGACGAAATCCTGGTCGGCCTGCCGGGCACGCGCCTGGAGCAGGGCCTGGTGGTGGCCGAGCATCTGCGCCGCACCATCAGCGCCAATCCGCCGAGCATCAACGGCCGGGTTCTGCCGCTGAGCCTGAGCCTGGGCGTGGCCGAGCTGCGCCCGGGCGAAAGTTTCGATCAGTTGCTCGAACGCGCCGACGCCGCGCTGTATGCGAGCAAGGCCGGCGGCCGCGATCGGGTGACGGTGCAGCAGGCGTCGGCGCACGACATCGCGATCTGATCGCGCGTTCCTCGGCTCAGGCGCGGGCCGCGTCGATCGCGCGCCGCACTGTCTGCAGTCCCGAACGCGTCCGCGCCGGCGTCGCGCCGGCGAAGCCGAACACCAGTCCGCCGTGTGGGTGCGGCGGCTGTTCGCAGCGGCCGTATTTCGACAGCGGATGCACCACGATGCCTTCGCGCGCGCAGGCCTCGGCGACGGCGCGGTCGTCAATTTGCATCGCACCCTTGAACCACGCCGCAACGTGCATGCCGGCGATGGCCGGCCCGAAGGCCAGCACGTCGTCCAGCGCGCGCGCCTGTTGGAGAAACGCTAGGCGTCGCTCGTCGTAGATCGTCCGGGTCTTGCGCAGATGACGGGCGAGATGGCCTTCGTGGATGAACGCGGCGAGCACGCCCTGCGTCAGCAGCGCGGTGTGGCCGTCGGCGGTGTGCTTGGCGTCGACGAAGGCGGCGACCAGGGGTTCGGGCACGATCGCATAAGCGATGCGCAGCCCCGGAAACAGGATCTTGTTGAAGCTGCCGACATAGATCACCCGGCCGGCATCGTCCAGGCCCTGCAGCGAGGCGATCGGGCGGCCTTGATAGCGGTAGTCGCCGTCGTAGTCGTCCTCGATCACATAGGCGTCGTACTGCCGCGCCCACGCGAGCAAGGCCTCGCGCCGCGGCAGCGACATCTCGCAGCCCAGCGGGTACTGATGCGCGGGCGTGACATAGGCCAGGCGCGCATCGGGCGCGCGCGCCACGCCGACCGCGACATCCAGTCCGTGTTCGTCGACCGGCACCGTCACCACCTCCACGCCGACCGCGCGCAGGCAGTGCTGCACCGGCTGATACCCCGGCGTTTCGCACCAGGCGCGATCGCCCGGATCGGCGACCACCTTGCCGGCCAGTTCCACCGCCTGCTGGGTGCTGGTGACCACGATCACCTGCTCGGGCGAACAACGCACCGCGCGCATCGCCGACGCGTGCGCGGCGATCGCGCTGCGCAGCGCCGGCAGGCCGTTGCTCGCGCCGTATTCCCAGTACTCGCCGCCAGCCTTGCCGGCTTCGCGCAGCAGCAGGCGATTCCATACGTCGCGCGGAAACAGATCGATCGGTGGCAGCGACGGCGTGAACGCCTGCGCCGACGCGGAGGCGTAGTGGCCCGGATACGCGCGCAACGCGTTCGCGCGTTGCGACAGGCGGCGCGGCGTGGCGTCGGCCTGCGTTTTCATCGCGCGCGCGAGCGGCATCACGTCGCGTTCGGGCAGCTGCGCGGCGACGAAACTGCCGGCGCCGCGGCGGCGCACGATGTAGCCGTCGGCCACCAGTTGATCCAGCGCCCAGTCGACGGTGTTGCGGGCCACGCCGAGGTCCTGGGCGAGGGTGCGGCTCGACGGCAGGCGCGCGTTCGGCGGCAGCGCGCCGCTGACGATCGCGCCGCGGATGCGTTCGCAGATCCGCGCGTACGCCGGCTGCCCGGCCTGCGCCTGCAGACCGGTCACATCGACGGAAAACACCGAACCGGCATGTTTGACCATGCCTCCATGCTACTCGCCCGGCGTAGCGACGTATTTGCCGCGGCGCTCAACCGCGCCGCGGCCGGTGCCGGTCGCGCTGCATCTGCTGGTGATGCGATTGCGCGCAGGCCGGGCCGCAATACAGCCGCTCGGGTTCGCCGTCGAACGGCTCCAGGCAGGTCTGGCTGAGGCAGTAGCCGGCCGGCGCCGGCCGCACCAGCGTGTCCGCGGCCTGCCGGCGCGCCTGCAGGGACTGGGCCAGGTTGATGGCCTCGAACAACTGGGCCTGGTCGATCAGATCGCTCATGACGCTCGCATCCTTGTGCGCAACGCGGCGCCACCTGCGCCGCCGGGTCTGCAGACTCCCATTGCGCGTTCGCAGGCGATGACACGCAGCGCCGCCGCGATCATGGATCGGCCCCGATGCGCGTTTTCGTGCGTACCGGCACAGCCAGTCGCAGGATCTGATCTGGCGTGCGGTTAGTCTGTACTCCGCGACTTCAGCGGCCACCCAGGAGCGCAAGATGAGCCTCGACCCCACCCCCGCGGGCAGTCCGCAGACCCGCCGCGCCATCCACGCGCTGCACGCGGCGACCTGGTTCGCGCTGACCCAGGGCGACCGCTACAGCGCCTTGGGGCGCAAGTCGGTCGCCAATTCGTTCTACAACATCCTGCCGATGCTCGCCGAGGTGCGCAAAGCGATGCTCGAGGAGGGCGAGTCGGTGGTTGATGCGGCGGCAGTGGAGGTTTTGCCCGCGGCCGGCATGACGGCGTTGCCGGGCGTCGACGGACCGCGTGTGATCAGCGACGACGTTGCCCGCAACGATGCGAGCGTGGTATCCACCCAGAGCGGGCGGGAACCGACGCGTTGATGCATGTGGGAATGCGCCTGCATCGCAGCGGAGGCAGGCATGTCCTTCGCATCCGTTTCTTCGTTGCCCATCGTGATCCGGCGGCTTTCGCTTCAATTGCGAAGATGTCCGTCATCCCATCGAACGATCTGGCAGTTCGCATCGTTTTTCCAATCGGCCGCCTGTAGGAGCGGCGCAAGCCGCGTCCGCGCCATGACGACAACCTCGTAACCTGCGCCGTAGCCGCATTCCCGCGGTCGCGGCTTGCGCCGCTCCTACAGGTAGGCCATGTAGCCCCGGCTTGGGCTTGAAGCCGCGCAGTCCATCCAGCGCTGCGACGCTTGTAACTCGCGAGAACAACAGCACACCCGGAGGGCGACGCGCATGGATGCGCGTCGCGCGCCACCGGGACATGGATGTCCCGTGTGGCGCGTGCCCGCGTCGGCTCCGCACTTGCGGGCACTTGATTCACAACAAAGCATTTTTCTTTGGTTACCTTTCTTTTGTTGCTTTAGACAAAAGAAAGTGACCCGCCGCTTCAGCGGCGGAAGCTTTTGATCCTGCTGGAAGCTTCTAAAGATTTTAGAGCTTTGAAGCTCTAGAGCTTTTTAAGCCAGAGGCAAGATCAAAGGCTTTCGTCCGCAAGCGGCCGAGTTACTTTCTTTTGTCAAAAGCGACAAAAGAAAGGTAACCAAAGAAAAACGCTTTGTTGTGAATCAAGAGCCCGCAAGTGCGGAGCAGACGCGGGCATGCGCCACACGGGACATCCTGTCCCGGTGGCGCACGGCGCACATCCCTGTGCGCCGCCCTCCGGGTGTGCTGTTGCTAACGCGAGTTGGTGGCTTCGCAGCGCTGGATGAACTGCGCGGCTTCAATCATCGAGCCAACGCCAAGGCCAAGCCAAAGCCAAGCCAAGGTCCAGCCCAAGAAAGTGACCTGTCACGTGGTGTCGAATGGCACAGGCGCGCGCCTCGCGCCGGCCGTAAGGTGCGCCGATCCACCACCCGAGATCCCGTGATGAACCGACTCGTTCCAGCCGCGGCCCTGACCGCGATGCTCTGCGCCGGCATCGCCGGTTCCGCGCTCGCCGCGCCGCCGGCAAAGGCGGTCGCCAGCCCCACGGCCTCGGTCGAAACGGCCAAGTCCGCCGCGCCCGATAGCGAGGCCACCAAAGGCGACCCCGCAAAAGGCGGCGCCCTGTACGACACCGTCGCCGCGCTGGACACGCAGATGTTCGATTCGTTCAATCACTGCGACGATCCGGCCCAGTTCGAGCGCCATCGCGCGCTGTACGACGAGAAGGTCGAGTTCTATCACGACAACGGCGGCGTCACCTGGACGCGCGAGGAAATGCTGGTCAACGTGCGCAAGAACGTATGCGGAAAATTCCGCCGCGAGTTGATTCCGGGGACCTTGCGGGTGTACCCGATCAAGGATTTCGGCGCGATGGAAATCGGCGAACACCGCTTCTGCGCGACCGGCGAAACCACCTGCGCCGGGCGCGGCGAATTCATCCTGGTCTGGCATCGCGTCGGCGAGCGCTGGCAAGTCACTCGCGCGATCAGCTACGCGCACCGACCCAACGACTGAGGCGGTCGGGCCGCGCCTCGTGTAACGACAGGCCGCCCATGCAACGCACACCTCATCGATGCGCAGGCTCGCGCCGCTGCGCATCGCGAGGATGCCGCCTCAGCGGCGAGCCGGTGTGAGCACGTCGGGCGCGGTCTGGTAGACCCGATCGGTCGATGCCGTTTCGCCGATCTTGCATTCGGATGAACGCAGGCCGGCGAGTGCGTCGCCGATCACCGCGATACGGTCGTCGGACACGGCACGTTGTTGTTCAGAACAACGTATTGATCGCCCCGGTGACGCGATAACCGTCGTCGGTCAGCAGCATCAGCGGCCACTTGTCGAAGGTGGTGCATGGATGCGAGATGCCGGTGCCGACCAGGTCGCCGACCTGCAGCGGATGCTCGGCCGGCAGTTCCAGATAGGCGTGTTGGTCGTTCATCTTGACGATGCGCGCATCGCGCATCGGACGTGGCGCCGCGTGCCCGGGGCGATGCCAGCTCAGCGGACGCGGCAGGTCGATGTCGTAGGACGCGTCGCGCTTGCCCAGGGTCAGCAGCGCCAGCCCGGGTTCGGGGCGCGACTGCACCATCGCCCATACCTCCAGCGCAGGTTGCAGGCCGTGGCGGAAACTGGCGTCGTGGCGGGTGCGCATTTCCTGCTGCAAGCCATGGTAGAAACCGTGGTCCGAGGTCAGATAGCAGCCCGAGCGCAGTACCCGGCGCAGCGGACGCGAGGTATCGCCCACGGTGTTGAACGCATCGGCGACGAAATCGAAATAGGCCGAGCCGCCGGCACTGATCAGGATCTCGTCGCCGTCGAACAAGTGTTCGGCATCGCAGCGTCGGGTCAGTGCGACCATCCGGCTCAACAACGATTGCACGCGTTGCAGGTCGGCATCGCGATCGCCGCCGACCCATAGGCCTTCGTAGCCTTCGATCCCGGCCAGCGACAGATGCGAAGCCGCATGCACCTCGCGCGCGAGCTGCGTCGCGGCATCGAGGCCACGCACACCGGCGCGTCCGCCCTCGGCGCCGAGTTCGATCAGCACCGGCAGGCGCCGCTGCGGCGCGACGTGCTGCATCACCTGATTCAAGCGCTGCACGCCGGGGCTGGAATCGACCAGCACCCAGGCCTGGAAATCGGCCTCGTCGCGCAGCAGCGCGGCCAGGCTTTCGATGTCGGCGATCGCCACCGGCTGGTTGGCTAGCAGCACCCGCTTGACGCCGAAGCGATGGGCCACGCGCAGTTGCGGGATCGTCGCCAGGGTGATCGCCCAGGCGCCGGCGTCGAGTTGGGCCTGGAACAACTGCGGGCTCATCGTGGTCTTGCCGTGCGGCGCGAGCAACGCATCGGCGCGTTCGGCGAAGTCGCGCATCCAGGCGATGTTGTGATCCAGCGTGGATTGCCGCAGCACCGCGACCGGATAGGACAGCAGTCCGTCGAGCACGTTGAGGCCCAATTCGCCGAGCGTGTCTTGGCGTAGCGGCCGCTGCAGGGCCAGGCCCTTGGTGCCGGGGTGCAGCCACTGTTGCGCGAGCTCGCGCAGCGCGTCGTTCATCGGACTGCTCCATTCATCGCGGTGCTCCAGGGTAAGTTCGGCCGCCAGCAACCGCATCGGCCATCAGTCAGGCGTCGATCCGGGGCGCTGATCGTGCGCGCCCGGCTTGAGCACACAAGCCGGGCGGCGTCACATCTTTCGTTTCGGCGAAGCCAAAAAAATCATCTTTCGTATTGCGATCAAAGACTAGCAAACAGGCTTGTATTTATGCATTGTGCGGCCTGAGGCTAATTCGGAAACCGGGTAAATACATTCGACAGTAAACGCGCGCGGACGAGGGCAGATCGAAAGATCCGGATCGAAGCCATCGTCCGCCAGACACTTCGCCTCGCCCACCGTACTTGAATCCTCCGGCCTTCACTCCACCGCACCGATCGAGGCATCTGCATGAACCGACGCGATTTTCTCGCCACCTCCGCGACCGCGAGCACGCTGCTGGCCAGCAGCGCGTTCACTCCGGCGTTCGCGCGCACCCGTTCGAAGCTGCGGATCGGCCTGATCGGCGTGGGCATGCGCGGCCAGGTCCATCTGACCGAGCTGCTGCGCCGCGAGGACGTGGAAGTGACTGCGTTGTGCGATGTCGAGCCGATCATGCTCGATCGTTCGCTGGCGATGATCGCCAAGGCCGGCAAGGCCAAGCCCGCGACCTACGGCGCCGACGGCGACCTCGACGCTTACCGCGCGATGCTGGCCAAGGGCGGGCTGGACGCGGTGATCATCGCCACGCCGTGGGAATTCCACGCCGCGCAGGCGATCGCGGCGATGCAGGCGAAGGTCGCGGTGGGTTGCGAGGTGGTCGCCGGCCTCACCCTCGACGATCATTGGCAGGTGCTGCGCGCCCAGCAGAGCACCGGCACGCCGTACATGCTCCTGGAAAACGTGTGCTATCGCCGCGACGTGCTGGCCGCGCTCAACATGGTGCGGCAAGGCCTGTTCGGCGAGATCGTGCATCTGCAGGGCGGCTACCAGCACGATCTGCGCGGGGTCAAGTTCAACAGCGGCAATCCCGACCAGCCCTACGGCAGCGGCGTGGAGTTCGGCCCGAAGGCGTGGTCGGAAGCGCGTTGGCGCACCGAGCATTCGGTCAAGCGCGACGGCGATCTGTATCCGAGCCATGGCATCGGCCCGTGCGCGATGGCGATCGACATCCATCGCGGCAACCGTTTCACCCATCTGAGCGCGTTCTCGAGCAAGCCGCGCGGCCTGCACGATTACATCGTCAAGAAGGCCGGGCCGGAGCATCCGAACGCGAAGGTCAAGTTCAAACTCGGCGATATGGTCACCACTCAGCTGCTGTGCGAAAACGGCGAGACCATCGTGCTGCAGCACGACACCTCGCTGCCGCGGCCGTATTCGCTGGGGTTCCGCGTGCAGGGCACCGACGGCCTGTGGATGGACGTCAACGATTCGATCCATATCGAAGGCAAGAGCCAGCCGCACAAGTGGGACAAGGCCGACGACTGGTTCGCCAAGTACGATCACCCGCTGTGGCAGCGCTTCGCCAGCGCCGCCGCCGATGCCGGTCACGGCGGCATGGACTTCTTCGTCATCCATGCCTTCGTCGAGGCGCTCAAGGCCGATGCACCGATGCCGATCGACATCTATGACGCGATCGCCTGGAGCGCGATCACGCCGCTGTCGGAACAGTCGATCGCCGAACACAAGACCCTGGAGTTCCCGGACTTCACCAACGGCAAGTGGAAGGACCGCAAGCCGATCTTCGCCTTGAACGATCGTTACTGAGGTCAGTCGCTCGACATCGTTGCGAGGGGATTTTGGGTGGAGCGAGGTCTCGTGGGAGGGGCTTTAGCCCCGACGCTGTCCGCTCAGACATTGCGACCTGAGCGAAAGGCATCGGGCCTGAAGGCCCTCCCACAAAGGCGGTTACCATTCAGGGCTTGAGGTCGAACCCGATCACCGCATTGTCCAGCGGCATCTGCGCCTGCCGCGCTTGCGGCCTAGCGTCGAACGCCGAGGTCGAATCGAGCACCTGATCGATCGACCGCGTACCGGAGTAGCTGAAAGCGTCGAACACGAACGGCAGGCCTTCGGACTGCTCGAAGGTCGGCGCATTCGACACGTGCAGATGCAGATGCGGCCCGCCGGTATTGCCGGACTGGCCGAGCCGGCCCAGGCTCTGGCCGCGGCGCACGCGTTCGCCGGTCTTCACCGCCACGCTGCCGCGTTGCAGGTGCGCGTAATGCACGTAGGTCTGCGGCGCGATCTCCAGGATTACGTAGTTGCCGTACAGCGTGTCGGCGCTCAGCGCGGACGGTTCGGATTGCGGCGACAGCGGCGCATGTTCGCCCTCGCCGTCGCGCGCGACGCGCACGATACCGTCGGCGACGGCCAGCACGTCGGCACCGTAACCGATCCAGTCGGCATGCTTGGTCTTGCGCGGCTCGCCGGCGCCCTCGCGAATGGCATGGCCGTGCGCATCCAGGCCGATCAGATCGAGCGCATAGCGCTGCGGGATGGTGACCTCGCCATTGGCCGCGACCAGGCTGCCCCAGTGATGCGATTGCGAATTCGACGGGCCTTCGTAGGCGAGCCATTGGCCGCCGCGCAAGGGCGGGCCGAGGACGACCGGCGCGGCGGTGGCGAGCGCGACCCGCGCGCCGTCGACCCACAGTTTCGCACCTTTCGTGGTTTCGAATTCGATGCGGTGGCGCAGGCTCGTCGGCGCAGGGCGTCCGGCCGGCAGGGTCAGCCAGACGAACGCCTCGCCGCGCAGGCCGCCGCCGATCGCGACGCCGTCCTCGGGCTTGGCGCCCTCGGGCGCGCGCGGAATAGCGATGCGCTGCAGGGCTTCGCCCTGAAAATCCGCGAGCGGGGTGTCGCCGTCGTCGGCGTACACGGTCAGACGCT
The DNA here is from genome assembly GCF_018732085.1 of Lysobacter capsici. Lineage (NCBI taxonomy): Bacteria > Pseudomonadati > Pseudomonadota > Gammaproteobacteria > Lysobacterales > Lysobacteraceae > Lysobacter > Lysobacter capsici. The sequence goes on along the minus strand of NZ_CP076103.1, from coordinate 5,393,127 downwards.
TGAGCCGCAGCACGCCGGTGTCGCGGTAGAAGTTGCTCAGGTGCAGTTCGTAGGCGAGGTGGCCGGCGCCGTCGGTGGCCGCGACCGCGGCCGGCGCCCACGGCACGCGCGCTTCGACCGGCGCCTGCAGCACCGGTTCGAGCGCTGCGCTGTGCGCCGGTATCAGCGCGGCGGCGGCCACGAGCAGACCCAACCCAGCCAGCGCCGGTCCGAGCCGTGGCGCGGCGCGCCGATTCAGTGCGATTGCCATCGATCTTCCTGGGTGGCGCCGGGCGGCGCGGATCGGCGGAAATGCTACCGCACTGCGCCGGCTTTGCCGGTGGCGCGCGGCAGCCGGATCGCCGCGACCGTCGGTCGGTAACTGTCAAAAACGAATTGACAGGTTTTGGTTCGAATCAATAACCTTTGAAAAACCATTTAAAGGTTATCGGCATGCGCTCCATCCGCGAACGGTCGCTGTTCGGTGCCTGGCTGTTATGCGCGGCGCTCGCCGCCTGTGCTTGCGCAGCCTTGGATGCGCCCGTGGACGCATCTACCGGGCCTGCTCGACCCGAACCCGAGACCCCCATGCCGACCCCATCGACCCTCGTGCTTATCGATGCGCCGAGCAATCTCGGCCTGCGCCCGCCTCGGCCCGGCGCGGAGCCCGGTGTGCGGCGCATGCCCGACGCGCTGCGCGCAACCGGTCTGCTGCCGCGTCTGCGCGCGCACGATGGCGGCCGGGTCGCGGCGCCGGCGTATTCGCCCGAGCCCGATCACGCGACCGGTTTCCGCAACGGTGCGGCGATCGCCGAATACAGTCAGACCCTCGCCGATCGTCTTTCGCCTTGGTTGCAGCGCGGGCAGTTCGTGCTGGTGCTCGGCGGCGATTGCAGCGTGCTGCTGGGCAGCGGTCTGGCCTTGAAGCAACGCGGCCGCTACGGATTGGCCTTCGTCGATGCGCACGACGATTTCTCGTTCGTGCGCGATCGTCGACGTTATCAGGGCTATTTCACCGCGGCCGGACTCGACCTGGGATTGGCCACCGGCCACGGACCGATGGCGCTGTCGGACATGCGCGGGCAATCGCCGTATTTCCGCGGCGAGAATGTGGTGCATCTGGGCTTGGTCGTCACCGACGAGGATCGGCGCGATTACGAATTCGAAAGCTTCGAGCGCTCGGGGATTCACAGCATCGACGCCGACACGATCCGTCGCGACGGCGCGCGCCAGGCCGGCCAGCGCGCGCGGACCCGCCTGGAAGCGATGCCGACGCAGGGCTACTGGATCCATGTCGATGCCGACGTACTCGCCGAGCGGGTGATGCCGGCGGTGGATTCGCCTAACCCCGATGGGCTCGACTTCGAACAACTGCGCGCGCTGCTGGCCTCGTTGCTGGCCAGCCCCAAGGCGATCGGCATGGAACTGACGATCTTCGATCCGGACCTGGACCCGGATGGAACGCTCGCGCGGCGCTTGAGCGATGCGGTGGTGGGTGCGTTCGAGGACAGCGGGCGGCTGCGTGAGTGAGTGAACCTTGTGGGATTGAAACAGGCTGGTCCAACCGAGTCTGAGCGAACAGCGCCGGGGCTCAAGCTCCTCCCACAAGAAACCTCGTAGCGACGCAATCTTTTGTGGGAGGGGCTTTCAGCCCCGACGCTCTTCGCTCAGATCGCCGCGAAGTATTCGATGCCGAAGTCGCAATCGATCGGCTCGATTCGAACCGCTCGATGCGCGCGCCGTCCTTATCAGTCCTCGCGATCCAGATCGCCCCGCAACGCCCGATAATCGCGCGGCGCCATCCCCACCGTCGCCTTGAACTGCCGCGCGAACGCGCTTTGATCGGAAAAACCGCAGGCCAATCCGACCTGGGCGATGCTGGCGTCGCCGCGCAGATGATGCATCGCCGCCTCGATCCGCAGCTTGGTCAAACCCTGCTGCGGAGTCAGCTGGAACACGCGTTGGAAATGCCGCTCCAACTGCGCCACCGACAGGTTCGCCAGTTGCGCCAGCGCGGTGACGCGCAGCGGCCCGGCGTAATGCTGCTGCATGTGTTCGGTGACCCGGCGCAGGCGTTCGTAGGTGGGATCGCGTCCGTCGGGCGCACCCAGGTCGCGCGACAGGCCGACCAGTCCGCAGCCGCCGTCGGACAAGGGCAGCGGCCGTTTGCCGGTCAGGCACCAGCCCGGCTGCCGGTTCGGATACAGATGCACTTCCAGCTGGTTCTCGATGATGTCGCCGGCGAGCACGCGCCGGTCCTGCAAGGCATAGCGCCCACCCAGACGCGCGGGAAACACGTCGGTGACCGCGCGCCCGATCACGTCCTCGCGCCGCTTCAGGCCCAGGCGCCGCACCAGGGTCAGGTTGGCGTGGGTGTAGCGGCCGGCGGCGTCCTTGACGAAGAACACCACGTCCGGCAACGCGTCGCACAGGGTCTGCATCAGTCCGGCGTCGATCCGGACGGATGCGTCGTTGAGGCTGGCGGTGGGCGAGGGCATGGTGGCGGGAGAGGGCCGGACCGGCGGTGGATCGATTATGCCGAATTCCGCATCCGGCGCCGGCAAGCTGCGCTAGACCGCGTCCGGCCCCGGCCGCGAGCATGGACGCATGCACAGCCTCGACATCATCGACTCGCACACCGGCGGCGAACCCACCCGCGTGGTGATCTCCGGATTCCCCGATCTGGGCGCCGGCAGCCTGGCGCAACAGCGCGAACGCTTCCGCGACCAGTTCGATCATTGGCGCAGCGCGATCGCCTGCGAGCCGCGCGGCTCGGACACGGTGGTCGGCGCGCTGCTGTTGCCGGCGCAGGCGGCCGACGCCTGCGCCGGGGTGATCTTCTTCAACAACGTCGGTTACCTGGGCATGTGCGGGCACGGCACGATCGGGCTGGTGCGCAGCTTGCAGCATCTGGGACGGATCGCGCCGGGGCGGCACCGGATCGAAACGCCGGTCGGCACGGTCGGCGCGGAACTGCACGCGGACGGGCGCGTGTCGATCGACAACGTCGAAAGCCGGCGCCATGCCGCCAACGTCAGCGTGCAGGTCGAGGGCTACGGCGAAGTCAGCGGCGATGTCGCTTGGGGCGGCAACTGGTTCTATATCGCCAAGACCTCGCGCGAGATTTCGCTGGCCACGCAACGCGAATTGACCGCGTACGCCGAAGCGATCCGCCACGCCCTGGTGGCGGCCGGCATCACCGGCGCCGACGGCGCGCAAATCGATCACATCGAACTGGAAACCGCCTCACTCACGCCCGGTGTCGACGGGCGCAACTTCGTGCTGTGCCCGGGCCTGGCCTACGACCGCTCGCCCTGCGGCACCGGCACCAGCGCCAAGCTGGCGTGCCTGGCCGCCGACGGCAAACTCGCGCCGGGCGCGGTGTGGCGACAGGAAAGCGTGCTCGGCAGCGTGTTCGAAGGCCGTTATCGCGTGAGCGAACACGGCGTGCTGCCGACCATCACCGGCAGCGCCTACATCACCGCGCGCGCGCAGTTGCTGATCGACGACAACGATCCCTTCGCCTGGGGCGTGGTGGCGCGCTGAGCGATGGCGGCCTTCGACCTCATCGTGATCGGCGCCGGCATTGTCGGCACCGCCTGCGCCGAACTCGCCGTGCGCGAAGGGCTGCGCGTGGCCGTGGTCGAATCCGGCGCGGTCGGCGGCGGTGCGACCGCGGCGGCGATGGGGCATCTGGTGGCGATGGACGACGATCCGGCCGAACTGGCGCTGTCGCGTTATTCGCTGGGCTTGTGGGAACGTTTCGCGAGCTTGCCCGAGGCCGAATTCAGCCGCTGCGGCACCTTGTGGGTGGCGCGCGAAGCGAGCGAGTTCGCCGGCGTTCCGGCGAAGATCGCACGACTGGCCGCGGCCGGCGTGGTCGCGCGACGGATCGATGCCGATGAGTTGTATCGCCTGGAGCCTGCGTTGGTCGCCGGCCTGTGCGGCGGCATGCTGGTGGCCGACGAAGCGGTGGTGTATCCGCCGCGGGTCGCGCTGCACCTGCTCGGCCTGGCGCGCGCCGGCGGTGCGAGCTGTGTGCTGGGTCGGCGCGCGGTCGCGTTGAGCGCCGACGGCGTGCGCCTGGACGACGGCTCCACGCTGATCGGCCCGGTGCTGGTCGCGACCGGTTGCGCCGTGCCCGAGTTGCTGCCGCAATTGCCGATGCGTTCGCGCAAGGGCCATCTGGTCATCACCGAGCGTTACCCGGGGCGCGTGCATCACCAATTGCTGGAACTGGGTTACGCCGACAGCGCGCATGGCGATGCCGACAGCAGTGTCGCGTTCAATGTGCAACCGCGTCCGACCGGGCAGATCCTGATCGGGTCCTCGCGCGAGTTCGGCGTCGACGATCGCGACGTATCGCCGGCGATGCTGCGGCGCATGCTCGAACGCGCATTCGCGTTCCTGCCGATGCTGCGCGAATTACAGGCGCTGCGGGTGTGGACGGGATTCCGCCCGACCAGCTTCGACGGCCGGCCGTATATCGGCGCGGTCGCCGATCGCGCGCACACCTGGGTCGCCGCTGGCCACGAGGGCCTGGGCGTGACCACCGCGCTGGGTACCGCGCAGTTGCTGATCGACCAGGTGCTCGGCCGAGCGCCGGCGATCGATCCGATGCCGTTCCTGCCTTCGCGTGCGCTGCAATGAGCGAGCCGAGCGTGCATCTGCATATCGACGGCGTCGCGGTCGAAGTGCCGGCCGGGGCCAGCGTCGCCGCGGCGATCGCCACCAGCAGCGAAGTCGCACCGCGGTTTCGCCGCTCGCGTTCGGGCCAGCCGCGCGCGCCCTTGTGCGGCATGGGCGTGTGTTTCGAATGTAGGGTGACGATCGACGGCGCCGCGCACCAGCGCGCCTGCCTGACCGTCGCGCGCGAGGGCATGCAGGTGCGGTGCGATGACTGAGCACTGCGACGTGCTGGTGATCGGCGCCGGTCCGGCCGGGCTGGCCGCGGCATGCGCGGCCGCATCGCACGGCGCGAAGGTGGTGCTGGTCGACATGCAGCCGCGCGCGGGCGGGCAAGTGTGGCGGCAGGATCTGCGCAAGCCTGCGGTCGCGACGGCGCGTGCGGCCTTCGCCGAAGTGTCGGCGCGACCCGATATCCGATGCCTGCAACAAGCGCAGGTGGTCGCGGCGCGGCCCGGGCACGTACTGATCGAGCACGCCGGCACGGCGATGGAACTGCGTTACCGCGCCTTGGTGCTGGCGACCGGCGCGCGCGAACTGCTGCTGCCGTTTCCGGGCTGGACCTTGCCGGGCGTGACCGGCGCCGGCGCATTGCAGGCGTTGGTCAAGCAAGGCTGGCCGATCGCCGGCAAGCGCGTGCTGGTCGCCGGCAGCGGTCCGCTGTTGCTGGCCGCGGCGGCGACGCTGCAGGCGCATGGCGCGCAGGTGCTGGCGATCTGCGAACAAGCGCCGGCGGCGCAATTGCGCGGCTTCGCGATGCAGCTGTGGCGCTGGCCGTCCAAGCTGATACAAGCCGCCGGGCTGCGTACGCGTCTGGCCGGCGTGCCGTATCGCAGCGGCACCTGGGTGCGTGCTGCATCGGGCGATGAGCGCGTGACCGAGGTCGAGATCGAAAGTGCGCGCGGCGTCGAGCGTATCGCCTGCGATCACGTGGCCGTCGGGTATGGGTTGGTTGCGAATACCGAACTGGCGCAGAAGCTTGGCTGCGAACTGACTATGCAGGACCCGCACCCGCATGTGCGCGTGGATACGCGCCTGATGACCAGCGTGGCCGATGTGTATGCGGCCGGCGAAGCCTGCGGCATCGGCGGTGTCGACACCGCCCGGATCGAGGGCGCGATGGCCGGCTGCTTCGCCGCGGGCGCCGATAAAGAAGCCGAAGCGCTGCGCGCGCGTCGCGATCACGCCCGCGCCTTCGCCGAACTGCTGCCGCGCCACTTCGCCCTGCGCAAACAAGTCCACCTCGCCGCGACCCCGCAGACCGTGGTCTGCCGCTGCGAGGACGTGAGCCTGTCGCAACTGCAAGGTCAAGCCGACTGGCGCGCGGCCAAGCTCGCGACCCGCTGCGGCATGGGCAGTTGCCAGGGCCGCATCTGCGGCGCGGCGCTGGCCGAGCTGCGGGTGTTCGACAGCACGCTCGCCGTTTCGAATGCGCCCAATCCCAATCCCGTTCCCCCGACACCGGCCGCGTCCGCGCAGGGCGCGCGACCGCCGGTCTTCCCCACCCGGTTGGCCAGTCTGGCCGGGACTTTTTCTTCCGAACGCGAATCGTCCGAGAACCAATCGATCGCGCAAAAATAGCCTTAGCCCTGTCCCAGCTTCGCCTTTCCGAACGCCTTCACTTCAGTCCCGAACACAAGGAACCAACTCCATGGCCAACGCAACTTTCTGGCGCGGCGTCATCCCCGCGATCACCACGCCGTTCAACGCCGACGGTTCGATCGATCACGAGTTTCTCGCTCGCCACGCCAACACCCTGATCGACGCCGGCTGCGTCGGCATCGTGCCGCTGGGCTCGCTCGGCGAAGCGGCGACGCTGAGCTTCGACGACAAGCTCGCGATCCTGCGCACCCTGGTCAAGGCACTGGACGGCCGCGCGCCGGTGATTCCGGGCATCGCCGCCTTGTCGACCGACGAAGCGGTGCGGCTGGCGCGCGAAGCACAGGCGATCGGCTGCGCCGGCCTGATGGTGCTGCCGCCCTACGTCTACTCGACCGACTGGCGCGAGATGAAGGCGCACGTGAGCGCGGTGATCGCCGCCACCGATCTGCCGTGCATGCTCTACAACAACCCGGTGGCCTACAAGACCGACTTCGTACCCGAGCAGATCGCCGAACTCGCCGCGCAGCACGCCAATCTGCAGGCGGTGAAGGAATCCTCGGCCGACGTGCGCCGGTTCGCGGCGATCCGCGCCTTGCTCGCCGATCGCCTCGATCTGTTGGTCGGCATGGACGATGCGATCGTCGAAGGCGTGGCGATGGGCGCGACCGGCTGGATCGCCGGCCTGGTCAACGCGTATCCGAAGGAATCGGTGCGCTTGTTCGAACTCGCCCGCGACGGCGGCGCGCCTGCGGCGGCGGAACTGTACGCGTGGTTCCTGCCGCTGCTGCGCCTGGACACCGTGCCGAAGTTCGTGCAGCTGATCAAGCTGGTGCAAGAGCGCGTCGGCCTGGGCAGCGAGCGCGTGCGCGCGCCGCGCATGGTGCTCGACGGCGCCGAGCGCGCGGCGGCGCTGGCGGTGATCGAACACGCGATCGCCGTGCATCCGAACGCGGGGCGCTGAGATGAGCGCGCGCGCGCCGGTATTGATCGACGGCCGCTGGCAGGCATCGCGCGATGCCGGCGGCGACTTCCGTGCCTTCGATCCGGGCAACGGCGAAGCGGTCGGGCCGACGTTTCCGGTGTCGGGCGCGGGCGATGTCGAGGCCGCGCTGGCCGCGGCCGCGGCGGTCGCCGACGAACTGGCCGCCTGCGATCCGCAAAGAATCGCCGATTTCCTCGATGCGTATGCGCTGGCGATCGAGCACGACGCGGCCGATCTGGTCGCGCTCGCGCATCTGGAGACCGCGCTGCCTAACGAGCCGCGCCTAGCCAAGGTCGAACTGCCGCGCACCACCGGGCAGTTGCGCCAGGCCGCGCGTGCGGCGCGCGAGCGGTCCTGGACCCAGCCGACGATCGATACTGCCGCCGGTCTGCGCAGCCTTCTGGCGCCGCTGCACAAACCGGTGCTGGTGTTCGGGCCGAACAATTTCCCGTTCGCCTTCAACGCGGTGGCCGGCAGCGATTTCGCGTCGGCGATCGCGGCGCGCAACCCGGTGATCGCCAAGGTCCATCCCTCGCATCCGGCGACCAGCCGGCGCTTGGCCGAACTCGCGCATCGCGCGTTGATCGAAGCGGGTTTGCCGGCCGCGGCGCTGCAGGTGCTCTATCACCTGCCGCCCGAACTGGGCCTGCGACTGGCCGGCGACGCGCGCCTGGGTGCGTTGGCGTTCACCGGCAGCCGCCGCGCCGGCTTGGCGTTGAAAGCAGCGGCCGATGCGGCCGGCGTGCCGGTGTATCTGGAACTGTCGAGCATCAACCCGGTGTTCGTGCTGCCCGGCGCCTTGCGCGAACGCGGCGCGGCGCTGGCGCAGGAGTTCTTCGCGTCGTGCACGATGGGCGCCGGGCAGTTCTGCACCAATCCCGGCGTGGTGGTGGTCGCGCGCGGCGAACTCGGCGACGCCTTCGTCGAGGCGGCCGCGGCCTTGTTCGCGCAGGCGCCGGCCGGCGTGCTGTTCTCGCAAGGCGTGGTGGATCACTTTCGCGAATCGCTGGCGCAATGGCGGGAGGCCGGCGCGGACCTGATCGGCGGTGGCGCCGAGGCGGCCGACGCAGGGTATCGCGTGCAACCGGCGCTGTGGTCGGTCGACGCGGCGGCCTTCGTCGCCGACGCGCGCCTGCGTGGCGAGGCGTTCGGGCCGGCGAGCCTGATCGTGCGCACGCGCGACGATTACTACGACATGCTCTCGATTGCGCAAAACCTGGAAGGCAATCTGACCGCGACGATCTACGCCTCGGGCGACGACGCCTACGTGCAAGCCGCATTGGCCGCGCGACTACGGCCGCGCGTGGGACGACTGATCGGCAACCGCATGCCGACCGGGGTCGCGGTCAGCGCGGCAATGAATCACGGCGGACCGTATCCGAGCACCGGCCATCCGGGCTTCACCTCGGTCGGCCTGCCGGCCGCGATCCGGCGCTTCGCCGCGCTGCATTGCTACGATCAGATCGACGACGCGTTGCTGCCGCCGGAACTGCGCGATCGTAATCCTGGCGGGGTCGCGCGTTGTGTCGACGGACAATGGCGAACCCACGACATCGGAGCATCGGCATGAATCGCGGCGCATCGCAGATCGGCGGCCTGAGCCTGGAGCAGGCGCGCGCGCAACTTGGCCCATGGACGCAGCGCGCGCCGGCGATCGGCGAGGACGAATACCAGCAACGCATCGAACGCGCGCGCGCGCTGCTGCGCGCGCACGGCCGCGATGCATTGCTGATCGGCGCGGGCACCTCGCTGCGCTATTTCACCGGCATCACCTGGGGCGCGAGCGAGCGACTGATCGCGATGCTGCTGACCCTGGACGGCGATCCGTTGCTGATCTGCCCGGGGTTCGAAGCCGGCTCGCTCGCGCATGAGTTGAAGATCCCGGCGCAGCCGCGCTACTGGGAGGAACACGAAGACCCATACGCGCTGGTCGTCGACGGCCTGCGCAGCCGCGGCGCGAGCCGGCTGGCGCTGGACCCGGCGGCGGCGTTCGCGATCTTCACCGGGTTGCGCGCGGCTTCGCCCACGCTGGACCTCAGCGATGCCGGCGTCATCGTCGATGGCTGCCGCGCACGCAAGACGCCGGCCGAACTGGCGTTGATGAAGCAGGCGACCGCGATGACCCTGCAGGTCCATCGCCTCGCCGCGGGCTTGGCCGAGGCCGGCGTGACCACCACCCAACTGCGTCGTTTCATCGACGAAGCGCATCGCGCGTTCGGCGCCGACAATGGCTCGACCTTCTGCATAGTGCAGTTCGGCCAGGCCACCGCGTATCCGCACGGCATTCCCGGCGAACAGACCTTGCGCGAAGGCGAGCTGGTGCTGATCGACACCGGCTGCGCGGTGCATGGCTATCAGTCCGACATCACCCGCACCTACATCTGCGGACGCGCCGACGCGCAGCAGTCGCGAATCTGGGATCTGGAGCTGGCCGCGCAACAGGCCGCGTTCGCCGCGGTGCGTCCCGGCGTCAGCGGCGAGGCGGTCGATCGCGCCGCGCGCGAGGTGCTCGAACGCGGCAGCCTCGGGCCCGATTACCGACTGCCCAGCCTGCCGCATCGCACCGGTCACGGTTGTGGCATGAGCGTGCATGAAGCGCCGTATCTGGTGCGCGGAAATACGCGCGGCCTGGAGAGCGGCAACTGCTGCTCGAACGAGCCGATGATCGTGGTGCCCGATCGTTTCGGCGTTCGTCTGGAGGATCATTTCTACGTCACCGAAGACGGCGCGGCCTGGTTCACCGCGCCATCGCTGGCGATCGATCGGCCGTTCGCGAATTAGTCCGATCCGGGTGGTCGCGCCGCGGCTTGTGGCGGCGCGACTCGGCCCATCGAAACGAATGCTTCGGCATCTGTTGTGGGAGGGGCTTCAGCCCCGACGCGCTTCGCTCCGATCGAGTCGTAGTTTCGAAGCCTGTGATCGGAAAGCGTCGGGGCTGAGGCCCCTCCCACAAAAGACTTCGATGCTGGCGATGAGTAGCGAGCATATGGCCATAGGACTGGCGTTCGCGGATTAGTCCGATCCGGGTGGTCGCGTCGCGGCTTGTGGCGGCGCGACTCGGCCCATCGAAACGAATGCTTCGGCATCTGTTGTGGGAGGGGGCTTCAGCCCCGACGCGCTTCGTTCCGGTCGAGTCGGAGTTTCGAAGCCTGTGATCGGAAAGCGTCGGGGCTGAAGCCCCTCCCACAAAAGACTTCGATGCTGGCGAGGAGTGGTTGACTGTCGTGCATGGAGCATCGGCGCCGAAGCCATCTCTCACTTCTGCGCGTCGGGTCATGGTTTGGGCGAGGCCGCCGGGCCGTCCGGCACGTGCGCCGATCGCGCCGGCCTTGCCAGCCTGTCGACTCCGCCGTACGGCCGGATGCCGTGCGCTACCCAGGAGGTTGGCATGTTCGGTTTAAGATCATCGGCCCCACGTTCGCCTGTTGTCGCTGCGATTGGATCGGAGGCGATCCCTCGCGCAGTAATGAATCGCCTCGCCCGCATCGGCACGCGCTTCGCCGCGACGACGCTGTTGTCGCTTGCGACACTGACCGCGTTCTGCGCGCCCGCATCGGCAGCATCGGCATCGCCGTTGTCGTCGCCGCCGCGCCACGGCGCGAGCACGCCCAAGCGATTCGATCTGCCGCCGACCACCGGTCCCTACCGCGTCGGCACCACGATCCTGCATCTGGTCGACCGCTCGCGCATCGATCCCTTCGTCGGCGGTCCGCGCGAAATCATGGTGACCATCGCCTATCCGATCCAGCCACATGCGCAAGGCCCACGCGCGGCCTGGGTCGACCCGTCGCTGGTCGGCGAGATCGAGGCGTTGTACGACGACTACGGCTTCGTTCCCGGATCGATCGACTGGGCCGGCGCGCGTCGGCCGGCGATCGAAGGCGCGGCGTTGAAACCGTCGCCGCGCGGTTGGCCGGTGGTGCTGTTTTCGCCGGGCCTGCAGTTCTTCCGCGAACTCTACAGCGCCAGCGTCGACGACCTAGCCAGTCACGGCTATGTGGTCGCGTCGATGACCCACACCTACGAAGCCTTCTTTGCCGCGTTCCCCGGCGGACGCGTCGCGCGCGGCGTGGCGCTCACCGAGACGGTGGAATCCACCCAGATGTGGCTCGACACCCGCGTCGCCGACAGCCGCTTCGTGCTCGACGTGTTGAGCGCGATCAATCAAGGCCACAACCCCGATGCCGAACACCGGCGCCTGCCGGCGGGTTTCCGCGGCGGCCTGGATCTGTCGCGGGTGGGGTTCTTCGGCCATTCCTATGGCGGCACCACCGCGGCGGAGACGATGTTCTTCGATCGCCGCGTCGATGCCGGCATCGATTTCGACGGCCAACTGTCGACCACCTACGGCCCGCCGCAAAACCTGCCTTACGGTCCTACCCGCGCGGCGCGGTTCGGCCTGGACAAACCCTTCCTGCTGATGGGCGCGGCCGGTCATTCGCATCGACCGGTGCCCCACCAGGACCCTTCGTGGATCGACTTCTGGGCCAATCAGCGCGGCTGGAAGCGCGAGCTGCAGTTGCCGCTGGGCCTGCATTTCAGCTTCAGCGACTATCCCGCGATCGTGCCGCGGCTGGGCGATGCGGCGCCGGCGGGATTCCTGCAACTGGCCAACGGCAGCATGCCGGCGGCCGAGTCGGTGGCCGGTTCGCGCGCGTACGTGCGCGCCTTCTTCGATCTGCACCTCAAGCATCGGCCGACCCGGCTGTTCGACGCGCCGCATCCGGCGTATCCGAACTTCGAACTCGTGCCGTGAGCGGCCGCGGCGGCGCGACCTCGGTCCGCCGCCGCATCGCCCCGGCATCGCCGTCGGCGGCAGACACTTCAGGCACATCCGCGGCCGCGCGCTTTGCCGCATGATGGCCGACACCCGTCCGCAACCCATCCGAGCCTTGCGATGACCTCGAACCGCTCCTGCTTCGCGCGCGTACACCTGTCCGCGCTCACCGCCGCGCTCGCGCTCGGCCTGAACCTGACGCCGGCCTTCGCCGCCGAACCCGCGCCCGCGCAGGCCGCCACCAACGCCGCAACCCCGGCGAGCAGCGACGCCGCCACGCGTTTCAAGGCGCTGTACACGCGCGAATGGAAGTGGCGCCAGGCCCAGTTCGCCGGCGGCGACGACGAGGACGTGCAGGGCCAGCCGGCTTCGCGCCTGCCCAAGGTCGACCTGGCCACCCAGGCGATGCGCGAGCGTTATTGGGCGCAGGTGATGAGCGAGCTCGACGCGATCGACCCGTCCGCGCTCGGCGCCGAAGACCAGGTCAACTACGAAGTGTTCCGCCAGCAGATCCGCAGCCTGCTCGCCAACCAGCGACTGCGCGACTGGGAGATGCCGTTCAACAGCGACAGCGCGTTCTGGACCAACCTGGGCTTCGGCGCGCGCCGGCCGATCCGCGATGTCGTCGGCTACGAACGCTACATCGGCAAACTGCGCGACATCCCGCGCTACTTCGACGATCAGATCAGCAACATGCGCGACGGCCTCAAGCGCGGTTACAGCGTGCCGCGGGTGACCCTGACCGGCCGCGACGTGTCGATCAAGGAAGTGGTCGACGCCAAGCTCGAGGACAATCTGCTGTACACCCCGTTCAAGCAGATGCCGGCGAACATTCCCGCGGCCGAACAGGCGCGCTTGCGCGGCGAGGCGGCCAAGGCGATCGACGAATCGGTGCTGCCGGCGTATCGCAAGCTGCTCGCGTTCATGCAGAACGAATACATGCAGCAGGCGCGCACCACGCTGGCGGCCGAGGTGATGCCGGGCGGCAAAGAGCTGTATCGCGCGAAGATCCGCGAGTTCACCACGCTGGATCTGTCGCCGGCGGAGATTCACAAGATCGGCGTGGAGGAAGTCGCGAAGATCCGCGCGCAGATGGACGAAACCATCGTCAAGACCGGGTTCAAGGGCACGTTCCCGGAGTTCCTGCATTACCTGCGCACCGATCCCAAGTTCTATCCCAAGACCGGCGAGGAACTGCTGATGCGCGCCTCGTGGCTGGCCAAGCGCGTCGACGGCGAGATCGGCAACTACATCGGCCTGTTGCCGCGCCAGCGTTTCGCGATCCGGCCGGTGCCGCCGGACCTGGCGCCGTTCTACACCGCCGGCCGCGGCGGTCGCGACGTGTACCTGCTCAACACCTACGACCTGCCGTCGCGCCCGCTGTTCAATCTGCCGGCGCTGACCTTGCACGAATCCTCTCCGGGGCATTCGCTGCAGACTTCGCTCGCGGCCGAGCACGAAGGCCTGCCGGATTTCCGCCGTTACACCTATATCTCGGCGTACGGCGAGGGTTGGGCGCTGTATTCGGAGAAGCTCGGCATCGAGATGGGGCTGTACGACACGCCCTACGATTATTTCGGTTACCTGACCTATCAGATGTGGCGCGCGAGCCGGCTGGTGGTCGATACCGGCATTCACCACCTGGGCTGGACGCGCGAACAGGCGCAGGCGTTCCTGCGTGACAACACCGCGTTGAGCGAGCACGAGATCGAGACCGAAGTCGATCGCTACATCGGTTGGCCGGGGCAGGCGCTGTCGTATTACCTGGGCGAGATGAGCATCGTGCGTTCGCGCGAGAAGGCCGAGAAGGCCTTGGGTTCGGACTTCGATATCCGTGCGTTCCACGACGCGATCCTGGCGCTGGGTTCGGTGCCGTTGCCGGTGCTGGAGCGGCGGGTGGATCGGTTTATCGAGGAGAGCCGGGTCAAGGCGGCGGAGAAGAAGGCGGGTAAGGCGAAAGCTTCGTCTTGAGCCGATGCGGGTCGCGGGTTGTCGCTCGCGACCTGCGAGTCAGGAGTTGCGGGTTGCGGGTTCAACATCGTGCCTGCGCCGCAGGCGCGGTGTCGCGGTCGCGGCTCGCGCCGCTCCTACAGTCGCAAACGCGGTCGCGTATCCCCCTGTAGGAGCGGCGCGAGCCGCGACCGCGACACGTCGCTTACGACGTAATTACAACGCAACCGCGCCGCAGCATTCGCCGCGCACGACCGAAGAAAATTCTTCGGAAGATTTCCCGCAGAATGTCGCCGCTACAGCGACGAAACGCCCCCGCTCACGCCCCATCCCCCGGCGCCGGCAACCCCCACGACTTCCACAACCTCCGATACTCCGCCTGCGGCAACAGCACGAACACCGGCTGCGCCTGCGGCTGCAACCAGCCCAGCAGCTCGCTCATGCGCGCATCGTCCATCGCGGTGCAACCGGCGGTGGTCTCGCCTGGGGCTTTCCACAGGTGAGCGAAGATGCAGCTGCCCGCGCCGGGCACGCGCGAGGCGTTGTGCTCGATCACGAAGCCCTGGCGATAGCGCTGATCGCCATCGGCGTGCAGGTCGCGGCGCATCGGTTCGGTCGAGCCTTCGATCGCGGCCGCGCCGACCTCGTCGGCATCGACGATGCGGTTGTACAGCGGCGACTGGCTGACATCGATGCAGTAATCCGACGCGTGCATCGCCGCATAGGGCAGGGCGGTGGCGGAGCGGTCGGCGTAACCGAACGCGGTGCCGATGCGGAACATGCCGGCCGGCGCACGGCCGTCGCCTTCGCGTTTGACCGGTCCGTCGGTCTGCGGCGCGTGCAGGCCCAGGCCCCAGGCCGAACCGGCGCGGCCGATGGTGACCGCGGCGGCCTCGCCGACGGCGTGCCACTGCCCGCCGGCGCGTTCGAAGCGCTGCATGCGGCCCTGATTGGCGTCCCAGTCGGCGGTGGTGACGAGCACGAGTTGCTGCGCCTGCGCGGGGCCGTCGGGGACACGATCGGTGCGCAGGCCGGTGCAGGCGGTGGTCATGGCGGCGGCGATGGTGAAGATGGCGAGGCGAAGGTGGCGGCCGATGCTTCGGCGGTCCGGGGCGATTTTCGACATCGCCGCGATCTGAGCGAAGGGCATCGGGGCTGAAGCCCCTCCCACAAAAAATTCCGAGGCCGCGCGGTCGCTTGCAGGTTTCATGCCGATTCCCAGGTCGTTTGCGGCAGGGGCACCAGCCCCGCAGTCTTTCGCCAAAGCACAGCCGGCCCCGGAATGCTTTGTAAGAGAAATACCGGCTCCGAAGTCTTTTGTGAGAGCAGTATCAGCCTTGAGGTCTTCTGCGAGAGAAGCACCGGCCCCGAGGTCTTCTGCGAGAGAAGCATCAGCCCCGAGGTCTTTTGTGGGAGGGGCTTCAGCCCCGATGCCCTTCGCTCCGATCGCCGCGACACCACCGACCCGATCAAGCACTTCAATCCCACCCATATCGCATCCTCGCTGCCCATCGCACCCCACCCGCGCTCAGGTATCGAGCATGTCCTGGATGCGTTCGGCGTTGCTGTCGAGCTGGCTCAGGCGGCCCTGGCCGCGTTCGCACAGCAGAATGAAGATCAGATCGAGCAGGTGCTGCAGCGCCGATTGGTACAGCAGCGGCTCGACATGCGCGCGCTCGTCGTGCGCCGACACCAGCAGCGAGAAATCCGCATGCGCGCGCAGCGGGTTGGGCGTGTGCCGGGTCACCGACACGACCTTGCCGCCGGCTTCGCCGAAGGTCCGCGCCAGATGGCACAGCGAGGTCAGCTTGCCTTGCTCGGAGAACACCAGCAGCACGTCGTTCGCGGTCGCGGTCGCGGTGCTCGCGGCCATCAGCACCGGATCGAAATGGTGGACGCTGAGGATGCCGATCATCGCCAGCTTCATCGCCAGCGCGCGCGCCGGGATGCCGTCCTCGCCCAGGCCGATGATGAACACCCGGCGCGCGTCCTGGATCAGTTCGGCGATCGCGTCGATGCGCTCGGGCGGATTGATCAGCCGGGTTTCTTCCTCGGCGCGGGCCTTGCCGTGCCACAGCCGCTCGGCCAGCGCCGCATGCGGATCGCTCGGCGCGGCCTCGGCGGCGCCGTTGTCGTCGTGGCCGTCGCCGCGCGCGACCGCCTCGCCGATCGAATACTTGAGGTCCGGATAGCCCTTGAAGCCGAGCTTCTGGCTGAACTTGACCACGCTGGACTGGCTGATGCCGAGCGCGTTGGCCAACTGCTGCGAGGAGTAGTCGCGCAGCAGGTGCGCGTTCTCCAGCAGGTAGTCGGCGATGCGGCGCTCGATCGCCGACATCTGGTCGCGTTCTGAGCGGATCTTGAGCAGTGGCGACATCGGCAGGGGTCCGGTCCCGGGCGCGGCGGAAGGCTACAGCGTAGCCGGCTTCACGGCCGGCCGCGCGAGGGCCGCCGCAAGGGCAGGGTCAGGCGGCGCTCGCGGTCAGCGGTTCGAGCCCGCGGATTTCGCGGATGCCCAGGCCGGGGGCGTCGGTCACGGTAATCTCGGATTCGTTGAAGATCACCCCGCCGTCGACCGGGTTGAACGCGCACAGCGACGGCCCGTCCAGATCGACCTTGGTGATCACGTTCGACTTGGCCACCGCCAGATGCACCGCCGCGGCGACCGAGATGGACGTCTCGATCATGCAGCCGATCATGCATTCGACCCCGTACATCGCGCAGATGTCGGCGATCTGGATCGCCTTGGACAGCCCGCCGGTCTTCATCAGCTTGATGTTGATGATGTCGGCCGCGCGCATGCGGATCAGGTCGATCACCTCGGCCGGGCCGAACACGCTTTCGTCGGCCATGATCGGGGTGTGGACGCGGTCGGTGACGTACTTCATCCCGTCCAGGTCCTGCGCCTTGACCGGTTGCTCGACCAGTTCCAGCCGCACGCCGGCGTCTTCCAGGGTCTGCAGCGCGTACACCGCCT
The DNA here is from genome assembly GCF_018732085.1 of Lysobacter capsici. NCBI lineage: Bacteria > Pseudomonadati > Pseudomonadota > Gammaproteobacteria > Lysobacterales > Lysobacteraceae > Lysobacter > Lysobacter capsici. The sequence continues at coordinate 5,376,174 of NZ_CP076103.1, read as the reverse complement.
GTTTCGCGGTCCAGCCCTGGTTGGCGTCCAGGCGCAGCAGGGCGCGGCCCTCGACCGCGGCGTAGATCGCCTTGACCCGTTCGATGTCGACGCCGATGTCCTTGCCGACCTTGATCTTCAGCGATTCGAAACCGCGATCGACCGCGGCGATCGAGTCGGCGACCATCTTCTCGATGTAGTCGACGCTGATGGTCAGGTCGGTGGTGATCACCGGATCGCCGCCGCCGAGCATCTTGTACAGCGGCGCGCCGTACAGCTGTCCCCACAGGTCGTAGACCGCGATCTCGACCGCGGCCTTGGCGCTGGAGTTCTTCTCCAGCGAGCCCTGGATCAGGCCGGTGATGCGGTTGAGGTTGGCGATCTCCTGGCCGATCAGGCGCGGGGAGATGAACTTGCGGATCGCTTCGACGATCGAGCCGTGGGTGTCGCCGGTGATCACCGCGGTGGCCGGCGCCTCGCCGTAACCGACATGGCCGGTGTCGGTGTGGATGGTGATGACGATGTCCTCGACCGTGTCGACCGTGCGCAGCGCGGTCTTGAACGGGGTCTTGAGCGGGACCCGCAGCATGCCGAATCGGATGTCGGTGATCTTCATGTGGTCGTTGGCTTGGCTTGTTTCATCGTGATTCGGTGATGGGAGTGCGGCGTGTCGGGCAAAGTTCAATCAGCCCGACCGAGCGAAAACCGCGAAGTTTTTTGTGGGAGGGCTTTCAAGCCCGACGCTCTTGTGTCCGGTCGCCGCGATCGGATCGAAAAGCATCGGGCTTGAAAGCCCTCCCACAAAAGACTTCGGACTTTGGTGGCGGGCGGGTAACGATGTTCCTGAGCGCATGCAGTGTCGCCTCAAGGACGTATACGTTGAATGCTGGTGATCCGGTCCACGGTCGGCTGTTCGCGGTTGAACAGCAGCGGCACCAGCGGGGTCACCGACACGCCGTTGAGGTGGACCCGCGCCAGTTCGCCGGTGCGGTCGCGGAAGGTGATGCCGGTGGTGTCGTGGATCACGTACGGCCAGCCGTCCTCGTGGCCGACCACCATCATGACGTGGCCGGGGATGTAGATCAGGTCGCCGACTTCCAGGCTCTGGACGATCTTCAGGCGCTCGTCGTGGCTCAGGCTTTCGGCGAGGTCGATGCGGTTGTAGGCCGGGCTGACCGCCTGATCGCGGGTGTTGCGCGGCAGCTGCACGCCGAAGCTGCGGTAGATCTCGGAGACGAAACCGCTGCAATCGCGGGTGTTGTACGAATGGCCCCAGCCGTAGCGCTCGCCGAAGAACTTGAAGCCCTGGCGCACGAGGTTGGCCTGGGTCAGCGGCAGATAATCGGCCGAGGTGTCGGCGGTGCGGGGCAACAGCGCGGGCGAAAACCGCAGGCGCCCTTGATCGTCTCGATACGGCAACTCGATCACATGCGAAGCGTAGTGATGTTGGCCGTTGACCGGTTTGTCGCTCGGCCAGTCGGCCAGCAGCGGAACGCGCACGCCCATTTCCAGCTGCACGTCGGATACGCCGGGTTGCTCGGGCGTATGCACGGTGCGCGCGCTCGCGCCGGTGACCACCAGGTACGGGGTCTTGCGGGTGTAGTCGAAGATCGCCGCCTTGGCGCCTTCGGCGATGCGGTCCTTCTCGACCCAGGCCGCGTACAGCGGGCTGACCACGAACCAGTACTTGCCATCCTTGCTGGCATGCACGATCGCCACCGGCGTGCCCGGGAATAGCGCGCTTTCCTGGAACCGGTCGATGTCGCTGTCGCCCTTGGCGTTGAACACGCGCAAGTGGGTCGGGAAGGTGCGCAGGTCGGCGCGGCGCACGACCATGCCGTAGCGCGTGGCCTGGTTGGCGGGAATCGAATCCAGCGCGAGGTTGTCGCTGAGCGCGGCGAGGGTGGCGGCGGGAATGTCCTCGCCGCGTTCGTCGTACAGCGTTTCCTCGCGCGGTTGCGACATCGCCTCGATCCATTCGCGCACCTGTGCCTGCGTCAGGCGCGCGGGCAGATGTTCGATGTCGTGCACCGATGCGTCGAGTTCGTGCAGGCGCTGGTTCTGCGCGGCGATCGCGCCGGTGTCGAGGATCGTCGCGTCGGGTCGGGCTTGTTGGCGAATCCAGTAGTCGGCGTTCAATTGCCCCTCCTCGATGCCGATCACGCCGGTGGCGGGCACGCCGCTGGCGACACGTGCGAATGCGCAGACCGGCAACAACAGCGCGACGCCCAGGCAGGCGGCGGTGATGCGCTTGGCGATGGTCGCGCCTGAACGCGGTGCTGCACTGCAGCGAACAAACGCGCTCGCGGCACCACCATGGCTGCGGTCGATTACGGCGAGGTTGCGGCTTGAAGCGGTACCCATCGCGTCATGCTCCGGCGGCTGCGCGGCACGGCCGCGTGCCGTCACAGGCTCGATGCCGGTCGTCCGGCACCGACCCGGTCGCGCACGAGGCGCCAGCGGGTCGAACCGCAGAATACATACTTCCTTGAGAAAATAGATAGGGAATAATTTATTGACCGCCTGTGCCACTCATGTTACACAGCCATGAACCGATGGCCCCGCATGGGTGACACCAGGTATGGATCCCGTGACTGACCTGCTGTTTATCGCTCCCCGTGCGCGGGCCATCGTCTCGTTTTCGCGGCGCGGCCGCGCGGCCGCGCTCGCGCTGGGTCTGATGTTCGCGCTGCCGGCGTTGGTGCTGGGCGTGCAGATCGGTTCGGTGCAGGCACAGGAACAACGCCGCGACGCCGAGGAGCGTCTGGCCGCGATCGTGTCGTTGATCGACGTCGGCCACTTCGAAGGCGCACGCGCCGGCATCGCCCAGGCGCGCGCGCGGCTGAATCTGGACGCCGACCAGCGCCGCGCGCTCGATACGCAGGTCGAACGCATGCGCCGCATCCGTCTGGATTTCACCCTCGACGAAGCGCAGGCCAAGGCCAAGCTGCGCGAGCAGATCCCGGACATGCGCGATGCCGAGTTCGACGAATGGGACCGGCGCGGCCTGCTCGAATACATGATCATCGACGGCGACAAGCGCTACTTCCAGCGCGCGCCGTCGAACCTGTTCCGGCTCGACGCCGCCGCGCTCAAGCGCCGCAAGCCGGGCGCCAGGCCGCTCAGCGTCGGGCCGATGGAAACCTTGAACGCGCATCAGGCCGAAGTCCGCGACGGCGCGCTGCGCAGCGGCCTGGGCTACGCCGCGCCGCGGCGGGTGCGCATCACCCAGTCGCTGACGGTCAATGCCGACGCGGTGCCGGCCGGCAAGATGCTGCGCGCGTGGCTGCCGTACCCGCGCGCGCTGCCGCATCAGCAGGAAGCCATTCGCTTTATAAGCAGCACGCCGGCCGCGCACACGATCGCGCCCGAGTCGACCGCGATGCGCACCGTCTACATGCAACAGGTCGCCAAGGCCGGGCAGCCGACCCGGTTCGAGACGAGTTACGAACTGACCGTGTTCGGCCAGTACCGCGCGATCGATCCGGACAAGGTCGTGCCCGCGCCGGTCGACGACGCCACCCGCGATTACCTCGGCGAACGGCCACCGCATATCGTCTACACCGATGCGATGCGCAAGTTCTCGCGCGAGGTGGTGGGCGAGGAAACCAATCCGTACCGGATCGCGCAGAAACTCTACGCTGCGGTCGACCGCATCCCGTGGGCCGGCGCGCGCGAGTACTCGACCCTCTCCAACATCTCCGACTACGCCCTGCACGCCGGCCACGCCGACTGCGGCCAGCAGACCTTGCTGCTGATGACCTTGCTGCGTCTCAACGGCATCCCGGCGCGCTGGCAATCGGGTTGGGTGTTCGGCGACAACGGCTACACCAACATGCACGACTGGGCCTGGATGTACCTGGCGCCGTACGGCTGGGTGCCGGTGGACGTGACCACCGGCCGCTTCGATTCGCCCGATCCGCAATTGGCGAATTTCTATTTCGGCGGCTTCGATGCCTATCGGATCGCCTACAACGACGACTACGGCCGGCAGTTCGTTCCGGCCAAGCGGCACGAACGTTCCGAAACGGTGGACTCGCAACGCGGCGAGGTCGAGTGGGAAGGGGGAAATCTCTACTTCGACCAATGGGATTACGACTACAGCGCGCAGGTGCTGACGACGAAGGACTAAGCGTCGGCGGCCGCGCTCAACATCATTCTGGGGAGGCAGTACGCAATGAAAGGCAAGACCTTGGGTAAGTCCGCACTGTGCATGGCGATGGGGATCTGCCTTGCTTCGATGGCGCTGCAGCCGGCATTGGCCGCCAACACCGACGGCTCGCTGGCCGGCCGGGTCGCCGCCGGCGCCGAAGTGACGGTGCGCAGCGTCGACACCGGCTTCACCCGCACGGTGAAGGCCGACGCGAACGGCAACTACCGCTTCCCGTTCCTGCCGATCGGCACCTACCAATTGCAGGCGAGCAAGGACGGCGCCGCGGTCGGCGCGCCGATCGAGGTCGTGGTCAGCCTGGGCAACGAAGCCAACATCAACCTCGGCGATGCGACCAACCTCGGCGCGGTGCAGGTGATCGGCACGCGGGTGATCTCGCCGGTGGACGTGCGCTCGACCGAGTCGGCGACCAACGTCACCAAGGCTGAGATCGAACGCATCCCGGTCGGCCGCGACGCGCAGTCGGTGGCCTTGCTGGCGCCGGGCGTGATCCAGGGCCAGTACGGTGGCGCCTCGTTCGGCGGCTCGTCGGTGTCGGAGAACGCGGTCTACATCAACGGTCTCAACGTCACCGACTTCTACAAGCGGGTCGGGTTCTCGTCGGTGCCGTTCGGTTTCTTCAAGGAATTCCAGGTCAAGACCGGCGGCTATTCGGTCGAGTTCGGCCGCACCACGGGCGGGGTGATCAACGCGGTCACCCAGTCGGGCACCAACGAGTTCAAGTACGGCGCCGAACTGGTGTGGGAGCCCAAGTCGCTGCAGTCCGACGGCAAGGACCACTACGACGCCGACGGCAACCCGTTCCGCATCGCCAGCCGCGACAAGTACGACCGCACCAACCTCAACGTGCATGCGTCCGGTCCGATCGTGAAGGACAAGCTGTTCTTCTACGCGATGTACGAGTTCCGCGATTACCAGCCCGAGAGCACCAGCGATTCGGGCGGCACCTTCTTCAAGGGCAAGTCCGACAAGGGCTTCTGGGGCACCAAGCTGGATTGGCAGATCAGCGACAAGCACCTGCTCGAATTCCTGGCCTTCTCCGACAAGAACGAAACCACCACCGACAACTACCAGTTCGACCTGGCCAACGACCGCCGCGGCAATCGCATCAACACCCAGTTCAACGAGGCCGGCGGCACCAACTGGGCGCTGACTTACACCGGTTATCTCACCGAGAATTTCTCGATGAAGGCGCTGTACGGCGAGAACAAGCGCGACCGCATCCAGAGCAGCCAGAACGATCTGGAATGCGACGCGGTGCAGGATCGCCGGGTGGCCGGCCTGCCGCAGATCGGCTGCGTGTCCTCGGCGCTGATCGAAGAGGGGCTGGACAAGCGCGAAGCCGCGCGCCTGGATTTCGAATGGCAACTCGGCGATCACCTGTTGCGCTTCGGCCTGGACCGCGAGGTCAACACCTCCGACAACGTGAGCTTCTACCCCGGTCCGTCGCGCAAGTTCTATCAGATCTACTCGACCACGCCGGGCACGACCATCGAGAACGGCGGCGTGATGCCGGCCGGGGTCAACGCTTACGTGCGCGCGCGCCAGCAGGAAGTCAGTGGCACCTTCGAGTCGATCAACTCGGCCTACTACATCGAAGACAACTGGCAGATCACCCCGGACTTCATGCTCAACGCCGGCGTGCGCATGGAAGGCTTCGACAACAAGGACGGCGAGGGCAAGACCTACATCAAGATCGACGACATGCTCGCGCCGCGCCTGGGCTTTTCCTGGGACTTCAACGGCGACGGCCGCTCCAAGATCTTCGGCAACGTGGGCCGCTACTACCTGCCGATCGTCAACCAGATCAACGTCAAGCAGGCCGGCGCCTTCCTCGACGAGCGCACCTACTACGCGCTGGCCGGGTTGGAGGCGTTCGAGAAGAACGGATCGACCTATTACCGCCCGATCCTCGGCCAGCAAATCGGCCCGGTCGACAACAGCCAGGGCGACGGCAGCGTCGGCGACCTGCGCAGCGAGGTCGACGCCGACATCGATCCGGTGTTCCAGGACGAGGCCATCCTCGGCTACCAGTCGATGATCGACGAGACCTGGTCGTGGGGCGTGCGCGGCATCTACCGGCGCCTGCACAACGCCATCGACGACATGGAGATCACCTCCAACGGCATCGTGTGCAACGGCTCGCCCGGCGAGATCGGCTACGTGATGGCCAATCCCGGCAAGACGGTCAAGCTGTACACCGACACCAACTGCGACGGCGTCAACGACGGCTACGTCAACATCGACACCTCGCGCGCGGGTTGGGCGCTGTACGACGCCGACGGCAACTATGTCGGCGAGCGCGGATGGGTCAAGCCCAAGCGCACCTATCGCGCGCTGGAGTTCATGCTCGATCGCGCCTGGGACGACAAGTGGGCGTTCAACGCGTCGTACACGTGGTCCAAGAGCGAGGGCAACGCCGAAGGCCCGTCGAACTCCGACTTCGGTTTCGACAACACCGGCCGCACCGAGTCGTTCGACAATCCGTTCGTGAACTTGAACGGCGACGGCCCGCTGCCGAACGATCGTCGCCACCAGATCAAGTTGCGCGGCGCGTATGCGATCAACGACCGCTGGTCGGTCGGCGCGACCTTGAACGCGCAGTCGGGCCGGCCGATCAACGCCTTCGGCAAGGGCAGCCCATTCGACGGCACCAGCTACCACAGCTTCTATGTGTGCGTGGCCAACTGCCAGGCCGACAACTTCGCCGAGCGCACCTACCAACTGCGCAGCCGCGGTTCGGGCGGGCGCACGCCGTGGATCTTCGACATGGGCGCGAGCCTGAGCTATCAGCAGCAGTTCGCCCAGGCCAGCCTGCGGGTCAAGCTGGCGGTCTATAACCTGCTCAATCAACAGCGCAAGATCGAAGTCGACGATGAGTACGAGCAGGACATCGGCTTCAAGAACCCGCAGTACCTGTACGGCACCGGTTATCAGTCGCCGCGCTACGCCCAGCTGACCGTGTCCGTGGATTTCTGAGTACCCGTTCCCTCGACCCCTTGGCGGCCCCATGACGCGGGGCCGCGTTTTCTCTACCTCGACAGGGCCGCCACCGATGCGACGCGAATCACCACGGTGGACGGCCCTGCTTTTTTTAACCTGCGTCTTCGTGGCTCCGCCGTCATCGGCGCAGTCCGCGCGCGAGGCGGCGCTGGACCGGATCGTCGATCAGGTGCAGGCACGCTATCGCCTGCCGGGTTTCGCGATCGGCGTGGTCGATAACGGCGAAGTCGTCTATCGCCGAACCTCCGGCGAACTCGTGGCCGGCGAGGGCGGCAAGATCGGTCCCGACAGCCTGTTCAAGATCGCCTCGAACACCAAGTCGATGACCACCGCGACGCTGGCGCGGCTGGTCGATGCCGGCAAGCTGCGCTGGGACGATCCGGTGACGAAGTACCTGCCGGATTTCCGCATGCACGACGATTGGGTCACCCGCGAAATGCAGGTGCGCGACCTGTTGATCCACAACAGCGGCCTGCGTGCGGGAGCCGGCGATCTGATGCTGTGGCCCGAGCCCAACAGTTTCAGCCGCGCCGATATCCTGCACGGGCTGCGCTATCTCAAGCCGATCCACAGCTTCCGTTCGCGCTACGACTACGACAATCTGCTCTACATCGTCGCCGGCGAGGTCGCGGCGGCCGCGGGCGGCGCGCCGTACGAGACGGTGCTGCGCCGTGAAGTATTCGAACCACTGGGTTTGTCGCGTTGCCGGGTCGGCGCGTGGGATCGCGACGCGGTCGGCGACGTGGCCCAGCCGCATGCGCAGCGCCAGGGGCGTTTTGTCGCGGTGCGCCGCGACCCAGCCCGGATCGACGCCTCGACCATGGACCCGGCCGGCGGTGTGCGTTGCAGCCTCAACGATATGACGACGTGGGTGCGCGCCTGGCTCGATCCGCAACGCTCTGGCGCCGACGGCAAGCCGTGGCTGTCGCCCGAGCAACGTGCCGCGTTGTGGCGCGCGCAGATGCCGATGAACGTGTCGCAGCGCCAGCGCGAATGGAGCAACACCCATTTCGCCGCTTACGGTTACGGCTGGCGGCTGAGCGACGCCGATGGCGTGTTCAAGGTCTCGCATACCGGCACCCTGATGGGCATGTATTCGTTGGTGACGCTGCTGCCGGACAAGCGCAGTGGTTTCGTGGTGCTGATCAACGGCGACGCCGGCGATGCGCGCAGCGTGTTCGATCAAATGCTGACCCAACATTTCACCGCGCCGGGTTCGCCGCGCGACGCGGCTTGGTACATGGATGCGATCGCGCACGAAGCCCGGGCGCCCGCGCGCAACCGCGCGCCCGATACGTCCGCGCGCAAGCCGGTCAGGTCGGGGGATCTGGCCGCGTATCTGGGCGTTTACCGCGACCCGTGGTTCGGCGAGGTGCGGCTATGCGGGCGGGACCGCGATGTGCAATTCGCGGCACGCAAGTCGCCGCTGCTGACCGGTAAGATCGTGCGGGTCGGCCCGCGCCTGCTGGTCGACTGGGACGCCGAGGAAGTCGACACCGAGGCCTGGATCGATTTCTCCGGTGCCGGCGCCACCGCCACTTTCGTCATGAGCAAGGTCGATCCGGATGCGGACTTCAGCTACGACTACGAGGACCTGGCGTTCGCGCGTGTCGGCGATTGCGGTTGAAGCCTGCGCGCTGCTGGTGCTGATCGGTTGCGTCGCAGCGGTGCGCTCGCCCGATGCGCACCCGCCGCGTCGGCATGACGCCGCGGCCGTGCCAGCCGCTGCGACTGCGGTGGCGGAGCCGCCAATCACCGCGACTCCCGCCGCGTCTCCAGCCAAAGCAGTCGCGCCGCGCGTATCCACGGCGACCGACGCGGCGGCCGCGGGCATGGTCGAGATTCGCTCGCTGGTGCCCGATATGTCGCTGGAAATCCGCTACGCCGGCCGCGACAACTTCGTCGGCCGGCCGGTGGTCGGCTATGAGGCCGCGGGCTGCTATCTGCATCGGTCGGCCGCGCAGGCGCTGGCGCGGGTCGAGCGCGCGCTGCGCCCGCAGGGGCTGCGCCTGCACATCTTCGATTGCTACCGGCCGGTGCGCGCGGTGCAGGATTTCGTGCGCTGGGCCGGCGATCTGGGCGACCAGGGCACCAAGTCGCGTTACTACCCCAAGCTGGATAAAGGCGTGTTGCTCGGAGACTACATCTCGCCGACCTCGGGCCACAGCCGCGGCGCGACCCTGGACCTGAGCCTGATGGAACTGCGCGGCGATCGCTACGCATTGCTGGACATGGGGACGGGCTTCGACTACTTCGACGAACTGGCGCATACCGATTCGCCGCACGCGAGCGCGGCGCAGCGCGCCAACCGCGAGCGACTGCGCGCGGCGATGCGGCGCGAAGGCTTCGAGAACTATCCGCTGGAGTGGTGGCATTACACCTTCAAACCCGAGCCCACGCCGGATACGGCATTCGACTTTCCAGTGAAGTAAGCCAGGCAGCGCCGGCCCGACGCGGTGATATCCCCTTGCATGAGGTGGCAGCGTGAACATCAGGATGAACTCCGAGCGTGGCCTGCGTCGGCCGTTGCGGGCCTTGATCGCGGGCTTGGGCGTCGGCGCGCTGTTGAGCGCCTGCGCGATGACGCCGGATCGACAGGCGCATGGGACCGATGCGTTGCAACGCGAAGTCGATACCTTGATGCGCGACTACCAGGGCCAGGTCCCCGGCGCCAGCGTGCTGGTCCTGCGCGACGGCCACGCGCTGCTGCGGCGCGGTTACGGCCTGGCCGTGGTCGAGACCGGCCAGGCCGCGAGCGCGCAGACCAATTACCGCCTGGCCTCGGTGACCAAGCAGTTCACCGCCGCGGCGGTGCTGTTGCTGGCGCAGGACGGCAAGCTCGGCCTGGACGATCCGATCAAACGCTGGCTGCCGTCGCTGCCCAGGGCCGCCGATGCGATCACGATCCGCCAGATCCTGAGTCATCAATCCGGCCTGATCGACTACGAGGACGTGATGCCGGCGAGCTTCGACGCCGATCAGCGGCAGATGCACGACCTCGATGTGCTGCACGTGCTCGAAGGCCAGGACAGAACTTACTTCATGCCGGGGCAGGGCTATCGCTACAGCAACAGCGGTTACGCGCTGCTGGCGTTGACCGTGCAACGCGCGTCGGGGCGGAGCTTCGCCAGTTTTCTGCGCGAACGCATCTTCCTGCCCTTGGGCATGCGCGACACGGTGGCGTACGAGCGCGGCGTGTCCGAGGTCGCGCATCGCGCCTATGGTTACAGCGATGAGCGCGGTCAGTGGCTGCGCACCGACCAGAGTTCGACCAGCGCCGTGCTTGGCGATGGCGGCATCTATTCGTCGATCGACGATCTGGCGAAGTGGGACGCGGCCTGGTACGACGATCGTCTGCTCAACGAGGCGTCGCGCACGCTCGCGGTCACCGCGCATACCCCGACCGATGTGGCCGATGTCGGTTACGGCTATGGCTGGCGCATCACCGGCGAGACCTTGTGGCATTCGGGCGAGACCCTGGGTTTTCGCAACGTGATCGTGCGCTGGCCGCAGCGGCGGCTGACGGTGGTGGTGCTGAGCAATCGCAATGAGCCCGAGCCGTATCGGTTGGCGTTGCGGATCGCGGCGGTGTATTTGCCGGGGAGTCCGGTCAAGTCGCCTTGAGGGTGGGGAGATTTCGATAGCAGGCGCAGTCAGGGGTGGGGGTGGGGCGGACGCGGCGATCTGTCGGGGCGCGGTCGCGGCTCGCGCCGCTCCTACAGGTAGCGGTCGGGGATTCTCGATGTGGGTGGAACAGTGCGGATCGTTTGATCTGAAAGATAGTGCTTGCTATTAAATAGCGCGCTATGTAAATTGCGGCCCATGAAGAAGACCACCGCCACCGCCAAGCCGCCGCAGCCGACCCTGCTGCTGGACGACCAGCTGTGTTTCGCCCTGTACTCGGCCTCGCTGGCCTTGAACAAGGTGTACCGCAAGCTGCTGGGCAAGCTGGGCCTGACCTATCCGCAGTACCTGGTGATGATGGTGCTGTGGGAGCGCGACCGGGTCACGGTGTCGGAAATCGGCGAGCGCCTGTTCCTGGATTCGGCCACGCTGACGCCGCTGCTCAAGCGCCTGGAAACCGCCGGTCTGCTGACCCGCACCCGCGCGGCCAGCGACGAGCGCCAGGTCATCATCGAGCTGAGCAAGGCCGGGCGCGCGCTCAAGACCAAGGCCCAGGGCGTGCCGGCCGGCATGTCCTGCGCGCTGGAGGGCTGCACGGTCGAGCAGCTCACGGTGCTAAAGGTACAGCTGGAGTCGCTGCGCGAGAACCTGATCCGCAACGGCTGACGGCCCACGTGACCGGCGTCGCATCCGAACTTTGAAATCGCGCGCTATTGAATAGCGAGATATTGAAACACAAGCAAGCGAACATCGACGTACCAACCCAACTCATCCCCGCACCATCCCCTGTCCACGGAGCATTGCCATGTCCATCGAAAAAGTCCTCTACACCGCCCACGCTCACGTCACCGGCGGCCGTGACGGCCGCGCCGTTTCGTCCGACAACGTTCTCGACATCAAGCTGACCACCCCGCGCGAACTCGGCGGCGCCGGCGGCGAAGGCACCAATCCCGAGCAGCTGTTCGCGGCGGGTTACTCGGCCTGCTTCATCGGCGCGCTGAAGTTCGTCGCCGGTCGCGAGAAGATCGCGTTCCCGGCCGACGCGGCGGTCGACGGCAGCGTCGGCATCGGCCAGATCCCGACCGGCTTCGGCATCGAAGTCGAACTCAAGATCTCGCTGCCGGGCCTGCCGCGCGAACAGGCGCAGGAACTGATCGACAAGGCTCACGTGGTCTGCCCGTATTCCAACGCGACCCGCGGCAACATCGACGTGACCTTGACCCTGGTCTGATCGCGACGGCGGTCGCATCCGCGCCATGCGCGGGGGCGACCGGTTGCGCCGCCAGTGGTTTTGCGGCCCGGATGCGTGAGCATCCGGGCCGTTTTTGTTCGCTGGGTCGGTTCGCTCCAATGGTACGGCCCTCGGTCGTCATTCCCGCCTTCGCGGGAATGACGACTGGGAGAGGCGTGGGCGCAATGAAAGTCAATAGAACCCGGGCGGCGCGATATCGACGACCCAAATTTCGGCAAGCAGAAAAAACTACGCGATCTTTCACCCGACCCATGACATTCGGTGAGCATGCGTGAGCCTCGTACATCACCATGAATGCGCTCAGCTTCAAGTGATCGTTTGTGAGTTGCGCGGCAGCTCCGCGCTAATAAATTGCTAAGCGACTGCTCAGACTTGCATCGAAGTTTCGTTCTCTCCTACTCACGAGCCGGCTCGCTTTGCAACGCTGTCGAAACCACTCGTCGCTGTCGGATGTCGGGGCCCTGATCGCCCTGGCCGCCGCTGCACGGACGCGACGCGGCGCGATGCCGCCATAGCCGAAGGTTCCCGTCCTTCGACCGTCCCGTCCGAGTCCTTGATCGGCTAACGGAGAATCGGTCATGTCCGCTCGCGCGCAACGTCGTCTTCGCTTTCATCCCCTGAGCCTCGGCGTCGCGCAAGCGATCCCGTTGTTGATCGCGCTGCAGTTCTACAGCGGCCAGGCCGCCGCGGCCTGCACACCGGCCGTGCCGGTGGACGGCGACAACGTCAGTTGCACCGGCGCGCCGATCCTGCTTCCGCCCAATCCCAATTCGTTCCTGAGCAGCGCCAACAACCTCAACGTCACCGTGCAGTCCGGCGCGATCATGAGCACGCTGCCCGGCGGCACCGCGATGACCCTGGGCGGCAACAACATCACCCTCAACAACCTCGGCGCGATCGACGCCAATGCCGCCGGCTCGCTGGTGCTGGCGCGCGCGCTGACCATCGGCAACCTGATCGCGCCGGCCAACGGCAACGTCACCGTCAACAACCAGGGTTTGATCGAAGGCACCTTCGACGGCACCTTCGGCCTGCTCGGCACGGCGATGGTGGTCGCCAACAGCGGAACCACCACCGTCACCAACTCCGGCAGCATCGGCATCAACGCGCTGGGCCTGTTCGATCCGGTCAACTCGATCGCGGTGGCGATCTACGGCGGCGGCAACGTCAACTTCACCAACACCGGCACCATCACCGGCCGGGTCGCCTTCGCCAGCCCCGGAAGCGGCGGCAACACCTTCGTCAATGCCGGCACCATCAACGGCAGCGTCTCGCTCGGCACCACCTTGAGCAACGACACCTTCGTCGCGGTCACCGGTTCCTCGCTCGGCAATCCGCTGATCCCGCTGCCGCCGGTCGGCGTGCCGACGCCGACCTTGCCGCCCGGCCTGCTCACCTTCGCCGCGACCGGCACGGTCGATGCCGGCATCGGCGGCAACGATACGCTGGTGCTGCAGAACACCGTCGCCGGTCCCGGTTCGGGCACCGGCGGCACCGGTTCGATCTCCGGCCTGCAATACCTCAATTTCGAAAACCTCACCGTCAACAGCGGCACCTGGACGCTGAGCGGGGCGGTGGTCAGCGGCGGCGCCACGCTCAACGGCGGCCTGTCGATCTTCGACAACTCGCTGTCGTTCGGCCTCGGCCCGTTGACCGCGAACGGCGGCGCGATCCAGGCCTCGCTGCCGGGCCTGACCCTGGCGCAGAACGTGAATCTGACCGGCGGCCTGATCGTGCAGGGCGCGAACGCGCTGAGCCTGGGCGGCACGCTCAGCGGCGCCGGCGGTCTGATCAAGAACGGCGCGGGCAACCTGTCGCTGCTGGGCAACAACAACTTCAGCGGCGGGCTTGCGCTCAATGCCGGCGGTTTGAGCTTGGGCAGCGCGAATTCGCTGGGCACCGGCCTGTTCCTGGTCGGCGGACCGGCCACGCTCAATACCGCGTTCAGCGGCACGCTCGCCAATCAGGTGCAGCTCAACGGCGCGTTGACGCTTAACGGCGCGGGCGCGTTGACCCTCGGCGGCAACATCGGCGGCGCGGGTAGCCTCACGCTCAACAGCGGCGCGCTGTCGCTGACCGGCAGCAACAGCTACAGCGGCGGCACCGTCCTGCAGGCCGGTTCGATCGATCTGGGCAACAGCGGCGCGCTCGGCACCGGCGCGTTGACCGTCAACGGCGCCGGATCGCTGACCGGCGCGGCCGGCGTCGCCTTGAACAACGCGATCGTGCTCAACAACACCTTGAACTTTGGCGCCGGCGGTGGCGGCGGCGCGTTGACGCTCAACGGCGCCATCAGCGGCGCGGGCGGCCTGAGCCTGGCCGGCGCGTCGGGACTTACGCTCAATGGCGCCAATACCTTCGGTGGCGGATTCAATCTCGGCGGCGGCGCGCTGGTGGTCGGCAACAACACCGCGCTCGGCAGCGGCGCGGTCACGATCAGCGGCGCGGGCACGTTGGATGCGAACGCAGCGGTTGCTTTGGGCAACAACTTCAACCTCAACGCCGGGCTCGGCATCGGCGGCAGCGCCAATCTGGCGCTCAACGGTGCGATCGGCGGCCTGGGCGGCTTGACCAAGAACGGTGCGGCCAACCTCAGCCTCGGCGGCGCCAACACCTTCGCCGGTGGCTTGAACCTGCAAGGCGGCGGACTGAGCGTCGGCACCAATACCTCGCTCGGCCTGGGCGCGTTGACGGTCAACGGCGCGGCAACCTTGAACGCCAATGCCGGGGTGAATCTCGGCAACGCGGTGGTGCTCAACGCGGGGCTCGGCATCGGCGGCGCCAACAATATCGCCCTGGGCGGATTGGTCAGCGGCGCGGGCGGGCTGGCCTTCAACGGCAGCGGCACGCTTGCGCTCAACGGCGCCAACAGCTTCGCCGGTGGGGTCGATCTGGCCAGCGGGACCTTGAGCGTCGGCAACAATCTCGCGCTCGGCCTGGGCGGACTCAACGTCAGCGGCAGCGCGAACCTGAGCGCGGGCCTGCCCGGCATCGCGCTGGCCAACAACGTCACGCTCGGCGCGGGCGCGACCCTGGGCCTGGGCGGTGCCAACGCGCTCAATCTCGGCGGTGCGATCGGCGGCGCGGGCGGTCTGTCGATCAACGGTCCGGGCAGTTTCACCCTCGGCGGCGCCAACAGTTTCGGCGGCGGCGTATCGCTCGGTTCGGGCAATCTGCTGCTCGGCGGCAGCGCCTCGCTCGGCACCGGCGCGCTCAACGTCACCGGCAACGCGAGCCTGGCCAGCACCGGCGCGGCGCTCAGTCTCGGCAACGCGGTCAATCTCGGCGCGGGCGCGGGGCTGTCGCTCGGCGGCGCGGCCGATCTGAGCCTGGGCGGCGCGATCGGCGGCGGCGGTTCGCTGATCAAGACCGGCGCGGGCGCGTTGTCGCTCAACGGCGCCAACAGCTTCAGCGGCGGACTGGATCTGCAGGCCGGTACGCTCAACGTCGGCACCGACACCGCGCTCGGCAGCGGCGCGCTCGCGGTCAATGGCGCGGCCACGCTCAACGCGGGCGCGGCGGTGAACCTGGGCAACGCGATCAACCTCAATGCCGCGTTGAACCTCGGCGGCGCCAACAACCTGGGTTTGAACGGCGCGATCGCCGGCGCGGGCGGGCTGAGTTTCAACGGGCCGGCGACCTTGAGCCTGGGCGGCAGCAACAGCTTCAGCGGCGGCGTCAACCTTGGCGGCGGTTCGCTGAGCGTCGGCGCCAACGCGGCGCTCGGCAGCGGCGCGCTCAATGTCGGCGGCAATGCGAACCTCAACGCGAGCGCGCCGGGCATCGCGCTGGGCAATGCGGTCAATCTCGGCGCGGGCGTGACCTTGGGCATCAACGGCGGCAACGATCTGTCGCTCGGCGGCGGCATCGGCGGCGCGGGCGGCCTGGCGATGAGCGGCAGCGGCGCGTTGAACCTCGGCGGCGCCAACACGTTTGCCGGCGGCGTCGCGCTCAACGCGGGCACGCTCGGGATCGGCAACAACCTCGCGCTCGGCAGCGGCGCGCTCAACGTCGGTGCGAACGCGGGATTGACCGCGACCGCGCCGGGCATCGCGCTCGGCAACGGCATCAACCTCGCCGCGGGCGCGCAACTGGGCATCGGCGGCGGCAACGATCTCAGCCTCGGCGGCGCCATCGGCGGCGCCGGCAGTCTGGGTTTCAACGGCACCGGCACCTTGTCGCTGGGCGCGGCGAACAGCTTCAGCGGCGGCTTCAATCTCGGCGCGGGCACCTTGGCGCTCGGCAATGCCGGCGCGCTCGGCAGCGGTGCGCTCAATATCGGCGGCAACGCGAATCTCAGCGCCGGCCTGCCCGGGCTCGCGCTCGCCAACGCGGTCAACATCGGCGCCGGCAGCGCGTTGAGCATCGTCGGCGCGAATGGCCTGGACTTGAACGGCACGGTCGCCGGCAGCGGCACGCTGATCAAGACCGGCGCCGGCGCGCTCGGGCTCAACGGCGCGGTGCTCGGTTTCACCGGCGGCCTGTCGATCCAGGGCGGCACGCTCAGCGTCGCCAATCCGATCACCGCCGGTCTGGCTTCGGCCGCGGGCACGACCGCCAACTTCAGCGCCGGTGTCGACAACCTCAGCGTAACCGGCGCGGTCGCGGGCGCGGTCAATCTCGGCGGCGGCAACGATGTGTTGAGCGCCGCGCCGACGCAACTGGCCGGCCTCACCGGCGCGATCAACGCCGGCGCCGGCAGCGACACGTTCTCGGTCGTCGGCAGCGGCGAAGGCACGTTGCCGGGCGCGGCTCTGAGCGGTTTCGAAAACCTCGGCGTCGGCGCAGGCGGCACCCTGATCCTGCCGACCGGCGCGACCGGTGCGTTCGACACCACCTCAATCGGCGGCAACCTCGTGCTCAACGGCAACCTCGGCGGCAACGCCAACGTCGCCGCGGGCGGCGCGTTGATCGGCGATGGCGCACTGGCCGGTGCGTTGACCCTGGGCGGCGTGCTCGCGCCGTCCGGCGTCGTCGGCGGCAGCGGCGCGGCCGCGGGCACCGCGGCGGCCGGCGCTTCGCTCAATGTCGCCAGCCTGACCGTGAACCCCGGCGCCAGTCTGCAAGTGCGCCAGACCGGCGCGGGCGCGACCGACAGCGTGATCGTCGCCGGCGCGGCGAGCTTGAACGGCGGCCAGGTGGTGGCGATTCCGCAGGCCGGCAGCTACGCGCCGGTGACCGACTACCGCATCGTCGATGCCGGCACGCTCAGCGGCGCGTTCAGCGGCGTCAGCCAGACCGCGTTGCCGTTCCTCGACGCGAGCCTGGTGACGATCGGCAACGACGTGTTCCTGCGCCTGAGCGAGCACGATGCCGGCGGCACCGGCATCCGCTTCAATCAGTTCCCCGGTTTGAGCGGCAATCAACAGTCGGTCGCCAACGCGTTGCAGGCGATCGCCGATGCCGCCACACCGCAGTTGCCGACCCTGATCGCGGCCGCGCGCGGGCTCAGCGCCGCGCAGGCGCCGCGCGCGTTCGACACGCTCAGCGGCGAGACCTACGGTTCGATCGTCAGCGCACAGCGCTACAACGCCGAGCAGATGCAACGCAGCGTGGCGCGTCAGCTCGATCGCGCGCGCGATGCCGGCACCGAAGACGAGAGCACGCTCGGCACGGTGTGGGCGACCGCGTACGGCGGCCGCGCCGAATTCGACGGCGACGGCCTGGACGGCATCGACAACACCGTCGGCGGCATCGCCATCGGCCTGGAAGGTTCGCCCGGCGAACATTTCCGTTTCGGCGGCCACATCGGCATGGCCCATTCGAAGATGGAAACCGACCGCCGCGACGACAAGGTCGACGGCGATCTGTTCAACGTCGGCATCCACTGGCTGTATGCGCCCGGCGGGTTCTGGACCCAGGGCGCGGCCGGTTACAGCTACGCCAGTTTCGATGCCGAACGCGAGATCGCGGTGGGCACGTTCAACCGCCGCAGCGACGCGCATTTCAGCAACGACGGCGTGTACGCCATGCTCGAAGCCGGCTGGCGCTGGGACGGCGCGAGCGTGCGCGTGGAGCCCTTGCTCGGCGTGTACTACAACAAGGTCGAATCGGCGAGCTTCACCGAGCAGGGCGCGGGCGATGCGAATCTGATCGTGTCCACCGGCAGCTTCGACACCACCACCGCCGGCGTCGGCGTGCGTTTCTCCGGCGTGCCCGGCAGCGCCGCGCGCAAGTGGACGCCGACCGCCGACATCCGTTATCTGCACGATCTGCAGGACGATCAACCGTTCGCGCGCAACGCCTTCGCCGGCGCGACCGTGCCGGGCTTCGGCGTGAGCGGGTTCGCGGCCGAACGCAATCGCTGGAACGTCGGCCTGGGCCTGGCGTATCGCATGAGTCCGGTCAGCAGCGGCTTCATCGAATACCGCGGCGACATCGGCAGCGACGATCGCGCGCATTCGCTCAACCTGGGGTTGCGCCTGGGCTGGGGCGGCACCTCGGCGGTCGCGGCGGCGCGCGCGGCGCCGGTGACGACGAGCGTGGCGGTGGCCGAGCGTGGTTCGGTTGATCGCGCCTGGGGCAATCGCGGTTCGGCCGATGCGGCATCGGCGCGCGATCCGGGCGCGGCGGATAAGGCTTCGGCGGTTTCGCCGGCCGGTTCGGTGCCGGCGGCGTCTTCGTCGTCTTCGTCGGTGTCGGGCGCGGCGCGCTCGGGTTCGCACTCGGCCGGCCCGGCGGCTGCGGCCGCGGCGGCGGCAGGCACCGCTGCGGCGGCGATTTCGGCCGAACGTTCGGCGGGTTTCGCGGGAGCGGCCGCAAGCAACTCAGCATCAGGGGCGCGTGGATCGGGAGCGGCAGCCGCGGCAGCGGCCGGATCGAATGCGTCGGCAGCCCATGCCGCGCAGGCGGCCGGCGCTGTCGCGGGCGCGGTGGCCGCATCCCAGGCCGCTGCGACGACGCAGAACGCCGTTCAACCCGCCGCGCAGAACGCCGCATTCGGCCAGTGCAAGGTGCGTCCCGCCGCCAAGGCCAAGCCCTCGCGAGGGGTCGCGAAAGCCAAGGCGCGCGGCGCGCGGCCGATGTCCAAGACCCAGCGTGTCGCCTCGCGCGGCACCGGAACCCAGGCGAGCAAGCGCCGTCCCGCGCCGCGACTCGCCGCCGCAACATCGCGACCCGCCCCTCCGTCGGGCGCGATGACCCAGCCGACGACGTGGTGCGACGAGGCTTCGGCCCGGGTTCAATAAGCCGGATCGAATGCATCGACGCCGCCGGCCGGGTGGCGCTACCGGCTTCGGTACGCTGGACCGAAGTCGGTAGTTGCTTTATCGAACCCGTGCGTTGCTGGAGGTCTGTTGTGGGAGGGAGCTTTAGCCCCGATGCTCTTGGCTCAGGTTGCCGGACAGTCGGAGTGGGTTACATGAAGATTTGGGGGGGGCTGACCGGAAAGCATCGGGGCTAAAGCTCCCTCCCACAAAAGACCTCCCACATAAAGACCTCTTACGAAAGACCGTTCACAGAAACTTCCAACGAGCCGCTTTACCGTATCGCCGCCGCCAACCGCGGAATCCTCGCGATCACCACCCGATCGATCGCATAAACCAGCAACAGCGACGCCCCAAGCAACGGGAACAACACCCCGCAACCCAGCGCGATCAACGTGATCGTGCGCAACTGCGTCGGCGACGGTCCCGACGGCGCGCCCAGGCGTCCGCGCGGCCGCCGTCGCCACCACATCCAGGTCCCGCTGACACTCAGCACCACGATGCCGATGCACGGCAGCAGCATCACGAACTGATTGGCGCGGCCGAAGTAATTGCCCATGTGCAACTGCACGCCCAGTTCGACCGCCTGCGCGGCCCAGCCGTAATCGGCGAAACCGGTCCGGCCGACCACCGCGCCGCTGTAGCGGTCGATATGCACGGTGTACTGGCCTTGCGGCCGGTTCGGATAGACCACCGCGGTGTAGACGCCGTCGTCGGACTGCGGCAACGACAGCCGGTAGTCGCCGCGCAGTCCTTGCGTGGCCAATGCGCGCGCGACGGCATCGATGCCGATGTCGGTTCGCATCGCGCTCGCATCGCCATGCGCGTGGTGCGCATGCAGCGAGGCCGGCATCGGCGCATCGCGCAAGGTCCACGGGGCTTCGTCGATCGCCTGCGACACGGTGGTCGCCGGTTTCGTCGCGGTCGGGCCGTGATGGCGATGTTCGGCCGGATAGCCGATGCCCAGTTGCTGGGTGCCCGCACGCAGCAGATCGCCCCACACTCCGGCCCAGGGCAGGCCGGTCAGGATCAGGAATACGACCAGCGCCGCGACCCAGGCGCCGACGCTCGAATGCAGGCTGCGCCAGAACACCCGGCCGCGCGCCCGCCAATCCGGCCACAGCGCGCGGCGCCAGCCGCGTTCGCGCGGCCACCACAGGTACAGGCCGGTCGCGATCAGCAGCAGCGCCCAGCACGCGGCGAGTTCGACGATCGCATCGCCGACCCGACCGAGCATCAGTGAGCCGTGCATGGTGTCGGCGAAGCCGACCAGGGTGTGGGTGTAGACGAATGCGCCGTGGACGCGTGCGGTGCCCGGATCGACGAATACGCGCAAGGGCTCGCCCTGCGCCGGCGTCACGAACACCTGCGCGGTGCGCCGCGGATCGGCGGGCAGGTCGATGCGGGTGACGGCGCCGGGATGCGCTTGCCGCGCGGCCGTGATCAATCGCGACAGCAGCAGATCGGCCGCGCGCTGCGGGGCGAACCGCAACGAAGCGTGTACGGTGTCTTCGATCTCGTCGTTGAACAGATAGATCGAACCGGTGATCGCGAGGATCAGCAGCAGCGGCGCGACGAACAGCCCGGCATAGAAATGCCAGCGCCACACCGCGCGGTAGGACGCGCGGCCGAGATGTTGGCGTTCGCTTGCGGTAGCGTCACTCATCTCAGAACGATCTCGACCAGCTCAGTTCCAGCGTGCGCGGCGCGCCGAGGTAGACCTGGCTCGCACTGTAGCCCGACCAGTCGGCATAGAACGCATCGGTGAGGTTGCGCACCCGCGCGGTGTAGCGGCCGTGGGCGGTGTCGAGCGAGGCCGAGGCATCGGCGATGGTGTGGGCGCGAACGCGATAACGGTTGGCGTTGTCGGTGTAGAAATCGCCGACATGGCGCAGGCCGAGGCTCAGGCTCAGCGGCGAGCCGTCGGCGCGGTAGAACAGGTCCACGCCGGCGATCCGCTCGGGCACGTTGGACGGACGATTGCCGCTGCGATCGGCGCCGCCGGCCTCGATCAGGCGATCGAAGCGCGCCGACAGCAGCGCGGCGTTGGCGTCGATGCGCAGGCGCGAGGTGGCTTGAGCGCTCAGCGAGAACTCGATCCCGCGCGAGGACTGGCGGCCGTTCTGCACGCTGATCTGCGGCTGCAACGGATCGCGGGTCAGGATGTCGTCCTGGCGCAGGCGGTACGCCGCCGCGGTCAGATGCAGGCGTTGCTCGAACAATGCAGTGCGCACGCCGACCTCGATCGAATCGCCCTGGCTCAGGTCGAACGCGTTGTTGCGCTGGTTGATGGTCAGCAGCGAACTCACCGGCAGCACCGCGCTGCTGTATTGCGCGTACACCGGGGTGCCGGGCCGCAGATCGAACACGCTACCCAGTCGCCACGAGGTGGGGCTGAAGTCGCGATCGAAGCGGCTGCTCAGGCCGCTGTCGAGGTCCAGGTTGCGCCGGTTCAAGCGGATGCTCTCGTGGCGCAATCCACCGACCAGCAGCCAGCGCGGGCTCAGGTTCAACGCGTCTTCGACGAATACGGCCGCGACCCGCACGCGCGTGCTGAAATCGTTGCGGCCGTCGCGGTAAGCGGCCGCGCTGTCGGCGGGCAATTGCCCGCGGTCGTGCGCGAGCAGGTCGACCGGCGCGGCCTGGCCGAAGCGGCGCAGGTTGAAGAAATCGGTGTCGCTGTATTCGAATCCGGCCGCGAACAGGTGCCGGCGTCCGCCCAGGCGGCCGTCATGGCGCAGGCTCAGGCGTTCGTTCCAGACCTTGTGCCGGTGATGGATGCGCGCGCTGCTGCGATCGAGCAGGCCGCTGGCCGGGTCGTAGCTGAAGTCCTCGCTGTTGTCCCAGCGCCGGCGCGCGTCGAAGCCGCTGGCCTCGTTGCGCAACGACCATCGCTCGCTCAACTGATAGTCCAGGCGGGTGCGCAGCCAGTACGAACGCGAATCCATGCGGCCGTCGCGGACGTTGTAGTTGCGGTCGCGCGCGGCGCGGTCGATGACGAGGCCGGCGTCGTTATCGACCAGACCGCTGGGATCGGCCGCGACCGCCCGCGGCACCAGCGGCGCGCCGAAATACGCGGTGTCGAAATCGTCGCGCTGGTAGTCGAGCGCGACCCGCGCCGACAGCGTGTCGCGCGGCTGCCACAGCAGCGAGCCGCTGAAGGCCTGCGCTTGCGAGGCGGTGTCGTCGACGTGGCCGTCGGAGCGATTGGCGCTGAGCACGCCGCGCACCGCCAAGGTATCGCTCAGCGGCAGATTGCCGTCCAGCCCCAGTCGCGCGCTGTCGTGACTGCCGTAACCGAGCAGGACCTCGCCACTGCGGCGATCCGGTTGCGCGCTCTTGGACACGAAGTTGACCGCGCCGGCCAACACGCCTTCGCCGTAGAGCACCGAGGCGGGGCCCTTGAGCACTTCGACCCGCTCGAAATTGAAGCTGTCCCAGTTGCGCGAGGAAAACCCCGAGCTGGTCAGGCGCACGCCATCGAACAGATACGACACCGCGCCGCTGGCGAAGCCGCGCATCGAGGCCACGCCCGGTTGCCCGGGCAGGTTGCCGGCCATCACCCCGGGCATCGCGCGCAGCACCTCGACGCTGTCGCGCAGGCCGCGCGCCTGGATGTCGTCGTGGTCGAGCACGTCGAGGGTGGCGGGTACTTCGTCGGGGTCCAGGCCCAGCCGGCTGGCGGTGGCGACCGAGGCGTCGCGCGCGCCGTCGCGCTGCGCGTGGACGCGCACGGCGTCGAGGGTGGTGCTGGCCTCGCTGGCGGATTCGGCGGTGCTGGCGGCGCCTGCGTCGAATGCGGCGCAAGCCAGCAGCGAGCATGTCAGCAACGAAATAGCCGGAGTGTTCGAAGGGAGAATCGGTGAGTGCATGCGAGGCGATCGGGGCGGGCCGCGCGGCGTCCGAGCCGCACGGACGCGGCGGGCCGGGACGCGGCGCGATTGAAAACCAAGGGGCGGCCGCCGTGGCGGCGGACAAGCGCACGATGCTAGCGGCGCGGTCGCGCATCGGGCTGCGGCAAGTTGCCGCAGTGAGCCGGTGCCGGGGTTGCATCGGTGCCGATGCGAAAGTGGCCGCGCCGCATTGGCCGCGGGTCCGGTCCCGTCGCCGCGTCGCTGTCGCTGCGTACTAGGCGAGATGCGAACGAAGGCCTAATCTGCAACGCCAGGCGCGAGCCGATCGCGCCCCATCGCCCGTCGGAGAATCGCCATGCCGCAGATCGAAGGCCCGTTCAACGTCAAACTGAGCCCGCAGCCGGTCCACGAAGAGGCCGAAGGCAAGTTCGGGCGCATGTCGATCGACAAGCAGTTCCACGGCGAACTCGAAGCCGCCAGCCGCGGCGAAATGCTCGCGGCGATGACCGCGGTCAAGGGCTCGGCCGGTTATGCCGCGCTGGAAAAAGTCGAGGGCACCCTGGCCGGGCGCAGCGGCAGCTTTCTGTTGTTGCATCGCGGGCTGATGGATCGCGGCACGCCGGACCTCAGCGTGACCGTGGTGCCCGACTCGGGCAGCGGCGAACTCAGCGGGTTGACCGGCCGCATGAAGATCGAGATCCGCGAGGGCGGGGCGCATTTCTATGTGTTCGATTACGAGCTGCCGCCGATTTCGTGAATCTCGCTGCGTGTAGCGGGAGGTTTTGTGGGCGCTCTTTGCAGTAGGCCTTTTGCAGGAGCTCCTTTGTGGAAGGTCTGTTGTGGGAGGGGCTTGGGCCCCGACGCTGTTGGCTCAGATCGCGGGCGCAATCGGGTGTCGTGCTTGAAGCTCGATGGTGTCGCGGCGACCTGAGCGGAAGGCGTCGGGGCTCAAGCCCCTCCCACAACAGACCTCCCACAAAGACCTCGTCGATCGCGCACGGCCCCGCAGCGACACGCGCCGGACAAATACGCGGCAGCCAATCGATAGGCAGGATCGCGTCGACTCCGTTCGGCGCCGCCGCGCCGCCGACCGACTCAAGTGTCACCTGCGGGACAATCCGTCGCAGCCCTGCAAGCCGCGACACGCACGATCCGTGCGAACTTTGGCGCCGATCCGCCGTGGTCCGACGCGCGCGGGCACGCGAGGCCGATCGCCGTCGAGGCGGCCGACCCGCTTTGTCCCGCCGTTCCCGCCAATCCTCCGCTGCGCGCCCGGCGCCGGCGGTCCAGACTGCCGAACCTGCCCATGCGTTCCATCGCTTTGCCGCTGTGCGTTTTGTTCGCCGCCGCTGTCGTGCAATCCGGCCAAGCCCGCGCCGACGGCCGCGAAGCCTGCACCAACGGCCACACGCGCCTGCCGCCCACGGTCAACCTGCGCCTGGACAACGATCTGTTCGGCGGCCAGGACCAGGGCTACAGCAACGGCGTGCAGCTGACCCTGGTCTCGCCGAACCTGGCCGATTACACCGACGATCCGTGCATTCCGCGGCTCGCGCGCTGGATCAATCGCCATCTCGATGCGCTGCAGCCGGAAGGCTTCGAGCAGCGCAACATGATCGCCACCTTCGCCCAGGGCATTTTCACCCCGACCGATTTCAGCCGGCACGAACTGATCCCGGACGATCGCCCCTACGCTGCCGCGCTACTGTTCGGGCTGGGCTACAACGCGCGCAACGGCGATTACCTGCAGACCACCCAGTTGCAGTTCGGCATCGTCGGGCCGTCGGCCTTGGGCAAGCAGGTGCAGGACGCGGTCCACAAGGCGCTGGGCGACGAGACCTTCAAGGGCTGGGACAACCAGTTGCACGACGAGCCGGTATTCCGGATCGCCCATGAACGCATGAATCGCTATTCGGCCGGCGACGCGCACAACGGCGCCTGGGGCTGGGATGCGATCACCCATTACGGCGGCAGCTTCGGCAATCTGACCACCTACGCCAACCTCGGCGCGGAACTGCGTTTCGGCCTGCGCCTGCCCGACGATTTCGGCAGCACGCCGCTGCGCCCGGCCGGCGAGAACACCGCGCCGACCCAGCACTACAACACCGGCAACCGGCCGTTCGCCGCGCATGTGTTCGTGACCTCGGACGTGCGCTGGGTGCTGCGCGACATCACCCTCGACGGCAACACCTTCCGCGACAGCCACAGCGTCGACAAGCGCTCGTTCGTGGGCGAGGTCGGTTATGGCGTGGCCTTGATGCGCGGGCGCTGGAAGCTGGCGTTGGCGCGCTATCACCGCACCCGCGAGTTCGACGGGCAGAAGCAGACGCCGGTGTTCGGCAGCGTGACTGTCAGTCGGGCGTTTTGAAACCGGCGCGGCCGATCTCGCGAGGTCTTTTGTGGGAGGGCCTTCAGGCCCGATGCTTTTCGCTCAGGTCATGCCCGAATCTTGAGGTCGGGCGCTTCGCGCTGATGGTGATGGCGATCTGAGACGAGAGCGTCGGGCCTGAAGGCCCTCCCACAAAGACATCCCAAAAAGGCATCCCACAGCGACCTGCCACAACAGACCGCTCGGCAACCCGTGCTTACTCCAGCGTGATGCCCGCCGCCGCCGGGCTGCGATCCTTCAAGCCTTCGCTGGCCTGCGCCCACCATTCGCGATGCTCCTCGCTCGCGCAGTAATCGGCGTAGGACACCGGCGCGATCGTCGCCAGCGAATAATCCGGCCGGCCTTCGGCCAGCATCGCGCTCATCGCGCGCAGCAGCGGCAGCGACGGCAGCAGGTCTTCGACGAACAGGAATTGGCCGGCCTGGTTCACTTCCAGGAAATGCGCCTCGCCGTCGGCGTCGATCGCCAGGTCGATGCAGCCGAACACCAGGCCGAGTTCGCGCATCAGCATCGCCAGCTTGCCTTGATCGGAGGCCGACAGCTCGCCGGGTTCGGCGCGTAAACCTTGTACCGCCTGGCCGACGCGCCAGTCGACGAAGCCGCCGTCGTGACGCGCGTGCAGCCGCGCGGCGAAGTAACGATCGCCGATCGCGGTCACGCGCAGGTCGCAGCGCTTGTCGACATAGACCTGGTAGATGCCGGGGCAGTGCAGCAGGCTGGCGTCGTCCTCGAGCATGGCCGGCTCGACGATCCGCGCGTAGGTGCTGAACATGCGCCCGGTTTCGGCGTCCTTCCAGGTGTGGGTCATGAACGGTTTGTAGACCACGCGGCCGTGGCGCTGGACGAAGCGGCGGATCTCGTCGGGATCGTGCGACACCAGCGTGGCCGGAAAACGCAGCCCGCAGCGATGCGCGGCGCGCAACTGCACGAGTTTGTTCTCGGCCATCGCAGCGGCCGCGGGACGATTGACCCACAGTCGGTCCGCGCCCTGGTCGGTCAGCGCGTACACGTTCTTGAGGAAGCGGCCCCATTCGCCGCGCAGGAACGGCGCGTCGCTGTTGTGCGCGCGCGGAAACGATTCAGGATTGCGCGGGCGCCGGTACCAGACCGTGCCGGCGCGGTCGTGATCGAGCGCGCCGCTCATGTGCAGGCCGTTGTCGGCGTCGCAATGCAGCGACATCGGCCCCAGTTCGGATTCGGCCAGCGAGGTCACCCAGATCGCGTCGATACCGCTGGCGCGCAGCGCCCAGCGCGCGGCCGAGGCGTGGATGTCGTGGGCTAACGAGGAAAGAATCAGCGGGCGGCGATGAGGGGGCATGCGGCGATGGCTCGATCCGGTCGCGATTGGGTTGAAAACAGCACGCCCCGACGGGCGGGGCGTGCCGAAGGTTGCGCAGTCGCGTCGATTTCCGCGTACGTCGCTCGCGCGCGAGTCCATCGACGCGTTACGCGTTCGATCCTTGTGTCCCGATCGGATCGAACCGATCAAGTCACGCCGATCGAATCACAGCAGGTCAAATCACAGCAGATCCGGATCGCCCGGATCGTCGCCGTTCGGACCGGTGGCGTGGGTGGTGTCGCCCTTGCCGCCGGAAATCGCGGCGATTTCGTCGAGCGAAAGTTCGCGCGCCGCGATGCGGGCGAGCGGACGGGCGGTGTCGTTCTGAGGCAGATTCGCGTCTTGCTTGCTCATGAAGCGTTCTCCTGAAACGTGATTGCCGAGAAGAGTTGGAAGGCCGTCCCGGCGTCGGCACGAGCGTGGATGCTAGCAACTAAGAAAGTCGTGTTTTCCCCATCGCCATCGCAATTTCATCGTGAATGCGCGACACGGTCGGCGATGCGGATTCCTTGTTCGCAATCGATTCACTCACGCCGTCGCGCAGCGCGATCACGCGGTCCGCGCTGCGTATCGTGTCGGGTCGATGGGCGATGACGATGCGGGTGATATGCAGCGATGCGATCTCGCGATTGATCTCGTGTTCGCGCGCCACGTCGAGGTGGCTGGTGGCTTCGTCGAGCAGCAGGATCGCCGGTTGCTGGTACAGCGCGCGCGCCAGCAGCACACGCTGCTTCTGTCCGCCCGACAGCGACGAGCCCAGGTCGCCGACCAGGGTTTCGTAGCCCATCGCCATGGCGGCGATATCGGCGTGGATGCGCGCCGCGCGTGCGGCGGCCTCGATACGTTCGCCGTTTGCGGCCGGATCGAAGAAGGCGATGTTCTGCGCGATCGAACCGGCGAACAGCACGTCTTCCTGCATTACCGCGCCGAACAGTTCGCGGTACGCGGCCAGCCCGTAACGCTGGATATCGACGCCGCCGATGCGGATCGTGCCGCTGCTCGGCCGAAGCAGGCCGAGGATCAACTTGGCCAGAGTGGTCTTGCCGCAGCCCGACGGACCGACGATCGCGACCGATTCGCCCGCTTCGATGCTGAAGCTGCAATCGCGCAGGATCCACGGTTCGTCGGCGGCATAACGAAAACTCACGCCGTCCAGTTCGATGCGCGGCTGCGGCGCCGGGCCGGCGTAGTCGGTATGCACATGCGGTTCCGGTGCTTCCAGCGCGATATCGGCGATGCGCTGGCCGTGCAGGCCGAGCAGGCGCAGATCGACCAGTTTGTCGATCAGGCTGCCGGTGCGGGTCGCGAACAGATCGGCGTAGGCGACGAACACCACCATCATGCCGGCGGTGAAGCGGCCCTGCAGGGTCAGCCAGGCGCAGATCCAGATCAGCAGCACGCGCTGCGCGCCGAACACCAGCTTGGACAAGGACGAGAACACCGCGGTGGTGCGGCTGATCGCGGCTTCGCGGTTGGCGACCTCGACGCTGGCGTTGGCGATGCGCGCGCGGCGTTCGTCCTGCTTGTTGCCCAGCTTGATCGTCTGCACGCCCTGGATCGATTCGATCAACAGGCTCTGCTGCTGCGCGACCTGGATCAGCTGTTCTTCCTTGAGCCGGCGCAGGCGCCGGAACGCGAGCCAGCGCAGGCCGGCGTACAGCGCGAACGCGGCCAGCACCAGCGCGGTCAGCGGTGGGCTGTAGAACAGCAGCAGGCCGAGCACCAGGACAACGGTGATTCCATCCAGCAGGCTTTCCACGAAACTGCCGGTCAAGGTCTGCTGGATCGCCTGCACCGAGACGAAGCGCGACATGACCCCGCCGACGTGGCGCTTCTCGAAGAAATCCAGCGGCAACCGCATCAGGTGGCCGAACAGATTGGCCAGCCACTGCGAATTCAAGGACGCGCCCAGGTCGGCGATCAGCCAGCCGCGCATGGCGGTGATCGCGGCCTGGAACAGCACCACGGTCAGAAAGCCGATGCCGAGCAGATGCAGCAGTTCGACATCGCCCGAGACCAGCACCCGGTCGATCACCCACTGCATCGCCAGCGGCAACACCAGGGTGAACGCTTCCAGGCTGAGCGCGAGCGCGAGGATCTGCAGGGCGGCGCGGCGCAGGCCGACGATATGTCCGGCCAGTGCGCGCAGGCTCAGCCGTTGGCGTTCGCGCATCGGCGCGAAATCGGGCTTGCGCGACAGCTCCAGGGCGATGCCGGTGTAGTGGCGGCCGAACTCGGCCAGCGGCAGCGATACCGCGCCTCGCGCCGGGTCGTGCAGTTCGGCGTGGCCGCGGGCGATGCGCTTGAGCACGACGAAATGATTGAGTTCCCAGTGCAGCACGCAAGGCAGCTGCAGATCGGCGAGGTGCTCGATCTCGGCGCGCAGCGGGCGGGTGTCGAAACCGAGCGCGCCGGCGATCTTGATCAAACGCGCCAGGGTCGCGCCGCGCGGCGACACCGGAAAACGGCGGCGCAGGCTGGCCAGATCGATGTCGTGGCCGTGGTGGATCGCGATCATCGCCAGGCAGGCCAGGCCGCATTCGGCCAGTTCGTTCTGCTGGATCACCGGCAGTGCGCGGGTGCGGCTCATCGCGCGTCACCTCGTGTCGCCGGCAGCGCAATCCCGCTCGGCGCGAACACGAATTCGTACAACCGCCGCCGCTCCAGTTGCAGTTCCGCGTCGACCCGCATCTGCGCGTGCAGGGCGTGAGTCGCGACGTTCTGCCGATCCAGATCGACCAGCACGCGCCAGGCCGGCGCATCGGCGGGCCGGCCGGTGCGTTCGCGGATTTCGTGCGTCGATAGCGGCGCGCGCGCGATCTGCGCGACCCGTCCGCGCTGCAGGCCGTAGGTCTGATAAGGAAACGCCGGATAGCGCAGCGTCACCGGCGTGCCAGCCGCGATCAGGCCGATCGCGCGATCGGGCAGCCACAGTTCGGCTTGCAGCGGCACGTGTTCGGGCTGCAGCGAGAACAGGCGTTGACCCGCGCCGATCGCCTGGCCTTCGGTCAGCGCCCAGCCGCTGATCCGGCCGGCGCGCGGCGCGAGCACGGCGATGCGGCGGCGGCCTTCGTTGCGGGCGTCGTCCTGGGCGATGTCGGCCAGTTCGCGTTCGATCCGGCCGCGGCGTTCGCTCAGGCGTTGCGGCAGCTCGGTCAGCGCGGCGCGCGCGTCGGCGAGTTCGCGCGCGGCGTCGAGGCGTTCGCGTTGCGCGTCCCGGACTCGGCTCAGGCTGTCGATGCGGTTGGTTTCGTATTGCTGCCACTGCACGTCGCTGAGCAGCTTGGCCGCGCGCAGCGGTTGCACCTGCCGCGACAGGCGCTCGGCCTGCGCGGCTTGTTCGCGGCGCAGTTGCAACTGCGCGTCGGCCAGGTCGATGCGGCGTTGCGAGTCGATAATGCGTTGTCGCAGCGAATCGGTGTCGCGGCCGCGTTCGCGTTCGATCGCGTCGCGGTCGGCGAGCAGGCGCTCGCGTTGCAGCGCAAGCTCGGCGCCGACCGCCTGACCGACCCCGGCGCCCAGCGCCGGGCTGTCGAGTTCGGCCGAGATTTCCAGCAAGGTTTGGCCGCGCGCGACGGTTTGACCTTCGACCACGTGGCTGCGCGCGATGCGGCCGCCGGCCGGCGCGCTCACGTTCAACAGGCCGCCGCGCGGGATCAATTGACCGCTCGCGCTTTCGCTGCGGGTGTAGCGGCCGAAGCCGAGCAGGGCCAGCAACGCGATCAAGGCCGCCACCGCGAGCGCAGCCATCGGCCAGCCCATGCGCGATACCGGCAGGCGGATGCTGCCGAGCCAGCGCTGGTTCCTGGCGTCGAGCATTTCGCGTCTGAACAGGTCTTCGTGCATGAAGACTTCAGCCGCGCGCTGTGCGCGTCATGGATGCGTTCGGGCGAGTCCAGGCGATCACGAGCGTTGCGCGCACTCCGGCCGATCAGGTTCGGCCGTTGAGTGTCGTACATGACCGCGGGACCGGCCACACGGCATTGTCCAAGCCGGTCACGGTTTCGGCGACACATGACAAGGGTCATTCGATGGCCGGTACATCGCTCGCGCATTCATGCGATCGCGCGAATCGGTTGCCGGAATGCGCGGAGTATTTTGTGGGAGGGAGCTTCAGCCCCGACGCTGTTCGATCAGCTTGCGAAGGGTTTGTCGTGACCTGAGAGAAGAGCATCGCGGCTGAAGCTCCCTCCCACAAAAATCCGGGGCAGTTCGCGGCTCATCGCGAATCCGGCAGGTCTTTGCGCAGTCGCGGCCAGTGGCCGATGGTCAGCGCGCGCAACAGCCATTCGATCGGCCCATACGCGTGCTGTCGCAGCCACCAGCGGCTCAGCGACAACTGCGCGCCGAACAACGCGATCGCGATCGCTACGCAGCCCAGCGGCGAAACCCGTCCCATCATTCCAAAGCCATAGCCGGTGAACACCAGCGCGCACACCAGCGACTGCAGCAGATAATTCGACAGCGCCATGCGTCCGGCCGGCGCCAACGCCGCCACCGCGCGGCGGCCGTGTACGCCGTCGAACACGGCCATCGCCCAGGCGGCGTAGGCCAGGCTCAGCCAGGGCGCGGTCAACACGCTCAGCGCGAGCGCGAGCAGTTCCAGCGGCCCGCCCGGCGCGAACACGGTGATCGCCGCGAACACCAGCGCCGCGGGCAGGCCGATGCCCAGCCCGTATCGCCGCACGCGTCGCATCAAGGGTCGATAGCGATCCAGCCGCGCGAGCAACTGGCGCCGGCCGGCGATCAGCCCGAACAGGAACATCGCCAGCGCGCACGGTGCCTGCAGGCAGGCCAGCACGATGGCCGTCGAGCCCAGTTCGCGCAGGCGGGCATCGATCACCTGGCCCGGATCGCCGGTGAATCTCGACTGCGTTGTCTGTGCGGCTTGCGAAAGTGTCGCGACCTGCGCGCTGCCGGCGTCGCCGTCGATCCACAGCAGCAACGCCAGCCCGCCCCAGACCGCGGCGGTCAGGCCGATCAAGCCGCTGGCGCGGCGCAGCGCGAGCTGTTCGGGGATATCGCGCATCGCCAACAGCAGCAGGCCGAGCACGGCGTAGGTGCTCAGAATGTCGCCATGAAACAACAGCAGCGCATGGGCCAGGCCGATCGACCACAGACCGAGCAGACGCCGGGCCATGCGCGGCACGAACGCCGCGTCCGCGCGTCGCGCCGAATCGAGCTGCAGCTGGAAGCTGTAGCCGAACAGGAACGAGAACAGCAGATAGAATTTCATCTCGAACAGCGCGGCGATCAGCCCGTGTGTGAGGCGGTCCGACGGCGCATCGAAGGCCGGATCGGGCGCGCCCAGGCCGAACCAGGGCGAGGCGAACACGCCGATGTTGACCATGAGGATGCCGAACAGGGCGAATCCGCGCAGGGCGTCGAGATGCTCGATGCGCTGCGCATCGCGGGACGAGGAAGGCATGAGGCGGCGCGATGGGAAGGGTACGGCCATGCTCGGCGCGGCCTGGCTTGCGCGCATCGGGCCGCCGTTGGGACGCGACCGGGACGTTTGGCGGATTCGCCGCGCGCGGAAACTGGAATACTGAGCGCATGAACGACACCGCCGCACGCCCGACGCCTGCCGCACGCGCGCCGGTACGGCGCTGGTGGAGCGGGCTGTTCTGGAAATGCCTGCTGTCGATGCTGATCGCCTCGTGGGTCAGCACCGGCCTGCTGTCCTTGCTGGGCCTGTACCTGGAGCGCCGCGAGGTGCGCGAGCACATGGCGCCGCCGGTGCTCGAAAGCGCGATGCGGCGCGAACTGCAGCGCCTGGGCCCGCTGCCCGACCAGGGCAAGCTCGCGCCGGCGCAGTGCGAGGCGCTGGTGCAGGCGCTGCTGGTGCGGATCGTCGGCATGGATTCGGCCAAGTGGATGGCCTCGTACAGTTTCGCCGGCGGCACCGCCGACGGCCGCATCGCGATCCGCTACCGCGATCGCGACGGCCGGATCTGCCAGTTCCCGGCCCGGCCCAGCGCGCCGCTGCAACAGGTGCTGGAAGACAGCGAGCACGAGGCCGCGACCACCCGCGCCGCGGTGCCGCGCCGGCACGAGCGCGAGGGCGACTGGATCAGCGTCGTCGCCTTGCCCCTGGCCGATCGCCCGGGCGCGACCTTGAGCGTCGGCCAGCATGCCGGTGGTTCGCTGGCGAGCTTCATGCGCATGGATTCGGGCGCGTTCGAAGGCTTGATGATCTATCTGGTGGTGATCAGCGCGATGTCGGCGGTCGCGGTGGCGACCTTGCTGACTCGGCGCATCCGCCACGCCGAGAACGCCGCCGATGCCTGGGCCGCGGGCGAACTGCACGCGCGCATCCACGACAGCGGCCTGGACGAGTTCGGCCGGCTGTCGCAGCGTTTCGATCGCATGGCCGATGCGCTGGGCGAAGTGATCCAGGTGCGGCAGGCGCTGGCGGTGGCCGAGGAGCGCAACCGGCTGGCGCGCGAT
Organism: Lysobacter capsici; assembly: GCF_018732085.1. Taxonomy (NCBI): domain Bacteria; kingdom Pseudomonadati; phylum Pseudomonadota; class Gammaproteobacteria; order Lysobacterales; family Lysobacteraceae; genus Lysobacter; species Lysobacter capsici. Next base: position 5,342,908 of record NZ_CP076103.1, on the reverse strand, counting down.
CTGCACGACACCGCCAAGCAGCGCAGCTTCGCGCTGGGACTGCAATTGAGCGTGCTCGATCATCTCAACGAACGCGCGAGCGAGAGCGCCGGAGAAGGCGGCGGCGATCCGCGCCAGCGCGCCCTGATCAAGGCCGCGCTCGGCCTGACCGGGCAGCTGCAGCGCGATCTGGCCGACGTGATCCAGCGTTTCTCGGCGCCGACCGTGGCCGAGCAAGGGCTGCGCAAGGCGCTGGAAGACACCTTCTCGCATCTGCTCGGCGGCAGCGAGATCGAATGGCGGCTGTTGCTCGACGGGGTCGCCGAACGCGGCCTGGGCGAGTATCCGCAGCACGCCGGGCAGCTGTTGCTGATCGCCACCGAGGCCGCCTCCAACAGCCTGCGCCACAGCGGCGCGCGCCGGATCGAGGTGGTGCTCAACAACTCCGGCAACCGTTACGGCTGGACCATCCAGGACGACGGTTGCGGCTTCGCGCCGAGCGAGCACGAAACCACCGGCATGGGCCTGGCCAACATGCGCCTGCGCGCGCGCACCTTGCCGGGCGGTCGTTTCCGCATCGCCAGTTCCTCCAGCGGCACCGTGGTCACGGTGTCGTTCACGCTCGACCCGCCGCAAGGAGTACAGCCATGACCACCTCGGTGTTGTTGGTCGACGATCATGAAGTGGTGCGCAAGGGCATCCGCAGCCTGCTGATGCTGACCGACGATTTCGAAGTGGTCGGCGAGGCCGGCGGCGGCGCCGAAGCGATCGAGCTGGCGCGCGATCTGGCGCCTGACCTGATCGTGATCGACCTGATGATGCCCGACGTCGACGGCGTGACCGCGATCCGCGCGATCAAGAGCCTGAGTCCGCGCAGCGCGATCGCGGTGCTGACCTCGACCGATCAGGACGACCTCGCCTTCGCCGCGATCGAGGCCGGCGCGCAGTCGCTGCTGTTCAAGAGCATGCTCGGCGACGAGTTGCTCGCGACCTTGCGCCGCATCGCCGGCGGCGAGGCGGTGATCCATCCCTTCGTCGCCCAGCGCATCCTCAAGGCGGTGCGGCGCAAGCGCGAACCGCGCGAGGACCCGTTCGCCTGCCTGACCGAGCGCGAACTCGACGTGCTGCGCAAGCTCGCCGAAGGCGGCAGCAACGCGCGCATCGCCGCGGCGCTCAACATCGGCGAGAAGACGGTCAAGTCGCACCTGGGCAATGTGCTGGCGAAGTTGCATCTGGCCGATCGCACCGAAGCGGTCGCGTTCGCGTGGCGACGCGGATTGATGACGGGCGAGGCCGACGACGGGCTGTGAGTGCACGCGTGCCGTGAGTGGGCGCGCGTGTCGCCGATTCGACAGCCACGCGCGTGTGGTGTTGTCGCCGTCGCGATGAACGCGATCGTCGATGCGTTCGAGACGATCGCGAAAACTCGAATTTTTGCGGGTTTTTCGCCAAAAGGCAGATTCGGCAAAGTGTTCCTGCGCTCGCGTGCATCGCCCGCAAGCGTCGAAAGTCATGCAACGAATACGCGCTCTCAGGGTAGGGAGCCGATGGTGACGCTGCGTTAGTGGTTACAGAGGTCGCCCTAGCGATCCACGCAGCAACGATGCCGACACGCGCATCGAGCCATTGCCGGCGCCGCCCTGCGGCGCCTTCGACATGACAGGGGTTCATCGACAGATGCAAGGCACTACCCGCGCTACGCGCATTCAACCGCGCGCGCACCGCGCGCATACCCGTTCTCTTCTTTCGTTGGCGATCGTGGGTGGCCTGCTGGCCGCTTCGCCGATGGTTTTCGCGCAGGACACGATGGGCCAGGTCGGCAATCCCGACAGCTGGCGCAGCGAGGAATTCAAGCGCGACTGGGGCCTGGAAGCGATCAACGCCCACTACGCCTACGCGCGCGGCCTCACCGGCAAGGGCGTGCGCCTGGGCCTGTTCGACTCGGGCACCGCGCTCGCGCATCCGGAGTTTTCCGGCCGCAACACCACCAGCATCGCGTTGAGCAACGATCCCGAATGCGCCGATCCGTCGGTGGTGGCCGGCCTGGGCGCTTGCGGCGCGACCCGCGGCGACCGCCCGGGCAAGTCGTATTACGGTCTCGGCCCGGGCGTGCCGCCGGCATTGGCCGCGCGTCTCATCGCCGCGGGCTTGCCGTATGGCTTCGTGTACGAAGAGCACGGCACTCACGTCGCCGGCACCATCGGCGCGAACCGCGACGGCACCGGCACGCACGGTGTCGCGTTCGGCGCCGACCTCACCGCCGCGACCGTGTTCGGCGATACCTACAACGAATGGCGGCTGGACCCAGACGGCTTCTACCGTCCGCGTCCGCTGTACCGCACCGATCCGGAAGATCCGGCGACGCAAAGCATGTTCGATCAAGCGCAGGCACTGGGCACGCGCGCGATCAACCACAGCTGGGGCCCGACCCGCCGCAACACCACCGAGGCGCAGTTGGAGGCGTACTACGCGCAGCAAGGCGCGGGCTACGAAGTGTTCGCCGGCATCTATCAGTCCAAGGACGGCAAGCCCGCGTCCGACCTGATCCAGGTGTGGGCGGCCGGCAATCAGGCCGGTGGCCTGGCCAGCATCGCCGCGACGCTGCCGCGCTGGCACAAGGAGATCGAGCCGTACTGGCTCAGCGTCGCCAACGTGCGTCTGCCGGGCGAAGGCGAAGAGGGCTACGTCATCGACGAAAGCTCGAGCATCTGCGGCTTCAGCAAGGACTGGTGCGTGTCCGCGCCGGGCACCGACATCGACAGCACCATCATCGCCGGCCGCATCGACGGGCGTATCGATGAAACCGACGACTACCTGCGTTTCCTGATCGACAACGAAGCGCCCGAATACGATTACGGCCTGCTCACCGGCACCTCGATGGCCGCGCCGCACGTCACCGGTGCGCTCGGCCTGTTGTTCGAACGCTTCCCGTACCTGAGCAGCGCGCAGGTGCGCGATGTGCTGCTGACCACCGCGACCGACATCGGCGCGCCGGGCGTGGACGAGATCTACGGCTGGGGCATGCTCGATCTGAAGAAGGCCATCGACGGCCCGGGCCAGTTGCGCGTGGACACCGACGTGGTGATGAACCAGCGTGCCGGCGGCGCCAAGGTGTGGGAAGGCGCGGCCTGGGACGACTGGCGCAACGACATCGGCGGCCCCGGCCGCTTGACCAAGTCCGGCGTGGGCTGGCTGCGTCTGAGCGGCAATAACGACTTCGCCGGCCTCACCGTGCGGCAGGGCGTGCTCGAACTGACCGGCAACAACACGTATGCGGCGGAAGTCACCGGCGGCGCGCTGATCGTCAACGGCAGCCTGAGCAGCGACCAGACCCTGGCGGTGCGCAGCGGCGGCATCCTGGCCGGCAGCGGCCGCATCGTCGGCAACGCGCGCATCGAAGGCGTGGTCTCGCCGGGCAATTCGATCGGTACCTTGAGCGTACAGGGCGACTACACCCAGGCGGCCGGCTCGATCTACGACGCCGAATTGTCGGCCGGCGGCCAGTCCGACCTGATCAGCGTCAGCGGCAAGGCGACTCTGGAAGGCGGCACCCTGGTCGTGCATCACGCGCCGGGCCAGTACCTGCTCGGTCAGTCGTTCAACCTGCTCACCGCCGGCGGCGGCGTCAGCGGCCAGTTCGCCGCGCTCGATCAGACCGCGTTCTCGCCGTTCCTCAAGTTCGGCCTGAGCTACGCGGCCAACCAGGTCGGCGTGGCGGTGACCCGCGGCGCCAGCCTCGCGTCGGCGGCGCAGACCGAGAACCAGCGCGCGGCGGCGGCCGCGGCCGATCAACTCGCGATCGGCCAGGGCATTCCGCAGCCGTTGACCCAGTTGTTCCCGACCCAGGCGGTCGCGGCGCTGGATTCGCTCAGCGGCGAAGGCCATGCCAGCCTGCGTTCGATCATGGTCGACGATCAGCGCCATATCCGCGATGCGGCGCTGGTGCGCGCACGCGCTGGACGCGGCGCGTTCGCCGCCGATGGCGATGGCGAATCCTCGCAGGGCGCGTGGGTCGAGCTGATCAAGTCCGGCGGCACCCTCGACGGCGACGGCAATGCCGCGCGCAACGAGTACAACGGTTCGGCGACGCTGGTGGGTTACGACTACCGCTTCGACGGCGGCTGGCGCATCGGCGTGCTCGGTGGCACCGGACGCAGCGACAGCAACGACGACCGTCTCGACAAGGGCCGGGTCAAGAGCCGTCACCTCGGTGTCTACACCGGTCAGAACTGGGGCGGCTTCGGCCTGAGCGCGGGCGTCACCTTCGCCCGTCAGGACGTCGATCTTGAACGCCGCATCGGCTTCAACGGTTTCAGCGACCGCACCCGCGCGTCGTACGACGCCGACAGCAAGCAGGGCTTCGTCGAAGGCGGCTATCGCTTCAATGCCGGCGCCTGGGAGTTCGAACCGTATGCGCAGTTCGCCCAGGTGCGGGTGAGCAGCGACGGCTTCCAGGAAACCGGCGGCGCCGCCGCGCTGACCGGCCGCAGCGCCGACAGCCGGGTCAATCTGTCGACCGTGGGCCTGCGCTTCAACGTCAACCTCAAGGGTTCGCAGCAGGACGACAGCTGGCTGAGCCTGCGTGGCGGCCTGGGCCGTCGTCACGCCACCGGCGATCTGACCCCGCAGACCTCGGTCGCCTGGCGCGGCGCCAATGCGTTCACCGTGCAAGGCGCGCCGCTGGCCGACGACGCGACCTTGCTCGAAGCGGGCATCGCCGCGCGCTTGAGCGCCAATGGGTTGCTGGAGTTGAACTACAGCGGTCAGATCGCCGATGAGGCGAACGACCATGGGGTCAATGCGCGGTATTCGTTGCGGTTCTGAGGTTGGCGCCCGTTTTTGGGCGGTAGTGAGTGATGAGGAAGCCGCGACGGTTTTGGCCGTCGCGGCTTTTTTTTGGGAGGACGCTTGTGCTTGTGGATAAGAGCAAATCCCCCCTGGCCCCCCTTTTTCAAAGGGGGGAACCCGTCGTGTGGGGGGCGGCTAGGGTTGCGGTTGTTCGGCTTCGGTCGAGTTCGAAGCATCGAGCAGTCGTCAGCCCGGTCACTACAAACCCCAACACCCTCCATCGAAGTTCCCCCCTTTGAAAAAGGGGGGCAGGGGGGATTTGCTCTTCGATCAGCCACCGCGCCGCCACGCCACAGCGTTGCAAACCAAGCCGCTTATCCCCGTCCTCGCAATCGGCGATGATGGCCAACATCAAGCTGCACGCGCGGCCCCATCACCAGGAGAAGAAAAATGTTCGAGCTTTCGGCATTGCTGGCCTTCGCCGGCCTGGCCCTGGTGATGGTGCTGACCCCAGGCCCGAACATGGTCTACCTCGTCTCGCGCTCGATCTGCCAAGGCCGCAAGGCCGGCCTGACCTCGCTGGCCGGGGTCGGCGTGGGCTTCTTCTTCTATCTGTTCGCCGCCGCCTTCGGCATCACCGCGCTGCTGTTCGCGGTGCCTTACGCCTACGACGCGCTGCGCATCGGCGGCGCGGCCTATCTGCTGTGGATGGCCTGGCAGGCGATCCGCCCCGGCGGCCGCTCGCCGTTCCAGGTCCGCGACCTGCCGGCCGACAGCCCGCGCCGGTTGTTCGTGATGGGCCTGCTGACCAGCCTGCTCAATCCCAAGGTCGCGATGTTCTACCTCGCGCTGTTGCCGCAGTTCATCGACCCGCACAAGAGCGTGATGCTGCAATCGCTCGCGCTGGGCAGCCTGCAGATCGCGATTAGTGTCGGCGTCAACGCGCTGATCGTGGCCGGCGCCGGCGGCATCGCGAACTTCCTGGCCGGACGGCCGCGCTGGGTCGCCGCGCAGCGCTGGGTCATGGGCGGCGTGTTGTCGGCGCTGGCGGTGCGCATGGCGGTCGACGCGCGCCGCTGAGCGGGGTGCAGATAGTTCAGGGGTGTCGCGGGTCGCTTAGGCGCACCGCCGAGCGCGCCGCTTATGGCGCCAGACCGGCGGCCTGATCGCGCGCGCGCTGGATGATCGCGCGCACCTGAGCCCGGTCGCGGTGACGCGAGATCGCCACCGCGCCCAGCGCCAGCGCGCGTTCGCGCATCTGCGCGGTGACGTCGTAGTGGCAGCCGCTGAGCTTGTTCTGGAACGATACCCGCGGCCGCCCCAGGCGTTGCGCGAACTCGTGCAGTTCATCGAGGGTGTCGGCCATGAGATGCGCCCAGCGCTCGCCGCGCCAGGGCCAGACGGCATCGTCGACGTACACGGTCACGCGGTTCTCCAAGACAGGCGTCGCACGATGCATCCGCGACAGGGCCGGCCCAGTATCCGACAATCGCCGTGTCGCGAGCGAACCCCCGCCGCTCGCCGGAGTCGCCATGCACCTGTCGAGCATCCATCACGTCGCGCTGATCTGTTCGGATTACCCGCGCTCCAGGCGGTTCTACACCCAGGTGCTGGGCCTGCGCGTGCTCGCCGAGGTCTACCGCGAGGCGCGCGGCTCCTACAAGCTCGATCTGGCCCTGCCCGACGGCAGCCAGCTGGAGCTGTTCTCGTTCCCCGATCCGCCGCCGCGGCCGTCCTATCCGGAAGCCTGCGGCCTGCGCCATCTGGCCTTCGCGGTCGCCGACATCGACGCCTGCGTGGCCGAGCTCAAGGCGCAGGCGATCGCGGTCGAGGACGTGCGCGTCGACGAGTATACCGGGCGCCGTTACACCTTCTTCGCCGATCCCGATGGATTGCCGATCGAGTTCTACGAGCACGAATGATCGGGGCGCGCGGTACGCAGCCGGGATGACGGCAGGCGGGTGGAGTGCAGCGGCCGGGTCTGCGCCGAGCATCGTCCGCTATCGAGGCGAGGGCGCCGCCACCGCTCGTGCGTTCCGGCGATGCGACGACCGCGCGGTCGAATCGGCGCATCGGCCTGAACAGGACCGAGTCGGCCGCGATCGCCGTTCCTACGCTCCGGCATCACACGGCCGGTCGCACACTGGCGCCGCGTTGCTGCGGTAGACACCGCGCCGTCTCTCGTCGCCGGAGTGTTCGATGCGCCTGGAAGGCAGTCAGGAAACCTTGCTGATCACCCTGTACGCGAAGGCCATGGACAACCGGGCCACGCCGTCGATCCTGCACGACGCCCTGGCCGACGACCTGATCCGCCGCATCGACTACGACTTCAAGCGCTTCGGCCTGAGCGGCTACGACATCCGCGGCCTGGCCCTGCGTTCGCGCATCATCGACAACTGGACCCGCGCCGCGCTGCAATCGCGCCCCGACACCCTGGTGCTGCATCTGGCCTGCGGCCTGGACGCGCGCGTGTTCCGGGTCGATCCGGGCCTGGACGTGGACTGGATCGACATCGACTTCCCGCAGGTGATCCAGTTGCGCCGCGACTTGCTGCCGCAACGGCTGGGCCGTTACCGCACCCTGGCGACCAACGTGATGGAACCGGACTGGATCGAGAAACTCGATAACCAGCGCCCGGTGCTGGTGATCGCCGAGGGCCTGTTCCCGTATCTGGACGAATACCGCGCGCGCGAACTGATGCGGCGCCTGATCGAGCGCTTCCCGCAGGGCGGGCAACTGCTGTGCGACGTCTATGGCCGGCTCGCGCTGCGTATGTTGCGCAACGCGCAGATGATCCGCGCGACCCAGGCGCGCATCGGCGAATGGGGACCGGCCGGCGCGGCGGACCTGGAAACCTGGCATCCGCGCCTGCAGTTCGTCGACGAGCCGGCGTATGCGCAATTGCCGGAGATGCAGGCGTTGCCTTTGGCGCAGCGTTGGTTGTTCAAGTTGTACGGGCGTTCGCGGTGGTTGCGCAGTCTGGGGCGGGTGGTGAGGTATCGGTTTTGAGTCGCGTCGGCGATCGAGTCGGCTTGCGAGAGATTGTTTCGACACGGCTGGTGCATCGGCCTAATCACCCTTGGCGCTCGGCTCTTGGCCCTTTGGCTTTGATTTTTTGCTTCCTGCTTGAGTCTGATGTCAGATTTCGCTTCCAGCGCTGCGAGGCTTGTAACTCGCGTTAGCAACGGCACACCCGGAGGGCGACGCGCATGGATGCGCGTCGCGCGCCACCGGGGCATGGATGTCCCGTGTGGCGCGTGCCCGCGTCCGCACCGAACTTGCGAGCCTTTGATTCACAACAAGGCATTTTTCTTTGTTTACCTTTCTTTTGTTGCTTTAGACAAAAGAAAGTAACTCGGCCGCTTGCGGACGAAAGCTGTTGATCTTGCCTTCGGCTTCAAAGGCTCTACAGCTTCAAGGCTTCAGAGCTTTGAAGCCTTTTAGGAGCTGCAAGCAGGATCAAAAGCTTCCGCCACTAAAGCGGCGGGTCACTTTCTTTTGTCAAAAGCGACAAAAGAAAGGTAACCAAAGAAAAACGCTTTTTTGTGAATCAAGTGCCCGCGCGTGCGGAGCAGACGCAGGTATGCGCCACACGAGACATCCTGTCTCGGTGGCGCACGGCGCACATCCATGTGCGCCGCCCTCCGGGTATGCTTTTGTTCTCGCGAGTCAGTCGCTTCGCAGCACTGGATGAACTGCACGACTTCAGGCTCAAGCCACATGGCCTACCTGTAGGAGCGGCGCAAGGCGCGACCGCGCCATTACGACTGCGACGTAACTGGCTTCGCGTCTGCAACCCCGCGGTCGCGACTCGCGTCGCTCCTACAGGAAGCCCATGCGATCACCTCGGCGACTCGCATCGGCCATAAACGACACAAACCCCACGCTGCCGCACCACGCAAGCTTCGTCGCCAATTGAATGCCAAACACTCACCCCGCCAACGCCGGATCCGGCTTGCGAAACGCGATCCCCAACCGATTCCACGCGTTCATCGCAATCGCCGCATGCGTCAACGCCACCAGGTCCGCATCGCTGAACTGCGCACGCGCCTGCGCATACACCTCGTCCGATACCGGCGCCTGATTAACCAAGGTAATCGCATCGGCCCAGGCCAGCGCGGCGCGTTCGCGTTCGGTGAACGGACCTTCCGGCCAGACCCGCAGCAGATGCAGCCGGCGATGGCTTTCGCCGCGTTCCACCGCTTCCTCGGTGTGAAGGCGGATGCAATACGCGCAACCGTTGAGCTGCGACACGCGCACGTTGACCAGATCGATCAACGACGCTTCCAGCGAACTCTTGCCGACATGGTGGCTCAGGCCGGCTATCGCGAGGGTGCCTTGCGGGTCGATGGCGTTGTAATCCAGGCGAGCGGACATCGGAATTTCCTCGGCAGGGGCGTCGTGCGACGCGAGGCCGGCAGGTTAGGATGTTCATTGCTGAAATACATTCCGCCACCAATGCAAGGCCAGATTGCATGAATGAACAAGCCTTGGCCTGGGACGATTACCGCTTCGTGCTCGCGGTCGGCCGCGCCGGCTCGCTCAACGGCGCGGCCAGGCAACTGACGGTCAGCCATCCGACCGTATTCCGCCGGATCAACGCGATCGAACGCAGCCTGGGCGCGCGATTGTTCGAACGCGCGCGCGACGGCTACACGCCGACGCCGACCGGCGAGGAAGTCATCGCGGTCGCGGCGCAGATCGAAACCCGGATCGCCGCGACCGAACGTCGTCTGGCCGGCCTGGACGCGCGGCCGAGCGGCAAGGTCCGGCTGACCACGGTCGAGCCGCTGCTGCACGGCGTGCTGCCGCCGCTGTTGGCGCAGTTCCGCCGCGGTCACCCGGGCATCGTGCTGGAGTTGATCACCGACAACGCGGTGCATGACCTGAGCCGGCGCGAGGCCGACCTAGCCCTGCGTCCGGGCGCCAAGCCGCCGGAAGGCCTGATCGGCCGCAAGGTCGCGCGCATGGCCTCGGCGGTGTACCGGCCGCGTTCGCTGCGCCTGCCGCGAACGGCCCGGCCGGACGATCTGGCCGATTACGACTGGCTGGTGCCCGACGGTAACCTGGCCCATATCGCCATGGCCCAGTGGCTGCGGCACAAGCAGTACGACCGGCGCGCGGTATTCAGCGCCAACAGCCTGATCGCGTTGCGCGACGCCGCTGTCTGCGGGATGGGGCTGACGGTGCTGCCGTGCCACCTGGGCGATGCCGAGCGCCGGTTGGTGCGGGTCGGCGATCCGGTGCCCGGGATCGCGGTCGATCTGTGGCTGCTCAGTCACCCCGACCTGCGCCGCACCGAGCGCATCCGGGTCTTCGCCGACGCGCTGCGCGATGGGCTGGCGGCCTTGCAGCCGATATTCGACGGCCGCGGCGGTTAGCGCGGCGGCATGTGCCTGCGGGCGTACCCACGGTGGAATATTTCATCCGTGAAGCAGGTCCACATGAACAAAAGCTATGACAAGTCCACCGGTTCATTTTAAACCTGTGACGCAAGGCACATCAGATTAGGAAAATTCCTACACGCTTACAGGCGTTCCGACGACGGTTTCCTGTTCACGCAACAAGCATCTTTTAAACGCTCCGACGGCACCACCGAGTCATAGATCCGCCTCAAGGCGGGCACTCCCCCAGACCGGGCCGGCTGAACTTTACAAGGATGACCCATGTTCCGCGTCGAACTGAAGCAGCGTGACGGTAGCGACGACAGCGCGCTGACCGTGGCGATGGCCGAAATCCAGAAGGAATACCGCAGCGCCGAAGCGGCGTTGCGCGCTGTGCTGCCGCAGGCCCGCAAGTACGCCATGCATGCGCCCAAGGGCCTGTGGCTGCGGATCTACGACGCGGAATCGCAGCCCGTGTTTGGCACGCTGGTTCCCTAGGGCTGGCGTGCGGTTTGCGTCGCCCGGCTGACAGGATGTCCGGCCGGGCGGCGCGGGCCTCCAAGCGCGGTGCGCGGAGTTGCCGCGGACGCATCGGTCTAACGCCCTTTTTCGACCTTTTCGATTGAGACGCCCGGTGCGCGCGTCGGTGAGGCTGCCTCGAGCATTCGAAGCCCCTCTCCCGCGTGCGGGAGAGGGAAAAAGCGGGGCAGGACGATGTGTCGAGGCCTTGTATAGGAGCGGCCTGTAGGAGCGGCGTGAGCCGCGACCGCGATACCTAAGTAACGACGAAGGCCCGGCCGCAAGCCAATCGACATGCTTGCAACATCGTGGTCGCGTCATAAGCGAGGTATCGCGGTCGCGGCTCGCGCCGCTCCTACAGGGCAGTAGCGGACATGCGGCAGCAGCGGGTGTTCGGCGCGGGACGTCTATACGCCCGGTATCGCCGTGGTATCCGCATCGATCCAGCCGCGCTCGATCGCCACCGCCACATCGGCCGGCGTATCCAGGTCCCATTCCAGTTCCGGCGCCTGCAGCCGCCAGACCGCGCCCGGGATCTGCTGCGCCAGGGTCGCGCCGAAGCCGCGGTCGCCGTGCAGGCCGGTGCCCTGCCGCCACAACGCCGGCGCTAGCAACGCCGGTATGCCCAATGCATCGCCATGCGCGGTGGCCGCGCAGGCGCCGGGCGACCACGACGCGCCCGCGATCAGCGCGGCCAGGTGAGCGCCGTCCAACGCCGGCTGATCGCAGCCCAGCACCAGCACCGAGCCGGCGAAATCGTCGAGCGCGCGCGCGGCCGCGCGCAGGCTGCTCGACAAGCCTTGTTCCCAGTCGGGGTTGAACACGCTCTCCACCTCCAGCCCGGCCAAGGCCGCCTGCATCGCTTCGCGACGCGCGCCGAGCACGATCACGGTGCGCAAGGCGCCGCTCGCCACGACCAGCCGCGCCGCGCGGTGCAACAGGGTTTCGCCGTCGCGGGTCAGCAGTTGCTTGGGCCGGCCCAGGCGGCGGCTGGCGCCGGCGGCGAGCACCACGGCGGCGTGCGTCGCCGCGGCACGGGTCATGCCGGCACCTGCGCATGACGATGGCTCTGCAATTGCGCGGCGATGCTCAGCGCGATCGCTTCGGGCCCCTCGCCGCCGAGCTTGAGGCCGATCGGCGAATGCAGGCGTGGCAGCAAAGAAACACCCACCGAGGCCGGCAACACCCGGAACAAGTCCTCGCGCCGGCGCTGCGGACCGAGCAGGCCGACGAAGCCGATCGCCTGGCCGCTGAGGCTTTCGGCCAGATGCTCCAGCGCTTCGCGGTCGAGCTCGAAATGATGGTGCATGACCAGGGCCGCGTCGTGCGGTCGCGCGGTCGCCAGCGCCTGCGCGGGGCTGCGCGCGAGCGCGTGGTCGGCCAGCGCGCCCAGGCCGGACCAGCGCGGGCGGCGTTCGACCAAAGTGGTCATCCAGCCCAGCGTGCGCAGCAGGGGCAGCAGGGCCGGAGTTTCCGGGCCGGCGCCGAACACCAGCACCGACGGCGGCGTGGCGATGTCCAAGGTCCAGTGCGCGCCGCCGTCGATCGGCCACGGCAGGGACGTGACCGGCACGGTCCAGCGCATGCGCTCGTCGCCGACCGCGGCGCTGACCGCGCCGGTGCTGCGAATGTCCAGGCGCAGGTCGCCGTGGCCGCGCCGCCATTCGTCGATCAAGGCCGGCCAGCCGTCGAGCGCGGCCAGCGGCAACAACGCCAGGCGCAGCCGGCCGCGACAGCCGACCGCGGAACCGGCAAACAGGTCCTCGTCGCTGCGGGTGTCGATGTCCATCCACTCGATGCCCTGCGACGCAGCCGCTTCGGCCGCGCGCAGTTCGATCTCCGGTTCGATGCAGCCGCCGCTGAGCCAGCCGACCTGGCCGACGCGCGCACCGAACAAGGCCAGCGCACCGGGTCGCACATAGGTCGAGCCTTCGGTTTCCAGCACCACCGCCAGGGTGGCTCGATCGCCGCGCGTCGCCGCCGCGGCGCTGGCTTCGACCACCGCGCGCGCCCCGCCGGGCGCGGTTCGCGTCGCAGTGGGAGGTTCGGGCGAATCGGCCATCGCAGTGCGCCTCGCGGGCGGTGGATGCTTCGAGTCTAGAGCGATCGCGGGGAAAAAACGCATGCGCCGGTCGCGGCCGGCGCCGCGCCGTGGCGGTTTGGGCAAGCCCGGGCGAGCGGCAGGCGAGGGCGCGCAGGCTTTCGGCGGACGCGCTTAGGGCGATGACAGATTCATCCGCCCGTCGCGGCCGGCCGATCAAGCCGCCTGCAAGCCTGGAGGATCGTGCAACGCCGCCGAATCGACGTCGGTCACGCAGTGCCAAAGTCGTAGACCCGCAGGCTGGCCGTGGCTGCGAGGCGGGAGTAGGCTCGACCTACCCCAGCCGCCGCGAGGGATCCAATGAAGCTCAACGTCAACGGCACCGAACACGAGGTCGCCGCTCCGCCGGACATGCCGCTGCTGTGGGTCCTGCGCGACCTGATGCAGCTCACCGGCACCAAGTTCGGTTGCGGCATCGCTCAATGCGGTGCCTGCACGGTGCACGTCGACGGCTCGCCGCGCCGCGCCTGCGTGACCCCGGTCGCGACCGTCGAAGGCAAACAGATCACCACCATTGAGGGCCTGTCGAAGGACGGCAGCCACCCGGTGCAGCGCGCCTGGGCCGAGATCGACGTGGTCCAGTGCGGCTACTGCCAGTCCGGCCAGATCATGTCGGCGGCGGCGCTGCTGACCAAGATTCCCGCGCCGACCGATACCGATATCGATCAAGCCCTGTCCGGCAACATCTGCCGCTGCGGCACTTATCCGCGCATCCGCGCGGCGGTGAAGCGCGCGGCCGAGATCGGCAAGGCGTGAGCGGCGTGGGGTCGATCGCGATCGCGCATTCCCGCGGCGGCGATGTCGCCTGTGGCGGCGGCGCGCTCTCGATCGACATCAGCGCATCGGCCCGCACGAATCCAGGCCGCGCGCGCACGCCGCGGCCATCGACTTGAACCGGCGCCGCGAGCGCGCGCCGTCCCCTTTGCATCGGAGGTTCCCGTGAACGCCGTGCCATCGAATTCCCGCCGGCAATTTCTCAAGACCGGCGCGCTGATCGGCTCAGGACTCGTGGTCGGCTTCGTGCTGCCCGCGGCCAGCCGCTTCGCACAGGCCGATCCCGCCGCCGCCGCGGCGGCCGCCGCGCAACCCTTCGCACCGAACGCGTTCCTGCGCGTGGGCAGCGACGACAGCGTCACCGTGCTGCTGTCGCATTCGGAAATGGGCCAGGGCATCTGGACCGGCCTTGCGATGTTGATCGCCGAGGAACTCGATGCCGACTGGTCGACGATCAAGGTCGAACACGCGCCGGCGGCGCAGGCCTACGCGCACACCGCGTTCGGCATGCAGATGACCGGCGGTTCGACCAGCACATGGTCGGAGTTCGATCGCTACCGCCAGGCCGGCGCGACCGCGCGCGCCTTGCTGGTCGCCGCGGCGGCGCAGCGCTTCGGCGTGCCGGTCGATCAGGTGCGCACCGAGAACGGCGTGGCCATCGCCGGCGACAAGCGCGCGCGCTACGGCGAACTCGCGCTCGACGCGGCCAAGCTGCCGCCGCCGAAGGCGCCGCTGCCGCTCAAGGACGCGAAGGACTGGAAGATCATCGGCAAGTCGACCAAGCGCCTGGACGGGCCGGACAAGATCACCGGCAAGGCCAAGTTCGGCATGGACGTGCAGTTCGACGGGTTGTTCACCGCGGTGGTCGCGCGCTCGCCCGTGTTCGGCGGTTCGGTGAAATCCTTCGACGCGAGCAAGGCCAAGGCGGTGGCGGGTGTTCGCGACGTGGTGCAGGTGCCCAGCGGCGTGGCGGTGATCGCCGATCACTACTGGGCGGCCAAGCAGGGCCGCGACGCGCTGGTGATCGATTGGGATCTGGGTCCGAACGCCGGTCTGGACACGGTCAAGTTGCGCGAGCAGTTCCGCGCGCTCGCCGCGACCGAAGGCGCGGTCGCCGGCCAGGCCGGCGACGTCAAGGGCGCGCTGGCGAAAGCCGCCAAGACCCTCGAGGCCGAATACAACGTGCCGTACCTCGCGCATTCGCCGATGGAGCCGTTGAACTGCACGGTCAAGATCGACGCCGACGGTTGCGATGTCTGGACCGGCACCCAGTTCCAGACCGTGGACCAGAAGGTCGCCGCGGAAATCACTGGCCTCAAGCCCGAGCAGGTGCGCATCCACACCATGTTCCTCGGCGGCGGTTTCGGCCGTCGCGCCACGCCGACGTCGGACTTCGTGACCGAAGCGGTGCATGTGGCCAAGGCCGCCGGCAAGCCGGTCAAGACGGTGTGGTCGCGCGAGGACGACGTGCGCGGCGGCTACTACCGGCCGATGTACCTGCAACGCGCGCGCATCGGCCTGGATGCGCAGGGCCTGCCGATCGCGTGGGAGCACGTGCTGGTCGGGCAGTCGATCACCGCGGGCACGCCGTTCGAACCGATGATGGTCAAGAACGGCATCGACGCGACCTCGGTCGAGGGCGTGGCCGATTCGCCGTACATCACCGGGCTCAAGGATTTCCGCGTCGACCTGCATTCGCCGCGCACCGGTATTCCGGTGCTGTGGTGGCGTTCGGTCGGTCACAGCTACAACGCGTTCGTGATGGAGAGCCTGGTCGACGAACTGGCGTATGCGGCGGGCAAGGACCCGGTCGAGTACCGACGCACCTTGTTGAAAGATCATCCGCGTCATCTTGCGGCGCTGGACTTGGTCGCCGACAAGTCGCGTTGGGGTTCCAAGCTCGAACCCGGCCGCGGCCGCGGCGTGGCGGTGCATGAATCCTTCGGCAGCTATATCGCCCAGGTCGCCGAGGTGTCGCTGGTCGATCAGCCCGGCGGCGGCAAGGGCATTCGTGTGCACAAGTTCTTCTGCGCGATCGATTGCGGGATCGCGGTCAATCCCGACGGCGTGCATGCGCAGATGGAATCGGGGATCAACTTCGGTCTGGGCGCGGCGCTGCACAGCGCGCTGAGTTTCAAGGACGGCCGGGTGCAGGAATCGAACTACCACGACTACCGCGTGCTGCGGCTGGACGAAGCGCCGCAGATCGAAGTGCACATCGTGCCGAGCACCGAGAAGATGGGCGGCGCCGGCGAACCCGGCACCGCGCCGGTCGCGGCGGCGGTGGCCAACGCGGTGTATGCGCTCACCCAGCAGCGGTTGCGCGAACTGCCGCTGCGGCTGCCGGCCTGAGGAGAACGACGATGCGAGCGATGCCTATCGTTTTGACCATGCTGGCCGCCTTGGGCTTGAGCGCGTGCGGCGGTTCCAAGGTCACGCCCGAGCAACGCGATAAAGCGATCGCCGCGTTCGCGACGGTGCAGAAAGTGTTCCAGCATCCGCGCTGCCAGAACTGCCATATTCCCGGCGACCAGCCCTTGCAGTTCGATGCCGGCATTCCGCACGCGATGGGCGTGGTGCGTGGACCCGACGGCAAGGGCGCGGCCGGGTTGCCGTGTTCGACCTGTCACGGCGAAGCCAATCTGCCGGCGAGTTACGGCGTCAACGCGCCGCCGGGCGCGCCGCATTGGTCGCTGCCGCCGCCGGACCACAAGATGGCCTGGATCGGCCTGCCGGCGCCGAAGCTGTGCGAGATGATCAAGGACAAACGCAGCAACGGCGGCCGCGATTTCGCCGCATTGATCAAGCACGTCAGCGAAGACAAGCTGGTGCTGTGGGGCTGGGAACCCGGTGGCGAGCGCAAGCCGGTGTCGGTGCCGCATCCGGAATTCGTGGCGGCGTTCAAGACCTGGGCGCAGGCGGATGGGCCGTGTCCGGCGTCGTGATGTTGCGCTGAGGATTGTGTTGTAGCGCCGAGCCTTGAAGCCCCTCTCCCGCTTGCGGGAGAGGGGTTGGGGTGAGGGTTTCACGGCTGGCAATAGTTGCGGTCGCGACTACGCGAAAAGGCACGTGTAAAGGCATTCGCGCCGTTGGCGCTCGTTCCCTCACCCTGGCCCTCTCCCGCAAGCGGGAGAGGGAAAACAGCCGCGAGAGACGTGTGTCGAAGCCCCTGTAGGAGCGGCGCGAGCCGCGACCGCGACACCTCGCGTATGACGCGACTACGATGTTGCAAGTAGGTTGAACGGCTTGCGGCCTGGCTTGCGTCGTTAGCGACGTGTCGCGGTCGCGGCTTGCGCTGCTCCTACAGGCAGATAGCGAACATTCGCGCCAAGCGGGTATTCAGTGCGAGCTGTCGCAGGCTTCTCCGCAACTCGTGGTCTCGATCTGCAAGGTGCAATGCTCGATCTCGAACCGCTCGTCCAGCAGCGTGCTCAATTCGCGCCGCAGCGCCTCGCCGTCCACGCCATCGGCGATCACCAGATGCGCGGTCATCGCCGGCGTGCTCGATCCCAGCGACCACACGTGCAGGTCATGCACGTCGACCACGCCCGGCGCCGAGGTCAACAGGCTGCGCACCGCCTCCAGGTCGATGCCCTTGGGCACGCCTTCCATCAGCACGTTGCCGGCTTCGCGCAGCAGGGTCCAGGTGCGCGGCAGCACCCACAGGCCGATCAGCACGGCGAGGATCGGGTCGATCACGGTCCAGCCGGTGAAGCCGATCACGATCGCGCCGGCGATCACCGCGACCGAGCCGAGCATGTCGCTCCACACCTCCAGGTACGCGCCCTTCATGTTCAGGCTTTCGCCGCTGCCGGCCTTGAGCAGGCGCATCGCGATCAGGTTGATCGCCAGGCCGAGCGAGGCGATCACCAGCATGCCGGTGGTCGCGACCTGCGGCGGCTGGCTGAAACGGCCGACCGCTTCCCACAGGATGTACGCAGCGACCGCGAACAGCAGCAGGCCGTTGACCATCGCGCCGAGCGCTTCCATGCGCACGTAGCCGTAGCTGCGTTTGGCGTCGGGTGGCTTGCGGCTCAGCCGCACCGCGGTCAGCGCGATCATCAGCGCCAGCGTGTCGGTGCCCATGTGCGCGGCGTCCGACAGCAACGCCAGGCTGTTGGTGAGGAAGGCGCCGACGACTTCGGCGATCAGGAAGCCGCCGGTCAGGCCCAGCGCCCACCACAGGGGTTTTTCGTGACGGATCGCGGTGGTGCCGTGGTCGTGCCCGCTGCCCATGTCGTTTCTCCGGTTGTGAGCGCCGCCGCGCGGGCGAGCGCTCATGGAAGTGCTTATTGAATCCGACCGCCCGTGAGCGGCGCGCCAGTGAAGCGGACCGCCGGGTGGCGGTCCGCCGTGGATGGATCAGTGCGCGGGCGAAACCTGCGTGGCCGCACCGGGCGCAGGCCGCGATTCGAGTTCGCGCTCCTGCGCATCGTTGCGGTGCAGCCAGCGGTACAGCACCGGCAACACCAGCAAGGTCAGCAGGGTCGAGGAGACGATGCCGCCGATCACCACCGTCGCCAGCGGCCGCTGCACTTCCGAGCCGGCGCCGACGTTGAAGGCCATCGGGATGAAACCCAGCGATGCCACCAGCGCGGTCATCAACACCGGCCGCAGGCGGCCGAGCGCACCGTCGACGATCGCGTTGTCGAGCGGGTCGCCCTGTTCGCGCAGCTTGCGGATGAAGGCGATCATCACCAGGCCGTTGAGCACGGCCACGCCCGACAGCGCGATGAAGCCCACGCCGGCGGAGATCGACAGCGGTATCCCGCGCAGCGCCAATGCGATCACCCCGCCGGTCAACGCCAACGGCACGCCGCTGAACACGATCGCCGCATCCTTGGCCGAGCCGAACGCCATGAACAACAAGGCGAAGATCAGCACCAGCGTGACCGGCACCACCACCGCCAGGCGCTGGCTGGCCGAGATCAATTGCTCGAAGGTGCCGCCGTAGCCGATCCAGTAGCCTTCCGGCAGTTTCACCTGCGCATCGATGCGTTGCCGCAACTCGCCGACGAAGCCGCCCAGATCGCGATCGCGCACGTTCGCGGTCACCACGATGCGACGTTTGCCGTTCTCGCGATTGATCTGGTTCGGGCCGAGCACCGAGCGGATCGTGGCGACTTCGCGCAGCGGCACCGTGCGCGGCGCGCCGGTGGCCCAGGTGGCGTCGCGGCTGGATTCGTCGCGATCGGCGCCGGCGGCCGGCAACGGAATCGGCAGGTCCTCGAGCGCGGACGGGTCCTGGCGCAAGGCCTCGGGCAGGCGCACGATCAGGTCGAAACGGCGGTCGCCTTCGAACAACTGCCCGGCCACTTCGCCGCCGACCGCGGTCGCCACCGTGTCCTGCACCGCGGCCGGGTTGAGCCCGTACACCGACAGCGCGCGGTGATCGGGTTCGATGCTCAGCATCGGCAGCCCGGTGACCTGCTCGGTCTTGACGTCGGCCGCGCCGGGTACCTGCTTGGCCACCGCTTCGATCTGCTGCGCGACCTTGAGCAATTGCTGCAGATCGTCGCCGTAGACCTTGACCGCCACGTCGGCGCGCACCCCGGAGATCAACTCGTTGGTGCGCATCTGGATCGGCTGAGTGAATTCGAAGTTGCTGCCGGGTAGGGTGCCGGCGATGGATTCGATTTCTTCGGTCAGCGCGTCCTTGGTCTTGTTCGGATTGGGCCATTGCTTGCGCGGCTTGAGCATGACGAAGGTGTCGGCGACCGACGGCGGCATCGGGTCGCTGGCGACTTCGGAGGTGCCGATCTTGCTGAAGACGCGTTCGACCTCGGGCATCGCCAGGAACGCTTGCTCCATGGTTTTCTGCATCGTCACCGACTGGGTCAGGCTGGTGCCGGGGATGCGCATGGCCTGCACCGCGACATCGCCTTCGTCCAGGCTCGGGACGAACTCGGTGCCCATGCGCATCGCCAGCGCGCCGCTGAAGATCACCAGCGCGGCGGTGCCGGCGACGACGATCATGCGGCTGCGCAGCGCCCAGGCCAGAGTCGGCTCGTAGCGGCGCTTGATCCAGGCCATCGCGCGGTTTTCCTTCTCGGCGACCTTGCCGCCGAGGAACAGCGCCACCGCCGCCGGCACGAACGTGAGCGACAACACCATCGCACCGGTCAGCGCGAGCACCACGGTGATCGCCATCGGGTGGAACATTTTTCCTTCGATGCCGCTGAGCGCGAAGATCGGCAGGTACACCGCGGCGATGATGCCCAGGCCGAACAGGCTGGGGCGGATCACTTCGGCGGTGGCCGAGGCGGTGAGGTCGTGGCGTTCGTCGTCGGTCATCTGCCGGCCGAGCAGATGCTGTTGTTCGCCGAAACGGCGCAGGCAGTTTTCGATGATGATGACCGCGCCGTCGACGATCAGGCCGAAGTCGAGCGCGCCCAGGCTCATCAGGTTGCCCGACACGCCGCCGCGGACCATGCCGGTGATGGTGAACAGCATCGCCAGCGGGATCACCGCGGCGGTGATCAGTGCCGCGCGGAAATTGCCGAGCAAGAGGAACAGCACCACCACCACCAGCAATGCGCCTTCGACCAGATTCTTCGAGACCGTGGCGATGGTGCGGTCGACCAGGGACGTGCGGTCGTACACGGGGCTGGCGGTCACGCCCTTGGGCAGGCTGGCGTTGGCGACCTTGAGCTTTTCCGCCGAGGCCAGCGACACGTCGCGGCTGTTCGAGCCGACCAGCATGAACACCGTGCCGAGCACGACTTCGTGACCGTTCTGGGTGGCCGCGCCGCTGCGCAGCTCAGGACCTTCGCCGACGCTGGCGACATCGCGCACGCGGATCGGCACGCCGTCGCGGCGGTCGAGCACGATCTCGCCGATCGCTTCGAGGTTGGCGATCTGTCCGGGCACCCGCACCAGGAACTGCTCGCCGTTGCGTTCGATATAACCGGCGCCGACGTTCTGGTTGTTGGCCGCGAGCGCGGCGACGAGGTCGCGCTGGGTCAGGTTGAGCGCGCGCAGCCGCGCCGGGTCGGGGGTGATGTGGATCTGCCGCGCGTAGCCGCCGATGGTGTTGACCTCGGTGACACCGGGCGTGTTGCGCAACTGCGGGCGGATCACCCAATCCTGCAGGGTGCGCAGATCGGTCGCGGTGTAGGCCGAACCGTCGGGCTTGCGCGCCTTGGGATCGGCATCGACCGTGTACATGAAGATCTCGCCCAACCCCGTCGCGGTCGGGCCGAGCTCGGGTTCCAGGCCGTCGGGAATCTGCGACTTCACCTGCTGCAATCGCTCGGCCACCTGTTGCCGGGCGAAGTACAGGTCGGTGCCGTCCTTGAACACCACGGTCACCTGCGACAGGCCGTAGCGCGACAGCGAGCGGGTGTAGTCGAGCTTGGGCAGGCCGGCGAGCGCGGTTTCGATCGGGAAGGTGACGCGCTGTTCGGATTCCAGCGGCGAATAACCCGGCGCCTGGGTGTTGATCTGCACCTGCACGTTGGTGATGTCGGGCGTGGCGTCGATCGGCAGCTTGCCGAAACTCCACACGCCCAGGCCGATCAGCGCCACGGTCATGGCGAGCATCAGCCAGCGCTGGCGGATCGCGAAGCGCAGGATGCGTTCGAGCAGGCCGACGTTCGAATCGTGCGATGGCGGTGTGGATGCGGGCGCAGTGGGCCGGGACTCAGTGTTCATGCGAGGCCCCCGCTTTTTCGATGTCGGCCTTGATCAGGAAGCTCTGTTCGACCACTACCTGTTCGCCGGCCTTCAGGCCCGACAGCACCTGCACGCGTCGCGCGTCGCGGCGGCCGAGTTTCACCGGCCGCGCGCTGTAGCGCTCGCCTTCGCGCACGAACACCACATCGCTATCGTCCATGCGCTGCAAGGCGGTCAGCGGCACCGCCAGATCGACCGGCAGTTGTTCCACCGTGACCCGCGCGCGCACCGCCGAACCCGGACGCCACAGGCCGTCGGCGTTCTTGATCGAGGCGCGCGCGACGGTGCTCTGGCTGGCGGTCGCGGTGCCGGGCAGGATCCGGTCGAGCGTGGTCTCCACGCCGTTGTCGTCGCCCATGCGCATCACCGTGACCGGCAGGCCCGGGCGCAGATGGGTGGCGTCTTCGCCGAACACGTGCAGGTCGACCCACAAGGTCGACAGGTCGGCGATTTCGAACAGCGCCATGCCTTCGACCGCGACTTCGCCGACCGAGGCGTTGCGCGCGAGCACCACGCCGGAGATCGGCGCGGCGATGCTGTAGGTGGTCAGGCTGAGGTTGCTGTCGATGGTCGCCAGCGCTTGGCCGGCGCTGACGCGATCGCCGACGTTGGCGCGCAGCGAACGCACCGGCCCGGGGTAGCGCGCGGTGATGCGCGCGATCCGGCCTTCCAGCGGGGTGAGCAGGCCTTGCACTTCGTGTTCGTCGGCGATGGTGCCGGCGCCGACCGCGACCACGCCGATGCCGGAGCGGCGCGCGATCTCGGTGCGGATCACCGTGCTTTCGACTTCGGCTTGCTCGCCGTGCCCGGCTTCGCCTTCGGCGTGTTCGTGGCTGTCGGCGGCTTCGTCGGCGTGTTCGCCCTTGGCGGATTTCGTTTCGGCCGATGCCTGCGCGGCGGCGTTTGGATCAGACCCGCCGCCGCAAGCGCTCAGGCTCAGGGCCAGCAGGCCCGCGACGATCATCAATTCGGGCTTCATCGGGTGGCTCCTGCGGGAATGGGCGAGGCGGCGAGGAAGGACTCGCCGGTGAGGCGCTGGATTTCGATCAGCGCCAGTTGCGCGTCGAGCGCGGCGTCCAGGCGCTGCGTGCGCACCGCGACGCTTTCGGCCTGCAGCAGCGCCAGTTCCAGATAACTGATCGCGCCGGCGCGATAGGCGTATTCGGCCGCCTTTTCGGCGCGGACCATGCGCGGCAGCACGTCGTCCTTGAGCCGCGCGACTTCCAGCGCGCCGACCCGGTAGCGGCCGTGCGCTTCGACCAGGGTCGAGTACAGCGACAGGCCCTTGGCTTCGCGTTCGATGTCGAGCAAGGCCAGTTCGGCCTGGGCGCCGCGGATGCCGGGTTCGGCGCGGGCGCGCGCGCCCAGCGGCATCGACACGCTGCCGATCAGTGCCATGTCGTTGCCGTCCTGCAGGCGGCGCAGGCCGACCTGCCAGTCCAGGTCGGGCGAGGCCTGGCTTTGCGCCAGGCGCACCCGCGCCTCGCCGATCCGGCGCGCGTCGACGAAGCGGCCCAGTTCGGGATTGCGGTCGAGCAGGCCGGCCAGCGCGGCGGCGTCCTCGATCTGCGGCAGGGCGTACGGATCGCCGGCCACGGTGGCGAAATCCGGATCGCGTTCGCCCCACAGCGCGGCCAGGTGCTGGCGCGCGGCCAGCAGACTGCGTTCGCCGCGCGCGCGGTCGAGTTCGGCGCGCGCCTGCGCGGCCTGCGCGGTCAGCAGGCCCGATTCGGGCGAGGCGCCGGCCTGCAGGCGCACGCGCGCGGCCTCGACGCTGCGCTTGCGCTGGCCGATGTCGAACTGGGCCAGTTCGATCCGGCGCTGCGCGGCGAGCACGGCCAGATAGCGGCGCGCGGTTTCCGCCAGCAGGTCCAGGCGGCGGCTTTCGCGCTCGACCGCGAGCGCATCGATACGGCTCTGGGCGAAGGTGCGGCGGGCGTCGAGCTTGCCGCCGCGTTCGAACACCGAGGCCAGGCTCAGGGTGATCTCGGCGCCCTTGACCCCGCTCAGCGCGCCGCTGCCGAAGATGTTTTCGACCGACACGCCGCCGACCAGCGCCGGCCGTTGCGCGGCGCCGTCGCGCTCGGCTTCGAGCACGCGGCGTTGGCCGCCGAACAGGCGCAGGTCGGGGTGGGCGTCGCCGATGCGCGCGAACGCGTCGTCGAGGGTGAACACCGAGCCGGCGCGTTGCGGCGCGGCGGTTTCGGTCGGGGCGGTGGGACTTGTGGGGGCGAGAGGCGGCCGCGCCTGTGCCGGAAAGCACAGCGCAGCCGTCAGGGCGGCCAAGGCCGCCGGACGTAACCGCATGGGGAATTCTCCTGAAACTCGAACGGCGCCGCGGCGGCGCGAGGCCGCACGGCGATGACCGATGCCGATGGCGGCCGACGCGAAGCCAGCCGACACGGCAGCGGGCCGGCGCTAGGCCGGGCTCGGGATCAGGCGAAGATGGGTGGGCGGAACGGGACCGCGGTCGGGCTGGGCACGAACGAGGTCGCGGCGGCCGGCTTGGGCGCGGCGGCGCTGAGCAACGACAGGCCGATGTGGAAACGCGGCATCAGCGCGGCCTGCATGGCGCAGCAGTGGCTCAGGTGCCACTGGGTGTCGCCGCAGCCGTCGGGGTCGTGATCGTTGGCCGGGTCGGTCTGGGCGGTGGCGGCGTCGGACGTATCGGTGGTGTCCGCGGTGCCGTGCCCGATCCGGGCCTGCGCGTGATCGTGGGCCGCGACGGCCGGGACGGCGAGTTCGCCGATCTCGGTCGCGAACGCCAGCACCGGTTTGATCAGCATCACCGCGATCAACACGCCGTAGGCGAGGTGGCGCAGAGCGATCGCGAGGGAGGGCAGGCCGGGCATGGCGGCGATCATAGGAGCCGCGGCCGGCGCAATACAATTTCAGCGCGTCGGCCGCGTTCAGCCCGGTCCCGGCGAAGGTCGCCGCGCGGCACGGGCGCGGGCCGCCGGATTGCGCATCGCGCCGGTCCGGCCGCTGCGTCCATAATCCGCGCCGCGCGGCAGGAGGCTCGGCATCGGGAGACGGTCACCGTCGAACAGGATGAGCAAACTGCTGAGCAGCAACGCCGTCACATGCCGTACCTAGTCTGCGCGCGCAGTTCGCAGTTTCTGGGTAAGGGGTTGTGCAGTGAAGGTTGTGAGCATGCCGACGCGCGCTGGCGCGGTCGGTCGCTGTAAAACGATGGCGCCGACGGGCGCGCGGGTGCTGTCGAAGGCCGCTTCGGCGCGCGCGGCCGGTACCGGCCTGTGGTTGGCGCTGTGCCTGGGCCTGGCTGGCTGCGGCGCGGCGGCGCCGGCCGATCCGCCGCAGGCCGCGGCGGCGCAGGCCGACGCGGCGGCCTTGCCCGAGCCGCTGGTCGAGCTCGACGGCGAAGGCTTGCGCGCCCGCGCCGCCCAGGCGCTGCGCGAGCAACGCATCCACACCCCGGCCGGCGACAGCGCGGTCGACTACTACCTGGCGTTGCGCGACAAGGAGCCGGGCCAGATCGACGTAATCAGCGCGCTCGGCGAGTTGCAGCCCTATGTGGTGATCGCCGGCGAACAGGCATTGCTCGACGACGACCTGGCCGAATCGCAGCGCCTGCTGCATCTGCTCGAACGCATGGACCCGCAGGCGCCGGCGCTGCCGCGCCTGCGCGAGGGCCTGCGCACCGCGACCGCCGCGCGCGATCGCAAGGCGCGCGAGGAGACCCAGCGCCTGCTGTCCGAACGCGCCGATACCGCGCCCGGCACGCCGGCCACGCGGCCCTTGCCGGCCGCCGCCAGCGCCGCGATCAAGGCCGACGCGGTCGCCAGCGCGCTCGCCGCCGACGAGGCCGCGGCCCGGGCGAGCACGCCGGTCGCATCGGCCGCGTCGATCGCGACCCCGTCCGCGAACCCGCCGCCCGCGCTCGCGACCGCCGTCGCCAGTGCGCCGGCACGCGCGATGCCGCGCCTGATCGCCGACGCCAGCCCGCGCTATCCCTTGCCGGCGCTCAATCGCAAGATCGAAGGCAGCGTCGAGATCAGCTTCACCATCCTGCCCGACGGCCGCACCGGCGCGGCCCGGCTGGTGAGCGCCGAGCCGGCCGGGGTGTTCGACGACGCGGCCCTGGCGGCGGTCGCGCGGCTGCGTTTCGAGCCCAGCGGGCAATCGCATGCGGCCCGGCGGACCTTGAATTTCAAGCTGCCGTCGCGCTGAAGGCCGGCGGCGTCCGCTTTCATGGAAGCGGCTTCGAGCTCATGAGGGAGGGCTTCGGGCTTTGTGGGAGGGGCTTCAAGGCTTTTGTGGGAGGGGCTTGAGCCCCGACGCTTTTCGCTCAGCCGCTGCGATCTGAAAGGAAAGCGTCGGGGCTCAAACCCCTCCCACAAAAGTGTCCGCGGCCATGGCCCGGCCTGTCAGCGGCGATCAGCCAGTCCACCCGCATCCCCGCAACTTGGCGCGACACACACCGACCGGCCACAATGCGGCGCATGGAGACTTCCCCCACCGCATCCCCCGAACTGCTCGACGCCGTCATCCGCGAAACCGGTCCGAACCCCGCCTGGAGCGTGCTGTGGCTGCACGGCCTGGGCGACAGCGGCGATGGGTTCGCGCCGATCGTGCCCGAACTGCTGCGCCCCGACTGGCCGGTGCTGCGTTTCGTGTTCCCGCATGCGCCGGTGCGCGCGGTCACGATCAACAACGGCATGCGCATGCGCGCCTGGTACGACATCCGCGATTTCAGCGACCTGGCCAACCGCGCCGACGAAGCCGGGGTCGACGAATCGGTGCGGCAGGTCGAGGCGCTGATCGAGCGCGAAATCGAACGCGGCGTCCCGGCCTCGCGCATCGTGCTGGCCGGGTTCTCGCAGGGTGGGGCGATCACTCTCGCCACCGCATTGCGACGCAAACAGCCGCTGGGCGGGCTGATCGCGCTATCGACCTACCTGCCGATGGCCGACCGCCTGATCCGCGAGGCGACCGCGGTCGCGCACACCCAGCCGATGTTCATGGCCCACGGCCAGCACGATCCGGTGGTGCCGTACCGCGGCGGCGAGATGGCCGCCGCGCGCCTGCGCACCCTGGGCTTCACGATCGACTGGCACGCCTATCCGATGGCGCATCAGGTCTGCGCCGAGGAAATCGACGCCTTGGGCGACTGGATGTCGCAGCGGTTCGCGGCCCAGCGCTGAGCCCCGCCGACCGTGGCCGCGCCGCCCACCGGTCTGCCCCTGGCCGAGCACGAGCCCTGGCTGCCGGACCTGTGCCGGTTGCCGCGGCTGGTGGTGATGCTGAGCATGGCCGAGCTGATCGTGATCGTGCTGGCGCTGTCGCCCGACGGCACCCGCTGGGATCTGGGCCGGTTCGTGTCCTCCAGCGCCTTCGCGCTGTGGCTGGCGCTGGCGATCTCGGTGCTGCTGTGCGTGTCGCGCAAATGGCTGTCGCGGCTGCCGCCGGGCGTGGGCGGCTTCATCGCCACCGCGACCGCCGCGGCGATCGCCGCCGCGGTGGCCGGGGTCACCCACACCATCGACACGGTGACCAGCATCGGCCTGGTGCCGGCCGGGGTCTCGTTCCTGCGCTTCGTGCTGGGCACCGCGGCGATCGCGATCCTGGCCGTCGGCGTGGTCCTGCGCTACCTCTACATCAACGACAGCTGGAAGGCCCAGGTCCGCGCCAACGCGCGCGCCGAGGTCGAGGCGCTGCAGGCGCGGATCAAGCCGCACTTCCTTTTCAACAGCATGAACACCATCGCCGGGCTGGTGCGCAGCGACCCTGACGTGGCCGAGCGCACCGTACTGGACCTGTCGGACCTGTTCCGCGCCGCGCTGGGCGCGTCCAAGAGCGATTCCAGCCTGGCCGAGGAGGTCGAGCTGGCCGAGCGCTACCTGGCGATCGAGCAACTGCGCCTGCGCGAGCGCCTGCGGGTGGTCTGGCGCAAGCGCGAGCCGCTGCCGTGGAAGATGCCGCTGCCGCGGCTGATCCTGCAGCCGCTGGTCGAGAACGCCGTGCTGCACGGGATTTCGCCCTTGCCGGGCGGCGGCGAGATCGAAATCGAGCTGACCCAGCTCAGCGATCACCTGCTGCTGCGCATCCGCAACCCGTCCCCGGCCCCGACCGAAGCCCGCGCCGGATCGCGCCATGCCCAGCACAGCATCGTCCAGCGTCTGCGTTATGCCTATGGACCTACGGCGCGAATGACCTCAGGCTGGGAGCGGGGATACTATCTGTGCGAACTGCACGTGCCGACCGGGGTGGAGGCGCAGAGTCGATGAAGGGTGCGACGAGGCTGGCCATGAGAGTGGTGATCGCTGACGACGAACCGTTGGCGCGCGAGCGGCTGCGCGCGCTGCTGGCCTTGCGGCCGGACGTGGAGATCGTCGCCGAAGCGGTCGACGGCCAGCACGCCCTGCACGCCTGCGCCGAACACCGGCCGGATCTGGTGCTGCTGGACATCGCCATGCCCGGCATCGACGGCCTGGAGGCCGCGCGCCACCTGGCCGCGTTCGATCCGCGCCCGGCGGTGGTGTTCTGCACCGCCTACGACGCGCATGCGCTGTCGGCGTTCGACGCCGAAGCGATCGATTACCTGGTCAAGCCGGTGCGGGCCGAACGCCTGGACGCCGCGCTCGAACGCGTGCGCACC
Source organism: Lysobacter capsici (assembly GCF_018732085.1). Taxonomy (NCBI): domain Bacteria; kingdom Pseudomonadati; phylum Pseudomonadota; class Gammaproteobacteria; order Lysobacterales; family Lysobacteraceae; genus Lysobacter; species Lysobacter capsici. The sequence goes on along the minus strand of NZ_CP076103.1, from coordinate 5,315,070 downwards.
TTCGCCGCCGGTCGCGAACGCCACGACGGCGGCGAGACCGCGCCGGGCCAGATCCGCAGCCACCTGTGCGCGCGCCTGCGCGGCAGCCTGCGCCTGATCCCGATCGACGACGTGCATTACCTGCACGCCGAAGAGAAGTACGTGATCGTGCATCACGCCCGCGGCGAGGACCTGATCGAGGAATCGCTGAAATCGCTGGAAGACGAATTCGGCGAGCGTTTCGTGCGCATCCACCGCAACTGCCTGGTGGCCCGGCACGAGATCGTCGAACTCAAGCGCAACGCCGAAGGTCACGTACAGGCGGTGCTGCGCCACGGCAAGCAGCCGCTGGAAGTGAGCCGGCGGTGCGTGGCGGCGTTGCGGGAGACGCTCAAGCATCTTTGAATCTTGGGATTCGGGATTCGGGATTCGGGATTCGGGAATCGGGAATCGGGAATCGGGAATCGGGAATCGGGAATCGGGAGTCGGGAGTCGGGAGTCGGGAGTCGGGAGTCGGCGCAACCCTCCTACCGTCATTCCCGCGAAGGCGGGAATCCAGAGCCTTCAGCGCCATCCTTCCAGACCGTCATTCCCGCGAAAGCGGGCTCCGCTTTACTTCGGCGCAGCCGAATATCCAGCGACTTCAAACGTTCTCGCCCGAAGGCCCAGGATGTTCGCCTGCGCCGAAGTAAAGCCAAACTCGCCTTCTCGGGAATGACGAGCTATAAGCGGCAGCATCCGTCATTGCTCTAACAAACCAGCGTTGCGCCCCAATCTCGTCCCTCACTTTTCCACTCGTTCCTCGGCCTTTGGCCTCAAGCCCCCAACAGCGGCGATAATGCCGCCATGAAGACCCTGCGCATCGCCACCCGCAAGAGCCCGCTCGCCCTGTGGCAGAGCGAGCACGTCGCCGACCGCCTGCGCGCCCTGCATCCCGGCCTGACGGTCACCCTGGTGCCGATGAGCACCCGCGGCGACGAGGTGCTGGACCGCTCGCTGGCCGCGATCGGCGGCAAGGGCCTGTTCCTCAAGGAACTGGAACTGGCGATGCTGCGCGGGGAAGCCGACTGCGCGGTGCATTCGCTCAAGGACGTACCGATGGAGCTCGAACCGGGTTTCGCCATGCCGGCGATCCTGGAACGCGCCGACTACGCCGACGCCTTCGTCAGCAACGCCTTCGACGGCATCGACGCGCTGCCGACCGGCGCCCGCGTCGGCACCTCCTCGCTGCGCCGCCAGGCCCAGTTGCGCGCGCTGCGCCCGGACCTGGAACTGCGCGACCTGCGCGGCAACGTCAACACCCGGCTCGGGCGCCTGGACGCGGGCGAGTACGACGCCATCATCCTGGCCTGCGCGGGCCTGCAGCGGCTCGGCCTGGACGCACGCATCCGCGCGCGCCTGGAATCGCCGTACTGGCTGCCGGCGCCGGCGCAGGGCGCGATCGCGATCGAATGCCGCGAGGACGACCTGTCCACCCGCGAGCTATGCGCCGCGCTCGATCACGCCGCCACCCGCACCTGCGTGGAAGCCGAGCGCGGCATGAACCGCGCACTGCACGGCAGCTGCCACGTGCCGGTCGCCGCGTATGCACGTCTGGACGGCGAGCACCTGCGCCTGGACGGGCAGGTCGGTTCGGCCAGCGACGGTCGCGCGGTGCGCGCGCACGGCGAGGGCCGCGGCGACGCGCCCGAGTGCCTGGGCATCGAAGTCGCGCAGAAGCTGCTGGCGCAGGGCGCGGGTGAGTTCATCGCCGATTCGCTGGGCGACGGGGGCGATCAGGATTGAGGCGTTGCGTCGGTTACGGGCGCGGGCGGATCGCGGTCTGACGTCGAAGTTGCGTCATGTCCGAAGTGTCGCGGTCGCGGCTTGCGCCGCTCCTACAGGCAGCCCATGTAGGAGCGGCGCAAGCCGCGACCGCGAAACCTCAAACAACGGCGCAGGCACGTGATGCCCGCGCTCGGCAAACCACAGCAGCCCTCAAAACCGCCGAATCAACTCGATCGAACTCTCCGCACTCTCGCTGCCACCGCCGCCGTTGTTGTCGTGGCGGATCGCGAAATCGGTCTCCAGCTTCCAGTTCTGCCACACCTCCACGTCCAGCCGCACCGACTGCTTGACGAAGGTGTCGCCGCGGCCGCTTTCGACCTGCACGCTCTGGGTGAAACGCGCGCGGTCGCCGATGCGCTGGCCGAGGTTGAGTTCGCCGCGGAACACCGCGCCGGGACGGTTGATGCCGTCGTCGTACAACGGCGCGAGGCGGTAGCCGGCGCCGAACTGCAGGCCGATCTGGGTCGGGCCGTCGCGCACTGCCTGCACGCCGTAGCGGGTGCCGATGCGGTAGTCGTTGGAGTACATCGAGCGGCTTTCGCGCGAGGTCGCCGGGGCGCTGACGCCGCCGATCACGCGTTGCTGGCCCGGCAACTGCACCTTGCGCAGCGGCGGCAGGTCGGCCGGGTCGATATCGGGCGCGCGTTGCCGCGTCGCCATCGCCGACTTCCATTCCTCGTCGCCGCAACGGGTCGAGAAGCAGAACAGGCGCATCTGCGCCGGATCGCTCGCAATCGCGATCAGGATCGGGTCGCCACCGAAGGCGGGATTCGGCAATGTGACCAGAGGCGCGCCCAGCAGGGCGAGCCCGATTGCACCGAGCATCGTCTGAGTCAGGCTGGAAGGACGGCCCAGGATAATGCCATGAAATCGATTACAGACCTGCGACGCCGGGCACGTCGGATAGGTTCGATTAATCCTGCGGTGGCACGCAAGTGATTGATGCGAATGGCCGGACGCCTTGCGCCACGGGGCGATGGCCGGGTTCGCGGCTGCGATCGATGGCCCGGAGGCTCAGTAGTACAGCGTGACCAGATGTTTGGCCTGGGCGAAGAACAGCCAGCGCTCGACCACCGCGCCCAGCAACACCGACAACGCGCTCAGCGCGGTTACGACCGCGGCCGTCTCAGGCGACCCGGTCACCTGCATCAGGCCGGCGACGAACATGCCGGCCACCGGCAGCAGCGCGAACAACACCAGCGCGATCGCGCGCAGCTTGCGCGCGTGCTTGCGCGCAAGCACGTAGCCCATTTCGCGCGTCAGGTAATTGTCTTCGGTGTGCGGGCGCTCGAACACCGACAATTCGCGGTCGGGCAGGCCGACCGCTTCGCCGCGGGTGACCGGCAGGGGCGTGCGGTCGATCGCGCGCCAGTACACCAGCTTGAGCAGCGCGGTCAGCGGCGCCAGCAGCACCACCGCCGTCATCGCCCAGCGTCCGGCCGCGGCCGTGGTGGGTAGCGCGGCCAGCAAGGCCGCGCCGCTGAGCAGGGCGAAGGCCAGATAGCCCGGCACCACCAGCCAATGCCGCCACGCCGGGATCGGCTTGAGCGAGGCGTAGATCATCGCCGTGCAGGCCACGGTGAGCAGTGCGCACACCACCACCGCCGCCGACAGCAGCATCGGCATCGCCGCGCCGCTTTCGCGCACCGCGCCCAGCAGCAAGCCCAATGCGGGCAGGTAGGCGACGATCGCCATCACGCCCTCGCGCGACAGCCACGAGGTCCGCCATTGCGAGAACGCGCGCCAGGCGCGCAGCGGCTTGCCCAGGTGCAGGGTCGAGCTGAGCAGGCCGACGGTGACCAGGATCAAGGCCGTCAGCATCGCGAACGCCAATACGCGCATGGGCTCGACCGGCGATCCGCCGGCGTAATGGTAGAAGGCGATCGCGCCGACCCACGCCATCAGCCCATACCCGGCGCCCGACAAGGTGGTAAAGAAAATGACCGAGAACGCCGGATGCATATCAGCCTGCGCGAGCGAAACGAAGGGAAATGAGATGCGCGTGTGCGCGGACGCACTCGCCACGCGTGCAGTCGCGCAATCGCCACCTACCGCGCAAACGCATCATCGCGACAACACCCGATCCAGCCAGCGCAACACCGTCGGCAGGGCCTGAGCGTCCAGCGTTTCCGCGGCCGGCGCCGATTCGGGTTCCGTCGCACCGTTGCGGCGTGCGCGCGGCGGCAGGTATTTGTTGGTCGGCTGGTAACCCAGCGAGGCCATCAGGTCGACGCCGCCGCGTTCGGCGACGAGCTTGGACACCTTCGACTCCGGATCGGCGAAGTCGCCGAAATGGCGCGCGCGGGTCGGGCAGGCCTGCACGCAGGCCGGCTGGCGTTCGGATTCTTCAAGGTTCTCGTTGTAGATGCGGTCGATGCACAGCGTGCATTTCTTCATCACGCCCTCGACCGGGCTGTACTCGCGCGCACCGTAGGGGCAGGCCCAGGAGCACAGCTTGCAACCGATGCACTTGTCCTCGTCGACCAGCACGATGCCGTCCTCTGCGCGTTTGTAGCTCGCGCCGGTCGGGCACACGGTCACGCAGGCCGGCTGTTCGCAATGCAGGCACGAGCGCGGGAAGTGCAGGGTCATCGCCGGTTGCGGCGTAGTGTCGGCGGCCGCCGCGGCGCTGCCGCAGCCGCGCACCGGATCGGCGATCGGCAATGCGGCGACGGTGGTGGCTTCGACTTCGTAGCTGTGGACGCGATTGAACCAAACGCCCGACGGGTCCTTGCCGTAAGGCTGCTCATCGGTCAGCGGCGCGGAAAAACCGCCGGCGTTCCATTCCTTGCAGCTCACCGCGCAGGCATGGCAACCCACGCAGGTGTCCAGGTCGATCACCAGACCCAGTTTCTTCTTCGACGGCGGTGGCAGACCGGTCATCGTTTTCTCCCGGTCGATATCAGCCATACCCCGAGCGCAAACACAGCCAGGCCGACGGTCACGCTCGGCATCAACGCGATCAACACTGGCGTCACCGAGCCGTTGGCGCTCGCGGCCGCGTCGCGAGTGGGATCGAACATGCCCAGGCCGAGCAACAGCACCAGGCCGAAGCTCAGCGCGATGCACAGCAGGCCGGCGAATACGCGGGCCGGTTTCATGCTCGCTCCATCAGGATTCGAATCCGCGTAGCGGCCGACGCAGCGCCATCTCGGCAACAACATGGACTGGCGATGCATCCGTTCATCGGTTTTTCCTGAACTGCGCGCCGTAGCGCAAGGGCCGGTTGTCGGCGGGCTCGAACGACAATGCGGCGAACTGCGGCTGCGAGACCGCCTGCGCATCGTCGGCCGCGTCGAGTCTGCGGATCGACACGCGCAGATCGAACCAGGCCGCCTGGCCAGTGACCGGGTCGGCGTTGGCGTAGTCGCCCTTGGGCGTGATGTCGGAAATCAGATGATTGAGCAGGAAACCCTTGCGGCTTTCCGGCGCGTCCTTGTTCAAGCGCCAGGCGCCGCGGCGCTTGCCGATCGCGTTCCAGGTCCAGACCGTGTCGGGCTGCACGTTGGCGGCGAATTTCGCCTGCACCTGGATGCGGCCGTGGTGCGATTGCACCGCGATCCAGTCTTCGTCGGCGATGCCGTGGCGCGCGCCGGTGTCGGGATGCAGGTAGAGGAAATTGCGCGCGCTGATCTGCCGCAGCCACGCGTTCTGCGAACCCCAGGCGTGGTACATGAACATCGGCCGCTGGGTCACCGCGCTGAGCGGGAAACGCGTGGCGCCGTCGGCGATCTGCGCGCCTTCGAAGGGTTCGTACCAGATCGGCAACGGATCGAAGTAGGTCGCCACGCGCTCGCGGTGTTCGGCCGGCGGCTGCTTGGCACCGTGGCCCTGCGCGGCGAGGCGGAACTTCTGCATCGTCTCGGAATACAGCTGCAGCACGATCGGATCGGCGTGGCCGAGAAAACCCATCTTCTGCGCCCAGTCCAGATAGCCGCGGTTGGCCATCTTGAAGTAGCGCGCCGACTCGGGCACGTGGCTGCGCCAGAAGCCGCCGTTGTCGATGTAGCGTTGCAGCTGCTCCGGGTTCGGCGGGCCCTTGGCTTCGAGTTCGCCGTGTTCGCCGCGCCAGCCGGCGAGCAGGCCGACCCCGGGCGCGCGTTCGTGGCGCACGATGTAGTCAGCGTAGTCGCGATAGCGCGGGCTGCCGTCTTCCGACACCATGCCTGGAAGTCCAAGGCGTGCGCCGATGTCGAGCAGGACAGACTGGAAGCCGCGCACGTCGCGGGCTTCGTCGCTTGCGTGCAGGCGTTGCGTGGCCGAATCCACGATGGGATGCCGTATCGCATCGCAGGCCGAATCCGCATCGGAGATCGGCCGGTCGAGCAGGCTGATCGCGTCGAAGCGTTCCAGATACGTGGTGTCGGGCAGGACCAGATCGGCGTAGGCGGTCATCTCCGAGGCGTAGGCGTCGGCGTAGATGATGTGCGGGATGCGGTACTCGCCGTCTTCGCCGCGATCGGTGAGCCAGTGCATGGTCTCGCCGGTGTTCATCGCCGAGTTCCAGCTCATGTTGGCCATGAACATCATCAGCGTGTCGATCTTGTACGGATCGCCGGCCCAGGCGTTGCGGATCACCGTGTGCATCATGCCGTGCGCCGACAGCGGGTACGCCCACGAGAACGCGTGGTCGATGCGACGCGGCTGACCGTGTTCGTCGACGACGAGGTCTTCGGGGCCGTGGACGAAACCGAGCGGGGCGGCGTCCAGCGCGCCATTGGCTTGACGCTGTTTTCCGGGCCGGTTCGGCGGCGGGAGTGGCTTGGGGAACGGCGGCTGATAGCGGAACGATCCGGGCGTGTCGACCGCGCCGAGCAGCAACTGCAACAAGTGCAGCGCGCGGCAGGTGTGGAAGCCGTTGCTGTGCGCGCTGATCCCGCGCATCGCGTGCATGCTGACCGGACGGCCGACCATCTGACTGTGTTCGCGGCCGTGCGCATCGGTCCAGGCGATCGGCAGGGTGACGGGGTTGTCGAACGCGGCCTGTGCGAGTTCGCGGGCGATGCGGCGGATGGTGTCGGCGGGAATGCCGCAGCGTTCGCTGACCGCGTCGGGTGCGTATTGCGGGTCGAGGTAGCGTTCGACGAGCAGGTGGAACACGGGCACGGCGCGGCGGCCGTCGGGCAGGGTGTATTCGCCTACGACGGCGGGGGAGATGTCGATGGTGTCGGCGGGGCAGGCGCGGCCCTCACCCCGGCCCTCTCCCGCGGGCGGGAGAGGGAGCTCTTCGGCGGTGTTCGGGATGTTTCGCGGAGCCGCATCTTCGGATGCATGCGTCGCATCCGACCGCTTCGTCGGTGTTCCCTCTCCCGCTTGCGGGAGAGGGCTAGGGTGAGGGCCGCTAACCCAACACAACGCACGCCCCAGCTCATCGCGAGCAAACAACCCATCATCCGCCCCACCCGGATTGCGGATCACCAGCCAATGCGCATTCGCATACCGCACCAGATAATCCAGATCGATCCGATCGGCCTTCAGCAATTCGTGGATCAGCGCGAACGCAAACAATCCATCGGTCCCAGGCCGGATCCCGATCCACTCATCGGCGATCGCACCATAGCCGCTGCGCACCGGATTGACCGCGACGATCTTCGCGCCGCGCGCCTTCAACTTGCCCAGGCCGAGCTTGATCGGGTTGGAGTCGTGATCCTCGGCCACGCCCCACAGCATCAGATAACGCGAATGCTCCCAGTCGGGTTCGCCGAATTCCCAGAACGAGCCGCCCAGCGTATACAACCCGCCCGCGGCCATGTTGACCGAGCAGAACCCGCCGTGCGCAGCGTAGTTGACCGTGCCGAACTGCTGCGCCCACCAGCCGGTCAGCGCCTGCGACTGATCGCGGCCGGTGAAAAACGCGAGCTCGTCGGGATTGCGTTCGCGGATCGGTGCCAGCCAGCCGGCGGCGATGTCCAGCGCCTGGTCCCATTCGATTTCGCGGAACTCGCCCTTGCCGCGCTCGCCCACGCGCAACAAAGGTTTGCTCAGCCGCGCCGGCGAATAGTGCTGCATGATCCCGGCCGATCCCTTGGCGCACAGCACGCCCTGGTTGACCGGATGATCGGGATTGCCCTGGATGTAACGGATCTTGCCGTCGGCCAGCCAGACCTTGATGCCGCATCGGCATGCGCACATGTAACAGGTCGTGGTCTTGACCTCGTCGCCGGGCGAGGGCGACAGGTCGATGGCTGGCTCGGAGGGAGCGTGCTCTCGCATCGGGTCATTGTGCCTATCGCGCCGGGATCCGGCGAGTCTGCCGGCGGCGCTTGGCGTTGCCGCAAGGATCCGGACATACTCCGGTGTTGTCACACGCGCACAAGGACAGGCACGAACGCATGGAACTGCTGTGGGCGCTGTTCGTGGTCGCCTCGCATGGCGGGCTGTTCGTCGTCGCGGCGTGGTCGGCCTGGGTCGGCTACCGCCAGCGCGCGCGCCGGCCGGGCTTCAATCGCTGGCATCTGGGCGCGGCCGTCGCGGCGGCGCTGGGCATCGCGGCGATCTACGGCTGGCAGCAATTGGGCCTGGCGATGCGCGGCGCGATCACCGGCTGAATGCGCAGCCGGCCACCGCAGTCGCAATCGATGCGACTGCGGTGGTGTCTAATGTCACTTCACCGCCGGGGCCTGGATCTTGATACTGGGGTCGTTGAAACGCGAATACTTCAAGGTCGAGGTGTACTGCTTGCCGTTGACGTCGGCGATGTTGACCGATTGCACCGGATAACCGTCGGCGTTGACCCAGAAGGTCGAGGAGGACTTGGGTTGGGTGTTGTCGATCTTGTACTTCTTGGTCGCCACGCCGCTCAGGTTCTCGTTGCCGGCCGCGGTCACCTTGAGGGTCGTCAGGTTGCCGAGAACTTTGTCGCGGGTACGCAATTGGGCGATGCCGCCGTTGGGCGCGGCCTGTTTGCTGGTCTTGCCCTGGATGGTCAGGTACAAGGTGTTGCCGATCATGATCTGCTCGCCCATCGTGCCCATCTTCACGCGCATGCGGTCGGGGGCGACGAAGTCGGTTTCGGTGCCCGGTCCCGGGCCCATGCTCATGACGGCGTGGTAGCTCTTGGCGGCGAGGAATTTGTCGACTGCGGCCACGACCTCCTCTTTCGGTCCGGCCCAGGCCAGACTGGAGGCGCTCAGACCCAGCAGCAGCACCGGGGTGGTCAGCGTTGCGGATAATGAGGTCTTGATCACGTAGGATCCTTAGGTTCGATGGTGGCGGCCGGACAGAGGCCGATGCCATGCTAGTTGTGTCCCCACCGCCTCTACCAGACCCCGCCGACATGGAACGTATCGAACGCATCCACGCGCTGCACCGGATTCTCACTGCGGCCAGGTATCCGGTCACAGTTCAGCGCCTCCAGGAGGACCTGGAATGCTCGCGCGCGACCGTCTATCGGGATCTGGCCTACCTGCGCGATTACCTGATGGCCCCGGTGGTCGGCAACGGCGAAGCCGGTTTCCGCTACGACACCAGCGAAGGCGACCGCTTCGAGCTGCCCGGCCTGTGGCTGAGCTCGGAGGAACTGCATTCGCTGCTCGCCGCGCAACAGCTGCTGATGCGCAGCGGCGGCGGGGTGTTGTCGAACGCGCTCGCGCCGTTGCAGCAGCGCATCGAAAAACTGCTCGACGAACACGCCGGCGGCCGGCGCCTGCCGGTCGAGCGCGTGCGGGTCATCCCGCACCGCACCCGTCGGCTCGACGAAACCGCGTTCCGCGCCGTCGCCACGGCGGTGCTCGATCGCAAGCCGCTGACGTTCGAATACCGCGCGCGCTCCACCGACGAGCGCACCCGTCGCAGCGTGTCGCCGCAACGGCTCACCCATTACCGCGAAAACTGGTACCTCGACGCCTGGGATCACGAGCGCGACGCCCTGCGCAGCTTCTCGGTCGACCGGATCAGCGCGGCCAAGATCGGCGACGTGCCGGCGCGCGATGTCGCCGACGAGGAACTCGATCAGCACCTCGCCTCGAGCTACGGCATTTTCTCCGGCGCGCCAAAGGGCTGGGCGACGATCGTGTTCAGCGCCAAGGCCGCGCGCTGGGTCGCCGACGAACACTGGCATTCGCAGCAGCAGGGCCGCTTCCTCGCCGACGGCCGCTACGAGCTCAAGGTGCCGTACAGCGCCGGGCGCGAGTTGCTGATGGACGTGATGCATTACGGCAGCGACGCCGAGATCGTCGAGCCGGTGGTGCTGCGCGAGCAGGCCAAGTCGATGCTGGAACTGGCGCTGAGCAACTACGGTCACTGATGCCCGGCGCGGATCCTCCGAAGATCGAAAGCGGCGAAGCGGTCGCGCTGGTGCTCGGCGCCGGCGGCGCGCGCGGGCTGGCGCAGATCGGCGTGATCGAAGCGTTGCAGGCGCGCGGGCTGCGCATCGTCACCGTCGCCGGTTCCTCCAGCGGCGCGCTGGTCGGCGGTTTGTTCGCGGCCGGCAAGATGGAGGCGTACCGCGACTGGCTGTTCGGCATGAGCCGCACCGCGATGCTGCGCTTGCTCGATCCGGTGTTCGGCCAGTCCTCGCTGTTCCGCGGCGAGCGGCTGATGCACAGCCTGCGCGAACTGACCGGCGATGTACGCATCGAGGACCTGCCGATCGGCTTCACCGCGGTCGCGGTCGATCTGATGCGGCAGCGCGAAGTGTGGCTGCGCGAGGGCGACCTGTGGGACGCGATCCGCGCTTCGATCGCGATCCCGGGTGTGTTCACGCCCTACGAATTGCACGGCCGCGAATTGGTCGACGGCGGCCTGCTGGCGCCGTTGCCGATCACCGCGACGCGTTTGTCCGACGCGCACCGCCTGGTCGCGGTCGACATGCACGGCTGGCCCGCGCAACCGCCCGGCGCCTTGGCCCAGCAGAACGGCAACAAGACCGAGTTGACCACGCAGGGCGGCGGCGACGCCAAGCCGCCGTCCTTGTTCAATCACTGGTTCCGGCGCAAGGCCAGCGAATCGCACGATGAAGTCGAGGAAGACGCGCCGCACGAGATGGGCTTCACCGAATTGATGGCGCGCTCGCTGGACACGATGCAGGCGCAGATCGCGCGCGTGCAGTTGGCGTTGGACCCGCCCGAACTGGTGATCCGCATTCCGCGCGACGCCTGCCAGTTCTACGAATTCTGGCGGGCCAAGGAACTGATCGAGATCGGGCGCGAGGAAGCGGAAAAGGCGCTGGACAAGGCTGGGTATTGAGTTTGGCCGGGGTGTTCGCTCCCCCGGTTTTTCGTGTTGCTCCGAATTCTTCACGCCTGCCGTCGTGGTCACTTGGTGACTGCGTGGCCGCGGAGTTTGCCGTCGCCGGGGCCGCCGCTTTGATTCTGGCAGTTTGCTCTGACGCAGCGGCGTAATCGAATCGTTTTGGCGGAGAGCGCCTGGAGCGCGGTATGCCTGCTTCCGCATGGCGCTCATGGATACTATTCGAAGCGTTGGGGCGTTTTCTTCGCTGATTTTCTATGCTGTCTTGGGCTAAATATTACCTGCCATTTGCGGAAAATATAGATCCTGAGCTTCCGGGTCGTGTGTGTTACAGGCCATTGTAGGGTTCAAATAATCCGTTTTATTTACTCGATGCGTAAAAAATACAAAAAAAGTAACACCTAAACAGCTTGCGTACCCCCTGGATTAGTTAGGCAGAGCCGCCCGGAAGGCGGTGCGCCATCTTGGGGGACGTTGATATGTCGGCAGTGATTTCGGGTAACGGTCTGGGTCTGTTCAACGGCTCGGCGAGTCAGATCGGGACCGGTCTGGGCGGTGGCGTGCGGCTGGGGCAAGGTCGGGACAACCAATACGTCAACATCGCCACCGGCAACCTGCTGCTGCAAAGCCAGGACGAGCAGTTGCTGTTCCGCGGCATGAGCATCGCCGCGCAGCGCACCTACAACAGCCGCGGCCTGCTGGCCGATGTCGGCGCCGACGCGTGGATCACCGGTTTCGAACGCCGGGTCGAGTTGCTGTCGGGCACGCTCAACGCCGCCGGCAGCGTGATGCGCCGCTACACCGGCGATGGTTCGTACCAGGACTTCGCGTTCGTCAGCGCCGACCTGTACCGCTCGACCACCGGCGATGGCGCGCACGACACGCTCAACCGCGACGGCGCGACCAGCACCTGGACCTGGGTCGAAGGCAGCACCCGCCGCGAGGAGCAGTACGCCAATCATGCCGACGCCACGCTCAAGGGACGGCTGACGCGGATTCGCGATTTGAAGTCCGATGGCGTGTCGGCCGCGACCTGGAATGTCGTGTACGACGCCAGCAACCGCATCAGCGAAGTGCAGGCGGTCGAAGGCGGGCCGCAGGAAGCGCTGATCTTCGGTTACGACGCCAATGGCCGGCTGAGCACGTTGTCGACCCGCATCAATGGCGTGGTCAATGAGCAAGTCACCTACGGTTACGACGGCTCGGGTCGGTTGAGTTCGGTGCTGGTCGACCTGACCCCGGCCGATGCCGCGGGCGATCGCGACGTCTGGGACACCAGCAACTTCGCCAACAACGACGGCTACCGTTTCCACACGGTCTATACCTATGTCGACGTCAGCAGCCTGCAACTGAGCCAGGTACGGCAGAGCGACGGCACGCTGGTCAGCTACACCTACGACGCGCAAGGCCGGGTGCGCACGCTGACCCGCGGCGACGTCAACACCGACGACAGCGACGGCGACGGCGCCGGCCAGACCCTGACCTTCACCTACGACACCGCCGACCGCAGCACCGAAGTCGCCGACTCGACCGGACGCTCGTGGGGCTATGTCTACGACGCAGCGGGGCAGTTGATCGAAGTGCGTTCGCCGGCGGTGTCGGGCGTGCGCGACCTGACCCAGTACAGCTACGACGCCAGCGGTAACGTCACCCGGGTCAAGGCCGTGCGCGGCAGCGCCACCTTGAGCGAGACCGTGTACCAGTACGACGCCAACGGCAACGTGCTGTGGCAGTGGAATACCGTCAACCCCGCTTCGGGCACGGCAGCGACCGCGGTGCAGCGCACCTACACCGCGAGCAACCAGCTGGCCAGCGAGACGGTCTACACCGGCCTGGACGCCGACCGCGAACTGGGCGCGCAGGCACCCAGCGGCGGCCTGACCACCTCGTATGTCTACGACGCGCAGGACCGCGTGCGCTTCGTGATCGACGCGCTCGGCGCGGTGCATGAGTTCGAGTACGAGACCGTTGGCGCCGGCGCGGGCCAGGTGTCGAAGTCGCGCCAATACCTGGGCGCGGCCTACAGCGGCGTGATGACCCTGGCCGGATTGACCGCCTGGGCCACCACGGCGCAACGCGCGCAGAGCACGCTGAGCGAATCCAGTTACGACCTCAAGGGCCGGCTGTCGGGCACCAAGGTCTATGCCGCGGTCGACGGCTCCGGCAACGGCGTCGAAAACGACGCGACCGAGATCGTCCAGTACCAATACGACGCGCATGGACAGCTGACCCAGCGCCGCGCGCTGCGCAGCTCCACCGTCGCCGCCAACGACGGCCGCGACATCGTCCAGACCACGACCTATCTGTACGACGGCATGGGCCGCCTGCTGTCGGAAGTGATCAGCGAAAAGGTCGGCGCCGGCAGCGACGAGGTACGGCGCACGACCTCGCGATGGACCTACCAGGACTCCGGCGCCAGCGTGCGCATGGTGATCGAGGGCGGCACGGTCAACGACGGGGTGACCAGCAACGACCTGCTGCGGGTCGAAGTGCGCGACAAGGCCGGCCAACTGATCAGCGTCACCGATTCCGCATTCAGCGGCGGCGCGGCGCGGACGGTGTCGAAGAACTACTACGACACCGCCGGGCGCTTGCGCGCGAGCGAGGATGCGGGCGGTGCGCGCAGCTATTTCTTCTACGACGAAGAGGGTCAGCTGGCGGCCCAGGTCGATGAAACCGGCGCGGTGATCGAATTCATCCGCGACGACTTGGGCCGGGTGATCCAGACCAAGGCCTACGCAACCCGGGTCGATGCCAGCACGTGGTTGACGGCCGGCAAGGTCGTACCCGCGACGGTCGCCGCGATCCGGCCGGCCGCGACCGCCGACGACCGGACGAGCACGAACACCTACGACGCGCTGGGCCGCCTGCTCACCCAGAAATCCGGCAGCGACGGCGCGACCACCACCCACAGCTACGACGGCGCGGGCCGCCTGTTGCAGACGACCGCCCAGGACAGCGCCGGCAACACGCGCACGATCCGCTATTTCTACGACGCCAGCGGCCGCCAGACCGGCCTGCTCGACGCCGAAGGCTATCTGGTCGAACACAGCTACGACCCCGCCGGCCGCCGCATCGCCAGCAGGGCCTACGCGACCGTGACCGCGAGCGCGCAGCGCGCCGCCGGCACGCTCACTCAATTGCGCCCGGCGAACGCCGCCGCCGATCAACTCACCCGCTGGTTCTACGATGGCCGCGGCAATGTCGTCGGCCAGTTGAACGCCGAGGGCTACCTGACCGAATTCGTGTTCGACGAAGCGCGCAACGAACGCGCGGTGCTGGCCTACGCCAAGCAGCTGACCGGCCTGAGCGGCAGCGAAACCCTGGCGACCCTGCACGCGTCGGCGATCACCGGCACGCTGCAGGAAACCCGCCGCAGCTACGACAGCCTGGGCCGGCTGAGCACCGAGCGCAACGCCGAAGGCACGGTGACCCGTTATACCTACGACGTGCAAGGTCACTTGGTCCGCAGCGAAACGGCGGCCGATACCAGCGAGGTGCGCGAAGGGCGCTTTCGCTACAATGTGTTCGGCGAACTGATCGGCGAACTGGGAGGCGAAGGCGCGGCCCATATAAAAGCCGGCATGATCGAAGCGCAAATCGACGCGGTGTATGCGCAATATGGCGTTCGCCACAGTTACGATTCCTTGGGCCGACGCATCGAAAGCATCGATGCTCAGGGCAACAAGGTCTGGTACTTCTATTACGGCGAAAAACAACCGACCTACATCATCAAGGGCGTAGCAAACGCAGCGGGTGTTTCCAACGCCGAAGGTGAACTTCAGAAAATCGAATATAACGCATTCGGCGAAATTTCCGACCGTTACAATCTGAAGCAGCGCCTGGTGTTGGCCACTGCGGGAAGTCGCACTGCAGCGTCCAACGCAATAGCCACCTTGGTCGTCGACGCCACGCGCGACAGCCGACAGGCTTACCGCTATACCAATCGCGGCCAGATCTGGCGATCAATCGATGCCGAAGGTAACGAGGCCCGCTACACCTACAGCGCGTTCAACGAGCGGATCCGCGAGGAACGCGCCTATGGTACCGCCGCCGCATCGATCAGCGACTATCAGTACGACAAGCGTGGGCTGCTGACAACCCGAGCCGACGCGGTGGGAAAGACCGAACAGCGCAGCGTCGGCTCGGTCTATGACGCATTCGGCCGGGTCACCAGTGCGACCGATGGCCGCGGCATCGCAACGACCTACACCTATGATCGGCTCGGTCGCCAGCTCAGCCGAACCAGCCGAGTTACGTATAACCAGGCGACGACTTGGACGACCACCTACGACGCCTATGGACGCAGTCTGACGACCACCGATCCCGGCGGCGCAGTTACGACCTACAGCTACGATGACGCCAGTCGCAGCATGATTGTGATCGCGCCCGGCGGCGGTCGGATCGTTACTGTACATAACCGTCACGGTCAGAACGTGTCGGTGACAGAGAGCGTTACCGCCAGCAAGGCCATTACCCGCACCTGGATTTACGATCGCGACGGGCAACTGCTCGAGTCGCACGACGGCTTGAACAACATCGTCCGCAACGAGTACGACCCTCGCGGCCTGCTCAACGCCACGATCGACGCCAGCGGTCGGAGGGTCGAGTTGCGCTACGACGCCGTGGGGCGCGTGCTCAAGCGCATTGAAGATCCTGCCGGCCTGGGCCTGACCACTACCTACACCTACGATGCGCAGGGCCGTCAGCTCAGCGTCACCGACGCCAGTGGCCGGGTCAGCCAGCAGCGCTACGACCGCAACGGACGTCTGATCGAAGTTGCCACCGATCCATCAGGTCTGAACCTGCGTACGACCTATGGTTACGACGCGCAAGGCCGCCAGATCACCGTCACCGATCCTGGCGGGCAAGTCGTGCGCTACGACTACGACGCCCTGGGCCGCCGCATTGCCGAACACATCGATCCGGCTGGCTTGAATCTGACCACGACCTACGTCTACGACAAGAACGACAACCTGATCCGCCGCACCGACGCAGCCGGTGGTGTCACCCGCCATGTCTACGACGAAGGCAATCAGCTGATCTATATCACCGATCCGTTGGGCGCGATCACGCGTCAATGGTTCGATGTCAACGGCCGCCTGATTTCCGTGCGGACGTTCGCAGTGGTAACCGACCCCGCGACGCTGACCGACGGCATGACCGTCGGCCAGATGGATGCCAAATTGGTCTGGCGCACCGACGATGCCCACACATTCAGCGTCTATGACAAAAACGGCCAAGTGCGTTTCGTGTTGAACAACATAGACCACACAGTCTACGGCGTTACCGAGATGCTCTACGATCAGGCCAGTCGCCTGGTCGGCACGCGCCGCTACGCGACACAGATCAGCACTACCAATGACATTCGGCAAGAGCTTTACGCCGGGCGCCTGACGCCAGAGGCCTTGCTCGCGCTCACCACCATGCTCGCCCGCAACGACGCGCTCGACCAGACCGAATACCGCGTCTACGACGACGCCGGCCGTGTCCGGCTGGTCATGAACGGCCTGGGCGCGGTGATCGCCTATGGCTACGACGCCGATGGCCGCGTGGTCGAGGAAAAGCGCTACGCCAATCCTGTTGCGAGCGCGAACTTGGCTGCGGCCAAAGCCGCGATCCTGGCCAACACCGCCAGCCTCGCCACGATTGTGTCCTACATCCCCGCCGGCCAGGATCCGGTGACATACCGAGTCTTCGATGCCGCCGGCCGCGCGCGCTATACCATCGACGCGATCGGGGCGGTCACCGAACTGGTCCTCGACGGCGCCGGTCGCACCGTCGGCAGCCGCGCCTACGCAAAAACTTTGACCCTGCCGGCCGCGCTGCTGAGCAAGATCCGCGGTGGCGACAAGACCGCGCAGGCCGATCTGGCCGCGCAGATCGCCACGGCCGCCTTGGCCGACGATGCCCGCGACGTGCGCAACTATCAGGTGTTCGATGCGGCCGGACGGGTTCGCCAGAGCATCGATGCACTCGGCTTCGTACGCACTTACGGCTACGATGCCGCCGGCCGGATCGTATCGGAAAAGCAATACTCCAAAGCTGCGGCATTGACCGCCGCCCTGCGCACGCGTCTGCTGGCCGGCACGGCGACGCCGGCCGAACTCGACGCGGTGATCACTGCGACCTCCGCAGAAGACCGCAACGTCGAACGCATCTACGATGCCGGCGGCCGATTGCGTTATGAGCTGGTCTGGTCCAGCAGCAGCGCCAAGACAATCAGCGAACGCCGTTACGATGCCGCCGGGCGGATGATCGAAGCGATCGCTTACGGCATCACCATTCCCGTATCCACGGCTTCGACCCTCGGCGCCGCGGCGACGGCGATCGCCGCCGCCGGCGGAAATTCGGCCGCGAAACAGCATCAGACCCGCTACGTCTACGACGCCGCCGATCAATTGCGTTTCAGCATGGACGACGCCGGTGCCGTCACCGAGCAGCGCTACGACGGCGTCGGCCGAGTCGTCGAGACCCGCCGCTACGGCGCGCTGATCCCGACCGCCACCGCGATGACCGAAGCGGCGATCGCCGCTGCGATCGCCGGCCAGACCGACACCCGCAGCGTCCGCACCACCTACGATGCCGTAGGCCATGTGCTGACCGTCAACGACGCACTGAATCAGGTCGAACGTTACGTCTACGACGCGCTGGGCCAGGTCACGAGCTACACCAACAAAAGCGGCAACGCCTGGACGTATACCTACGATCTGGCCGGACGCCGCGTTTCGGAAACCAGCCCGGACGTATGGATCGCCACCGTCGATGCCGCCGGCAACCAGAGCTATGGCGTGCGTCGCGTCATCACCCGGACCGCATACGACGCACTGGGCAACGTCGTCACCCGGATCGAGAACGCCGACACCGCCCAGAGCCGCAGCACCCGCTACGAGTACGACAGTCGCGGTCATCAGATCCGCACCATCTTCCCCGATGCCGGCAAGATCGATCCGGCCAGCGGACAACTGATCGCGTCCGGCATTCAGCCGACCATCGAGATTGGCTACGACGCACTCGGCCGCGCCGTGGTACAGAAGGACGTGCGTGGCAACTACAGCTACAAGGTCTATGACGCGCTCGGCCAACTGCTGTACGACGTCGATGCGGAAGCCTACGTCACCCGCAACAGCTACGACGGCTTCGGACAAAAGACCCAACTGCGTCGCCACGAAGCCAGGCTGAACACCGCCGCGATGGCGGGCTGGAGCGCGGGCCAGCCGATCACGCTGGCGCAGATCCAAACCGCGGGCGCCGTCGCCGCAAGCGGCAACGACCGTACCATCACCACCGTTTACGATCAGCGCGGATTCGCGGTGCGCGTTGAGCAGGCGCAGGTTACGTATTACACCGCCGCCGGCAATGCCGCGACCGGTACGCCGACGGTGCAGGTCGAGTACGACGCCTACGGCCAGAAGGTCAAGGAATCGGTGCTGCTCGAGGGCGCCGCCGGCCAGCCGAGCGCCCGCTGGGCCGACACCTACACCTACTACGACGAACTCGGCCGGGTCGTGATGACCGTCGACGCCGAAGGCTACGTCACCCGCACCCAGTACAACGCCACCGGCGAAGTCACCGAAACCGTCGAGTTCGCCCGCGCCGTGTCGACCATCGGCCTGACCACGCTGGCACCGCCCAACCCGCCGCCGGCCGGCGACGACGTCAGCGGCTACGATCGCGCGATCCGTTACGGCTACGACGCATTGGGCCGCAAGTCGATCCAAGCCGTGGTGCGCCACTTCCAGCGCAACGACGGCAGCTCCGGCGTGCGCGATGTGTTCACCCAGTTCCGCTACAACGGCGAAAACCGCGTCACCGAAGTCATCGACGATACCGGCATCACCAAGACCGACTACGACTCGCTCGGCAACGCGGTCAGCGTGACCGAGCCGGTGCGCGCCGTCATCAACGATACGACCTTCTCCTTGCTGGGCAGCGGCACCGACCGGGATCTGACGACGTCGTGGATGTACGAATACGTCTCGCCGTATACCGGCATGATCTACGATGCCTTCGGCAATATCGTGCTGACTCGCCGGTTCGCCAGCGGCAAGAGCGCCGCGGGCGCCGTCGTCGAAGACGCCAACAAAGACCAGATCGATCGGATCCGATACGACTGGCAGGGTCGCGCGGTCGCCACCAGCAACAGTCACGGCGACACGTCCTACAGCGACTACGACGCGGCGGACAATGTCGTCCATCGCTGGTACATACTCAACGGCGCCATAAGCGGCCGCGACGTGCGCGTGCATGGCTGGTACAGCTACGACAAGGCCGGCCGCCAGACCGGCAACAGCCAGACGCGCGACCTGCTCAATGGCGCCGGTTCCGGCACCGACCAGTCCGAGGCGGTGGTCTACAACGCGTTTGGCGAGATCGTCCAGAAGACTTATGCCGGCATCGCGGGCAGCCTGAACTACGGTTACGACGGCGCCGGTCGCTTGGTCACGTCGAACGAAACATTCGTGATCAAGAACTTCGGCTACAACCTCGCCGGACATCAAGTGCGCGAAACCCACGTGGTCGCCACGTCCGACGGACAGAAAGTAGACGCGATCACCTGGAACACCACCGATCGCCTGGGCCGCACCACCGCCACTCGCCTGCCGTCGCACACCGCCGACCCGAACGCCACATCCAACATCCAGCAACGCCTGGACCGCTGGGGCAACGTGCTGGAAGTGATCGACGCACGCGGCTACCGCACCAACTACCAGTACAACGAGTCCAACCAGGTCGTGCGCGACGAGCGCCCGATCGTCCAGGTCGTGTCCGATACCGGCGCGGTCAGCTGGGTGCGCCCGGTCAACCAGTGGTTCTACGACGCGCTCGGCCGCCTGATCGGCACCCGCGACGCCAACGGCAACACCCGCAGCAACGAGTACGACGCGGCAGGCCGCCTGATCGTCACACACGACGCGCTCGGCCAGACGACTCGTTTCGGTTTCGATGCACTGGGCAACCAGCGCATCACCCAGAACCCGCTCGGCTACCTGACCTACCAGGACTACGATCGCCTTGGCCGGGTGGTCGAGATTGGTGACTACCTCGCCAACGGTGCCGGCGGGCGCGCGCGCGCGGCATTGCAGCGCTATGGTCTGAACCAGAACGGCGACCGTATCCACGTGTTCGATGCGCTCAACAATCTGTCGTTCTACGACTACGACAGCCGCCATCTCATGCTGCGCTCGCAGACCGCGATGGGGGTGGTGACCGGCTATGCTCATGACGTGCAAGGTCGCAAGATATTCGAGACCAACGCACGGTCGGGCTCGGCGACCATCACCGATCGCGATGGCGAAGCGGTGCGGGTGGACGAGTTGGCATGGAACTACGACATCCACGGCCGCCTAATCGACCACAACAACCTCAGCGGCCGCGATTTCGATTACGCCTACGACGCTACGACCGGACAGATCACCGCGGAAAGTCAGACGGGCGGTCCGGCCGCGTATGCCATCCGCTACACCACCTACTACGCCAATGGCTTGATCAAAGCGCTGCACGAGAACGGCGCCGCCCCGACTCACCGCTACGAGTACGACGCCGCCGGCAACCGCACGCTCGAAGAAAACAACACCACCGACGCCGGCGGCAAGGTCGTGCATACGATCACCCGCACCTGGTACGACAGCAACAACCGCGTCCAGCGCGTAGTCCAGGACGACCTGTCCAACGGCGCGGCCAAGCGCGCGTTCGACCTGACCTACAGCTACGACGCCGTCGGCAACCGACGCCGTGTGCAGGCCTCGGCCGGTTACGGCGCCGACTCGGCCGAAGTGCCCGCGATAAACACTGCCCCGCAGCTGGTGAAATCGCCGCCCCCGCGCTCGGTCCACAAGGGCGCGACCACCGAGTTCGCGCTGGTGTTCAACGAGATCTTCCTGGATGCCCAGCAGGACCCGCTGACCCTGCAGATCAGCCTGTTCGACGGTAACCCCCTGCCACCGTGGCTGACCGCGCGCCGCGATGCCGCCACCGGCCAGATCATCTTCACCGCCCAGCCCGCCGCCAACGCCGCGGATCAGGACCTGGGCATCCGCCTGGTCGTCTCGGAAACCGGCAACCCCGGCAACGCGGCCGCGACCTCGTTCACCTTGTACGTGCGCAGCAACGCCGGCCCGGAAGTGTTCAACACCGCGCCGGAGACGATCCCGGTCAAGGTCGGTACGAGTCTCACCAAGACCCTGCGCGCCAGCGACTATTTCTACGACCTCGACATCGGCGATCAACTGCGCCTGAGCATCGACAACCTGAGTTCGTTGCCGGCCTGGCTGCAGATCGATCCGGCCACGATGCTGCTGCGCGCCAACCCGACCGCCGTCGGCGTGTTCGCGGTGATGCTGCGCGCGACCGACCAGAACGGCCAATCGGTGGTCAAGACCATTCACGTCAACGCCGCCGCCAACAGCGCGCCGACCGGTCCGTCGCCGCTGCCCGCCGCGGTCGCGATGCGCAACAACGACTTCAGCTGGTCGAGTCCGCTGGCGCAGGCGTTCACCGACCCCGATGGCGACAGCTTCACCGTTGCTGCCAGCGGCCTACCCGCGTGGCTGTCGTTCCAGCGCATCGACAATCCTGCACGCCCGGAACTGCGCCTGATCGGGCAAGTACCCGGCGACATTCCCGCGGGCACGGTCTACACCATCAGCTTCACCGCCACCGACACCAGCGGCGCGACCAAGACCACGACCCTCGCGATCACCGTGCGTAACGGCAATGAGGCTCCACGCGCGCCCACCAGTTTCGGTTTGTCTCCCGCCGCGGTCGGCTACCCGTACAGCGCACAACTGCCCGCCTTCACCGATCCAGAAGGCGATGCGATCACCTATCAGATCGCCCCGCTGCCGCCGGGTCTAAGCTTCGATGCTGCAAGCCGCACCATCAGCGGCGTGGCCACCACGGCAGGCGAGTTCAACGTGTTCTATACCGCCACCGACCAGTTCGGGGCCAGTACCCGCATGAGCTTCTTCATGCGCAGCTTCGTCAACCGCCCGCCGGTGGCCTCGTCGATTCCGAACCAGACGACGAGTGTCGGCACACCGTTCGTCTACGAGATTCCGCGGTTCAGCGACCCCGACGGTGGGGTGATCCATACCGCCACCGGTCTGCCGTCGGGCATGTACCTGAGCAGCGACGGTTTCATCGAAGGCACCGCGAGCACCGCCGGCAGCTACACCGTCACCGTGACCGGCAGCGATGGGTACGCCAGCGCCAGCACCAGTTTCGTTCTCACCGTCAACGCCGTCGCCCCGCCCAACCGCGCACCACAGCGCAACTACACCCCGCAAGATGTATACATCGAAGTATCCGAGAGTACCGGCGTCAGTGGAGGCACCGGATGGCCGGCGGATGCTTTCATCGATGCAGACGGTAATCCGTTGACGTATCAGCTGGTCAACTCGCCGGCGTGGGTCGAGTACGGCTACGGTCGCGGCGGTTTCGCCGGCCACCAGTTCGACTTTTTCCCGCCGGGTCAGACCAAGACCTACACCGTCACCGTGCGTGCCACCGACAGTTTCGGCGCGTTCGCGGACATGAGCTTCACTGTCCGCGTCTTCTACCGCGCTGGTGGTGGCGTACCGCTGTCGCAACCCGGCGGCCCAGCCGAAAGCAGCCTGAGCTTCGACATGGCGCCCGAGTCCGAGAGCGCCGGCACGGCAACCGCCGCCAGCACCATGGCGAGCACGCCCACCCCGATCGACGTGCGCGACTACTGGTTCACCTACGACGCCGAAAACCGCATCGCGATCAACAACGGTCGCCTGGTCAACGGCCAGATCGTGCTGGCGGCGCAGGGCGGCGACTCGTATCAACTGGGCTACGACGCCGCCGGCCATGCGGTCACCCGCACCTTCTACCGCGGCAACGATCTCAAAGTGCAGCGCAGCGACTTCGATCTGCGCGGCAATCGTACCGTCGAATTCCAGGAGCAGTACGGCGGCGGCAGCTACTACGGTGGTATCGAGCGCGTCTTCAGCTACGACGCCAACAACCGCCAACTCGGTAGCCGCTCTTACATCGCCGCGGGCGAGACCTACACCTATACCTCCAGGCCCGGCGAGATCCACGAGGAGTACGAGACCTACGACATCGGTGGTTGGCTCTCGCAGGCGGAGAACTTCGCCTACGACGCCGATGGCCGCCTGATCTATCAGGAACACTGGACCCGCAACGGCGACCTGGCCAACTGGGTCCGCCAGGCCGCGCGGAATAACGAGAACGGCCGCCAGGCCACCGACACCAGCGTGCTCAATGTTCGCAAGAGCCGCGTCGACTACCTCGACAGCAACAACCAGAGCACCTATGACGTCACCGGCAAGGCCTGGAGTTACCGTACCTTCGCTCCTGGCTACACGCACACCTACACCGTCACCTACGAAGGCTGGGAGAGCTACCAGGAGAAGAGCGTCAGCGGCGTCAGCACCGACAACAACTACAAGCCCACCACCAACACGCTGACGTACGACGCCTACGGCCGCCTGATCTCGCAGGTCGAAAACACCCGCCTGAAGAACGGCACCCTCGACGACCGCGTGCGCTACTACGCCTACAACGGCGACGGCCAGGTCCAGACCCGCCGCGAAGGCACGCTAAACAACGGCCAGTTCACCCAGACCGGCACGACCAAACCGAACTACCTGTTCGCCTACGCCGGCGGCCAGCAGATGGCGCAAGTGCGCGAAGGCGAGCGCGGCATCGTCAGCCTCAACGGCATGGGCATGTACGAAGCCGGCGGCGGCAAGGTCAGCGCGCTGGCCGGCGAGACCCTGCGCGACCTGGCTCGTCGCGTGTACGGCAACGAACAGCAGTGGTACGTGCTGGCGCAGGCGAACGGCTTGGGCGATCCGGATCAGGAAATCGGTGGCGGTTTGCAGTTGGAAGCGCCGAACGTTGATGTCAGTCGCAACGATGCGGGTACGTTCAAGCCGTATAACCCGTCCGAAGCGATTGGGTCGACTACGCCGAGTTTGCCCCATATACCGCCGCCGAAGGCCGCCTGCAGCAGCGTCGCCAAGGTGATCGTCTTAGTCATCGTTGTAGCCGTTGCTGTCTTTACGGGCGGCACCATCCTGGCTGCGCTGCCTACAGCAGGCACGCTAGGACTAGGTACCGCCATGTTCATTGGCGGCGTCGCTGGTGCAGCTGGCGCTCTGGCTGGCCAAGCCGCCGGCAGCTTCATGGGAATATCCAGTTTCAGCTGGCGGGCGGTTGCGGCCGGAGCAATTACAGGCGCTATTACAGGCGGCATTGCCGAGATCGCTGGTGGAGCCGCTGCAGGATTTGGTAGTACCGTCGATGGCGCAGAGCAGGCGGTCAGTGCAACAGCTGGATTTGGCAGAGTGGCCGCTCAAGCCATCGGTAATCCGCTGGCAGCGTATGCCGGTGACAAGATTGCCGGGCTGGATACCAGCTTCAGTTGGCGAAATATCGTTGCAGGTACCTTTACGAATCTGGTCGCATCTTATGCAGGTCCGGCAATCAGCGATCGACTCAAACTTAATTCGAACTTCAGCAGAAGCTTTACCGAAGGCATGACCGCAGGTGTGGTCAGCGCCGCAACTCGCAACGTTATGGGTATTGGTGATGGGTTCGACTTGCGTTCAATCGTCAGCGACGCATTCGGCAATGCTTTAGGAAATTTGATCGGCAATGCAATAGGTGGCACCGAAAATCAAGCAATAGACCGCGCGAGAGGCAATGTCACCAACAGTAATGATAATTCGGTGGTATCTGTCTCGGTGCCCGCAAGGCAACAAAACGTCGACGGCATCGCCACTCTGGATACAGTTACCGCGACCATCGACGGAAGCGCATGGCAATTTTGGGCGAGGAACATCCACTCCAAGAGCATCGTAAATGTTACTCATGGAGGAACATTCGACCAAGATGGCGAACATTATGACGTGCGAGTACCCGAAAGAATTAAAATTGAATCATCAAGCCGTTACAAAGCCACAGACGATATGCCTTGGTATGACCGGCCGATTTACGATGTAGCGAATGGAGCTGCACGCACCGTGCTGGATCGCGTTGCCCCCGGCATCACCTATCTACATGATCACAAGAACACCATTACGGATGCAACACGCGGCGGGACCGCCATCGGCTTAGTTAAAGCCGCTACGCATGCGCTTGTAGACATCCTAGGTACTTTTGAAGGCACTACACCGTTCGGATTTATTAGCGGCGGTCAGAGACCACTTACAGACACTCTTCATCAGAAAATACCGGAATATGAAGATGACGAACGGGTTGGCGCTGCAATTTTTGGCGTCGGCTCCACCGCCCGAAACCTAATTAGGGGTAGCGCCTTACGTGATTTTGCTGCATCTTCCGCCGAGTCACTTGCAACCAACGAGAGTCCGGTAGAAAGTGACGCTTCAGAACCCTTGTATGAGGATCAAACCAGTTCCAGCGGAATCAGTCAGACTGTAGAGATCGATGGTTCTCGCGCGAATGAAACCCCCTACTCACACCTCTCTTTATCCATGAGGCATTTTTATGGAAAGTTCACAAAACCCAATCGCTCGGGAAACTCAATATTCCTGGGTCCGCGTCAAGCGGCCTACGACGATCTAGCGGAAATTCGAGCTGGCCTAGCAACCAAGAAAGGAGAATTCTTCTATACATCATCTGGTCGTGTCTGGGGAACGCATAGCGGAACTACAACCATACATCCCGTATCCGGCGACAACATCGTAAATGTCACGAGTCAAGAGTACAACGCACTGGTTATTTATCAACGTGAGGGAAAAGATACCGCACTCAATTATATATCCCGCCTCGATGATGGAGTAAAACTAACATATGAAAATGCCAGGCGCGTCCGCTGGATTATCGGAGCATTGGAGTCGGAAAAATCTGGAGATATAAATATTTACAAACTAAGAGATCATAAATTCTAAGTTCGACTCTAATAACCCGGAGCGCAAACGATGGGCAATCAAGAATTTCAATTTTTCTTAAAAGACAACATTGATGAACTTACACTAATAACGGCTCTAAGCGACATTTTGGGCTTTAGTGTCGCGTCGCCCCTGTATTACTTTCCAAATCCCGACGGGATCGCCCAAATCACCACATTTGACGTCGGATTCAAATGCGGATGCCTTGTCACATATACTGATAAAGACAAGATAGACGAACGCATCGTGGCCCTCGCTCTGGCAAAAAAACTCCACATCGAACTAATATTTGAAATGGAAGAATCTGATAAGTGGCTACACGTTCAGCCGACCGGGGAACAAAGAGAGGTAACCGTAATCGATATCGATGTCGGAGTTGACATAGCACCCGACTGAAATAAAAAAGGGGGCAGCGAAGAGGGCAGAGTGGAATTTTCGAATCACTCCGAAGCAGATTGCAAAACAGGGCGCAGAATGGACTTTTCCTTCCACTCTCAGAGACCGGCCGAACCTTGGATAGACGTTCGATCTTTGTCGAGCCCGCGTGCCGCCGTAACTGGGCTTCGATCATGACTAGAAACCTGTCGGTACCGAAGGCATGTTGTCGTTGCAGTCGTACCCAAGTGAGGAGTTAGTTCGCCTGGATTTAGCACTTCTGCGACCAGGCCGGCATAAGCCTGCAGACGGCTTGCATCGTTTTCGCCCAAGGCGAGATAGGCCGGATGCGGAGTATGCAGAGCATCAGGTTCGCCTAACGCATTCGCTCGATATCTGGACCAGCAGTAATCGCCTGGTGCACTGCTCATTCCCGCGTGCAATGGGTTTAGTTCGATCTACCGACAGCAACGCGGCGGATAACTAACGCTGTCGACCGGATACGCCTTGCACCGCCATTTTTACAAGGTGCGGGACGCCCTCTCAAAAGGCCATGGCGCGATGACAGCTAGTCGAGATCAGACGCGCCCTCGTGCGAATTGCCCAGGCCTCTTCTAGTCAAACCCCGCCATCTACTTTCAGAACTGCTATGGCAAAGATGTAGAGCACGACAATCACAACAGATATCGCCAGAAATCGATGCTCGGGAAACAGGTGCCAGACCAGCAGAACCGCCGCGGTTCGTGCGACGACGTGAACCAATCCGATCCAGTGCTCGAAAACAGGGGGCAGAGTGGACTTTCATATCCACTCTCCGAAACCAGTCGATCTTTAGACGGACGCCCGATCTTTGCCGGACCTGCGCGTCGCTGTAGCTGGGATCATTGCCCGGAGCCGCTCGGTGCCGAGCGCGTGTTGTCGCTGTAGTCTCAATCGAATAAGAGCTAGCTCGTCTGGATTTAGCGCCTCTACAACCACACTGGCATACGCGTGCCGACGGTTTGCACTGTCCGCACCCAGGGCCAAATAAACCGGGTGTGGGTAAGCAAAGCATTGAGTTTGCCTGACGCTTTCGTGCGATAGCTGGAGCAACGATAATTCCCCGGCCCCCTCATCGTCCCCGCGCGCACCGGCTTGAGTTCAATGTAACGATAGCTATGCAGCAGATGGCTATTGGAAACAGGGGCGGAGTTATCGTCACTCCTTCTTCCAAAGAAACTTGAGCTTCGCGTAAATATTTGCACAGGCATGGCGGATGGTCGCCGCGAGCGGGCCGAAAAGTTTCGCAGTTGGATATTTCGACCGATGCGACCGCCTCGCACGCCGCTCGGCGTTGGAACTCTCGCTCCGTTCCGGCAGCCCGTCACCCGGTGCGCTCACGGCCCCACCCCGACCAACGGTCGTGAGCATCGCAACCTCTGAGACGCCACGGCAGGAAGGTAGGGACAACGTCGTCCCATCCCTTGCACCGTTCCGGAGTCAGGTCATGCCCGTCACCGCCGCCGATACCCGTTCCGCCGCCGATCAGGCCGATTTCATCCAGGCCGGTTTCGTCCGCGCCGACCTCGACACCGCCCTGCGTTACGCCCTGGCCATCGGCGCGCTGCTGGTGCTGATGCTGCCGGCCGCGCGCGGCAGCCAGAGCGCGATCGGTTGGTTGCCGATGTGGCTGGTGGCGATGCCGGCGATGGCGTGGTGGGCGCTGCATCGGTTCCGTTTGCCGAGTTGGCGCCGGGTGGCGCCGGCCGAGGCCGGGCAGGCGGTGCGCCGCCGCCGTCGCGGCGCGGTCCAGGCGCGTCGCCGGGCTCGTCCGGCGGTGATCGCGCGGCCGCTGCCGCGCGTGGCTTGAGCGCGCCGCCTGAATCGCTCCATCTGAATCGGTCCATCTAAAAAAGCGCTGCGCCTGAATCGGTCCACCTAAATCGATGCCGGCCGCGCCGGGCGCGCCTGTCCGCGCCGCGGCCGGCGAGTGTCGCAATCGCCCGAACGGGCTTGAGGTCGCGCAGAGACCAGGCTTGAGCAGGCATGAGCCCGCACAGCCCTGCGCTCAAACAGCCCTGGACCCCAAACAGGCCCCGACCAGGCAGGCCTCGACGAAACACGCCCCGAGCCAAGGCATGAACCCGACCTAATTCGGCAAGCGCGCGAAGCAGAAAAAGCACATCGCCGCGGGCCCGCGACATCGCCCGCCAACGCAGCCAACCCCGCAACTCCCTACATGACCATGGACAGGGCGGCCGCCCCGGCGCCCTGTGCTAGCGTGGCGGCCTTCCTTTGTTCCGGAACCGCCATGCCCGTTCTCCCGAAGACCTGTCAGTCCCTGTTGCTAGCGGCCGGTCTCGCGGCTGCATCGGCCTGCGGCGCCGTCATCGCCAAGGAGGCGACCGTGACCGACGATCCCTACGCGTGGCTCGAAGACGTCGACGGCAAGCGCGCGCTCGACTGGGTGCATGCGCGCAACGCCAAGACCGAAGCCGAATACACCGGCAGCGCGCAGTTCAAGCAGCTCGAAGCGAGCATCCTCGAGATCCTCGATTCCGACGCCAAGATCCCCGACGTACAGAAGATCGGCGATCACTATTACAACTTCTGGCAGGACGCCCAGCACCCGCGCGGCCTGTGGCGCCGCACCACCCTGGCCGAGTACCGCAAGGACAAGCCGGCCTGGGAAACGGTGCTCGACCTGGACGCGCTCAACGCCCAGGAGAACGAGCAATGGGTCTGGCACGGCGCCGAATGCCTGCGCCCGGATTTCCAGCGCTGCCTGATTTCGCTGTCGCGCGGCGGATCCGACGCCGACGTCACCCGCGAATTCGACCTGGTCGCCAAGACCTGGATCAAGGACGGTTTCTACCGCCCCGAAGCCAAGGGCAGCCTGACCTGGATCGATCGCGATCACGTCTACGTCGCCACCGATTTCGGCAAGGGCAGCATGACCAGCTCGGGCTATGCGCGCACGGTCAAGCTGTGGACGCGCGGCACCCCGATGGCCCAGGCCGCGCCGGTCTACGAGGGTCGGGACAGCGACATGATGGTCGGCGCCTGGCACGACCCGACGCCGGGCTTCGAGCGCGACTTCGTCGAACGCACCATCGCGTTCTACAACAACGAACTGTTCCTGCGCGGCGCCGACGGCAAGCTCAGCAAGCTCGATCTGCCCAACTCCGCGAACAAGGAAGTGCGCCGCGAGTGGTTGTTGCTGGAACTGCGCGATCCTTACGAAGCCGGCGGCAAGACGTATCCCGCCGGCAGCCTGATCGCCACGCGTCTGGACGATTTCCAGGCCGGCAAGCGCGATTTCGTCAGCCTGTTCGCGCCCACCGACACCAGTTCGCTGGCCGGCACGACCTGGACCCGCCATCACCTCATCATCAACGTCCTCGACGACGTCAAGAACAAGCTCACCGTGTTGACCCCGCCGGACGCGGGGCAGGGCGAGTGGACGCGCGCAGCGTTCGTCGGCGCGCCGACGTTCGGCACGGTCATGGTCGGCGCGGTCGACGGCATCGACAGCGATGCGGTCTGGCTCAGCGCGGCGGATTACCTGACCCCGACCACGCTGGCATTGGCCGAGCCCGGGCAGACGCCCGAAGTGCTCAAGACCATGCCGACCTTCTTCGATGCGTCGAAGGACACGATCGAACAGCACTTCGCCAAGAGCCAGGACGGCACCCGCGTGCCGTACTTCCTGGTGCGGCCGAAGGACCTCAAGTACGACGGCAAGGCGCCGACGCTGCTGTACGGCTACGGCGGTTTCGAAGTGTCGATGACCCCGAAGTATTCCGGCGGAATCGGCAGGGGCTGGCTGGCAAAGGGCGGCGTGTACGCGGTCGCCAACATCCGCGGCGGCGGCGAGTACGGCCCGCGCTGGCACCAGGCCGCGCTCAAGGCCAACCGGCACAAGGCGTATGAGGACTTCGCCGCGGTCGGCCGCGACCTGATCGAACGCAAGATCACCAGCACCCCGCACCTGGGCGTGCAGGGCGGCAGCAACGGCGGCCTGCTCACCGGCAACATGCTGACCCAGTACCCGGAGCTGTTCGGCGCGGTCGTGGTGCAGGTGCCGCTGCTCGACATGAAGCGCTACAGCCACCTGCTGGCCGGCGCCTCGTGGATGGCCGAATACGGCAACCCCGACACCGACGACTGGTCCTTCATCAAGACCTTCTCGCCGTATCACCTGTTCGACCCCAAGCGCGAGTACCCGCCGGTGATCTTCATGACCTCGACCAAGGACGATCGCGTCCATCCGGGCCATGCGCGCAAGATGGCGGCGAAGATGCTCGATGCCGGCAAGAACGTGACCTACTACGAAAACATCGAAGGCGGCCACGGCGGCGCGGCCAACAACGCCCAGCAGGCGCATATGAGCGCGCTGGCCCTGACCTTCCTGTGGCAGCAGTTGGCCAAATGAGTCGTGCGCGCCGGGTCGCCGCCAGGCCCGCGTGAGCCGTGACCGAACGGGCGCTGCGGCGCCCGTTCGGCCGATCGGCCCCCGCGCACTGAACCCATCCCGCGACGAAGTCCCCAATCCGCGTCTTGCCCCGTTGCGCAACCCGTCCTCGGACCCTATATGAAACCGACCCTGTTAACGCTTGCGGCCACGCTACTGATGACCACCACCCTCAACGCTCCCGCCGCCGACCTGCCCGCGCCGCCCGATGTGGCCAAGAAGCCCTACACCGTCAAGGCGCCGCACGGCGCCCAGCGCGGCGACGAGTACTACTGGCTGCGCGACGACAAGCGCAAGAACCCCGAAATGCTGGCGTACCTCAATGCCGAGAACGCCTACGTCGACACGGTGATGAAGCCGCTCAAGCCGCTGGAGGACAAGCTCTACGGCGAAATCGTCGGCCGCATCAAGCAAGACGACAGCTCGGTGCCGTACCGCGAACGCGGCTACTGGTACTACACCCGCTTCGAGACCGGCCAGGATTACCCGATCCACGCGCGCCGCAAGGGCAGCATGGAGGACGCCGAGCAGGTCCTGCTCGACGTCAACGCGATGGCCAAGGGCAAGGACTACTTCAGCGTCGGCGCGATGGAGGTCACCCAGGACAATCAGGTGCTGGCCTGGGCCGACGATGCGGTCGGCCGTCGCCAGTACAAGATCCGGTTCAAGAATCTGGCCACCGGCGAGATCTATCCGGACGTCATTGAAAATGCGTCCACCGACCTGGTCTGGGCCGACGACAACAAGACCCTGTTCTACGTCGAGAACGATCCCAAGACCCTGCTGACCGTGCGGATCAAGAAGCACGTGCTCGGCACGCCCGCATCCAAGGACGCGCTGGTCTACGAGGAAAAGGACGACAGCTTCTACATGGGCATCGAGCGCAGCCGCGACGACGCCTACATCTGCATCAACATCCACAGCACCGTGTCGAGCGAAGTGCGTTGCGCGCCGGCCGCCGATCCGAAGGCGTTCTTCGTGCTCGCGCCGCGCCAGCGCGATGTCGAATACGACGCCGACCATCTCGGCGGCCGCTGGGTGATCCGCACCAACGCGCCCGGCGCCGACGGCAAGCCGGCGCCGAACTTCAAGCTGGTCACCGCCGACGACGGCGCGCGTTCGATCAAGGAGTGGAAGGACTGGATCGCGCACCGCGACGACGTGTTCGTCGAGGGCTTCGAACTGTTCGACGGCTTCACCGCCGTGGCCGAGCGCTCCAACGCGCTCGAGCGTCTGCGCCTGATCGGCAAGGACGGCAAGGAAGAGTTCGTCAAGGCCGACGAGCCGGCGTTCTCGATGGGCCTGTCGGTCAATTCCGAACACGACACGCCGTGGCTGCGCTACACCTACACTTCGCTGACCACGCCGGCGACCACCTACGAACTCAACACCCAGACCGGTGAGCGCAAGCTGCTCAAGCGCCAGCCGGTGATCGGCTACGACAGCGAGAAGTACGTGACCGAGCGCTTCTGGGCGACCGCGCGCGACGGCGTCAAGGTGCCGGTGTCGCTGGTCTACAAGAAGGGCTTCGAGAAGAACGGCAAGGCCGCGTTGCTGCAGTACGCCTACGGCAGCTACGGCATGTCGATGGACCCGGGCTTCAACAGCACCGTCGTCAGCCTGCTCGATCGCGGCATGGTCTATGCGATCGCGCACATCCGCGGCGGCCAGGAAATCGGCCGCAAGTGGTACGACGACGGCAAGCTGTTCCACAAGCAGAACACGTTCAACGATTTCGTCGACGTCACCGCCGATCTGGTCAAGGCCGGTTACGCCGCGCCCGATCGCGTCGCCGCGTACGGCGGCAGCGCGGGCGGCCTGTTGATGGGGGCGGTGGCGAACATGGCGCCGGACAAGTACCGCGTGGTGCTGTCGCAGGTGCCGTTCGTCGATGTGGTCACCACCATGCTCGACGCCAGCATCCCGCTGACCACCAACGAGTACGACGAGTGGGGCAACCCGGAGAAGAAGGACTACTACGACTACATGCTGTCGTACTCGCCTTACGACAATCTCAAGAAGCAGGCGTATCCGGCGATGTTCGTCGGCACCGGCCTGTGGGATTCGCAGGTGCAGTACTGGGAGCCGGCGAAGTACGTGGCGCGGCTGCGCGACCTCGACACCGGCAAGCAGCCGGTGCTGTTCCGCACCAACATGGACGCCGGCCACGGCGGCAAGTCGGGCCGCTTCCGCCGTTTCCGCGAACAGGCGGAGATGTACTCGTTCATGATCGACCAGATGCAGGTCAGCGCGGACGTGCTGGCGAAGTGAACCGACGGATGCGCTCGCGCCGGTAGCGGCGTGGCGATCGGACAAGCCCGGCGATGCCGGGCTTGTTCGTTTCTGGGGATTGGGTGAGGTGGGTGTCCTGCTTGATGCGGAAGTTCGGCGCCGGTTGAGCGAACAGTGGTGCGATAGGCGGGGTCGGCCTGGGCTGAGCGAAAAGCTTCGGGGCTGAAGCCCCTCCCACAAAAGACCTCGCGGCTGAAACCCCTCCACAAAGACAACTCGCGGCCGAAACCCTTCCTACAAAACACCTGGCGGGTATCGCTCCGCCTTCCGATCAACAAGACCCGAGCATCGCATCGAGGTCTTTTGTGGGAGGGGCTTCAGCCCCGACGCACTCGGCCCCGATCGCGAGAGCCCTCCAAGCAACCCATCCACAGCGCTTGAAACCGCGCCGACACCCGCCATGTGTCTCCCACCCACCGCTCGGCTGCATACTTCCGGCATGTCCGTTCCACCTTCTCCCTCCGATCCGGACGCCGCACCCGGCGCCGGACCGCGAGCCGGCCTCGCCACACCCGAGCCGCCACCGTCGCCGAGCGAGCCGGCCGCCTCGCGCCCGCGCAGTCGCTTGCGCTGGGCCTGGTGGCTGCTGGCCTATGCCAGCCTGGGCCTGGGCATCATCGGCATCGTCGTGCCCGGCCTGCCGACCGTGCCGTTCGTGCTGCTGTCGGCGTTCGCCGCCGCGCGCGGCTCCGAGCGCCTGCACGCGCGGCTGCTCGCGCACCGCCAGTTCGGCCCGATGATCCGCGACTGGCAGGCGCACGGCGCGGTCCGCCGGCGGGCCAAGTGGCTGGCGGTGTCGATGATGTCGGCCTGCGCGGTGATCATGTTCCTGACCTCGCCCAAGCTGTGGATGGCGATGACCGGCACCTCGATCATGACCGTGGTGGCGATCTGGCTGTGGCGTCGGCCGGAGCCGCCGGACGATCGCGGCGCGCGTTGAGCGCCGGCCGAGGTTCGATGCCCGTCCAACTGCCGCCCACACCGGCAGAATCGGCGCTAGGCCGCACGCACCGGCCACTTCCGCGGGCACGACGCCCGTTGCGAGCGACGCCGGACCCCGCCGAACCTAGCCCGCCTTAGGCGCCATCCCCATCTTCTCCAGGGTCAACGTCTCGTCGGCCCGGCCCCAGCCGCCGTCGGCGACTTCCTCGACCAGCACCATCGAATACGGACGCACGCCCTCGCCGAAATATTCGACGAACATCGCGGTGGTGCGGTGGATGATCTCCTCCTTGCGGGCGTGATCGAGAATGCCTTCGGGGAATTTGTAGTTTGCGAACGGCATGGCGCTCTCCTGGTTCGGGGGTGGACGCGAGGTCCGTGCGGCGCATTGTTCTTGTGCGCTCCGGCGCGATAAAGCCGCCCGGGTTGGGAAGTGAATTCATCCAGCCGCAACAATCGCCGCGCGGCCGCCGCGCCCGCGCCCGGGCCATCAGCTGAACCCGTCCATGCCCGCGGGCTCGGTCGTCCCCGCCCGTGGGTTCGTTTCCGCCGCCCCTGCGGGCTACACTTCGGCCCATGAATGCACGCCACGCCACGCCCCTCGTTCTGACCGCGTTGACCCTCGCCCTGGCCGCCTGCGGCAACAAGGGCCCGTTGGTCCTGCCGACCCAGCCCGCGCCGCAGGAAGCGCCGCCGGCCAAGCCCGGCGAAGTGCCGGTGACCATTTCCAAGGCCAACGACCCGCCGGTCGCGACCGCGCCGGTGCCCAAGTCGCTGCCCACGCCGCCGCTGGACAGCGTGCTGACCCCGCCGACCACCCAGGACGGCAAGGGCAGCAAGGACGCCAAGGACAAGGACGGCAAGACCCAGGACGGCGACGGTTCCGACGCGACCAAGCCGGCCGAGCCGACGCCCGCCGGCGGCTGAGCCCATGGCCGAGTCGACCACCGCCGCGTCCGCGCCGTCGCGCCCGGGCGCCATCGGTTTCAGCAAGATGCACGGCGCCGGCAACGACTTCGTGGTGCTGGACCTGCGCGGCGGCCTCGCGCCGCCTGATGCCGACAGCTGCCGCCGCCTCGCCGACCGCCATTTCGGGGTCGGCTGCGACCAGATCCTGACCATCGAAGACCCGCTCAGCGACGGTTCCGTCGCCTCGTACCGGATCTGGAACGCCGACGGCTCGACTTCGCAGCAATGCGGCAACGGCGCGCGCTGCATCGCCGCGTGGCTGGTGCGCGACGGCGCGGCCGCGCGCGGCGCCGAGGCCGACGGCGGCTTCTTCGTCGACAGCCCGGCCGGTCGCCACGCGGTGCAACCCTTGGGCGGCGACGCCTACCGCATCGGCATGGGCCGGCCCGAGTTCGAACCCGCGCTGATTCCGCTGCTCGGTTACCCCGCGCGCCAGGATCAATACGTGCTCGACATCCACGACACCGTGTTCGGTTTCGGCGCGGTGTCGATGGGCAATCCGCATGCGGTGATCGAAGTCGACGACGTCGACGCCGCGCCGGTCGAAGGCATCGGCCCGCTGCTGCAATCGAGCGCGGCGTTTCCCGAATCGGCCAACGTCGGTTTCGCCCAGGTGATCGCGCCGGACCGGATCAAGCTGCGGGTGTACGAGCGCGGCTCCGGCGAAACCCTCGCCTGCGGCAGCGGCGCCTGCGCCGCCGCCGCGGTGCTGATGCAACGCGGCCGCATCGGCCGCGACGTGCGCGTGCAGTTGCCCGGCGGCGAACTGCGCATCGTCTGGCCCGACCCCGAGTCGGCGCTGTCGATGTCCGGCCCGACCGCATTCGTCTTCGAAGGAGAGTGGAACCGATGAGCGACAGATTCGGCGACAAGCCGGCCGACCAGCTCGGCGCGCACGAAATCGCCAACTGGCTGCGCCGCCATCCGCGCTTCCTGCAGCAGTTTCCCGACCTGTCGCTGAGCCTGGTGGTGCCGCGCGAGGAAGGCTCGGCCGCGTCGCTGGCGAGCTATCAGCTCGAAGTGCTGCGCGACAAGAACCGCGAACTCTCGCGCCGCCTGCACGAACTGTTCGCCAACGCCCAGGACAACGAACGCCTGGCCGTGCGCACCCATCAATTGACCCTCGCGCTGATGCGCCAGGACAACGCCGCCGACACCCTGCGCGCGATGGCCGCGAGCCTGGCCGAGGATTTCAACGGCGATCTGGTCCGGCTGATCGCGTTCAAGCCCTATGACGGCTTGAGCGACAACGAGTGGCTGCAGATCATCGAAGAATCCGATCCGCGCCTGCAGCCGTTCCGCGACGCGCTGAGCGACGGCGAGCCGCTGTGCGGTCGCCTGCAGCCGGAAAAGCACGCGGTGCTGTACGGCGAGCGCGCCGCCGACGTGCAGTCCACCGCCTTGCTGCCGTTGCCGGGCAGCGGCCTGATCGCGGTCGGCAGCCGCGACCCGAACCGTTTCTTCCCCGGCATGGGCACGCTGTTCCTGCGCATGATGGGCGAATCGCTGGCGGTGGCCTTGCGCCGTTACGACTGAGCCGCGCCATCCGGCGCCGCGGCGCGAAACCAGCGCGATCGCCGCGACGCGCAAGCGAGTACGATCGCAAGGCATGAACGCCGTCGAAACATTTCTCGACCATCTGCGCGTGGAACGGCGCATGTCCGCGCATACGCTCGATGCGTACCAGCGCGATCTCGCCGCGCTGTGGCTGTGGGCCGAAGAAAGCGGACGCGGCGAGGTGATGGCGCTGCAGGCCGAAGACCTGCGCGCGTTCATCGCTGCCGAACGCCGGCGCGGACTCACGCCCAAGAGCCTGCAGCGGCGCTTGTCGGCGTGTCGCAGTTTCTATCTGTGGCAGGTCAAGCAAGGTCATCTGGCCGCCAGCCCGGCCGCGGCGATCCGCGCGCCGAAGGCGCCGCGCAAACTGCCGCAGGTGCTCGATCCCGACGAAGCCAAGGTGCTGGTCGAAGTGCCGACCGACGTGCCGCTGGGCCTGCGCGACCGCGCCGTGCTGGAGCTGTTCTATTCCTCCGGCGTGCGCCTGAGCGAACTGTGCGCGCTGCGTTGGCGCGACCTCGACCTCGACGACGGCCTGGTCACCGTGCTCGGCAAGGGCAGCAAGCAGCGCATCGTGCCGCTGGGCTCGCACGCGCGCGCCGCCTTGCGCGAGTGGCGCGCATCGACCGGCGCCGGCAACGACGCGCAAGTGTTTCCCGGTCGCGGCGGCGGCCCGATCACGCCGCGCGCGGTGCAGTTGCGCATCCGCCAACTCGCCCAGCGGCAGGGCTTGTTCAAGCGCGTACATCCGCATCTGCTGCGGCATTCCTTCGCCAGCCACATCCTGGAATCCTCCGGCGATCTGCGCGGCGTGCAGGAACTGCTCGGCCACGCCGACATCGCCACCACCCAGATCTATACGCATCTGGATTTCCAGCATCTGGCCAAGGTGTACGACGCGGCGCATCCGCGGGCCAAACGCAAGAAAGGTACCGGCGACAGCGAGTAAGCGCGCTGCACTGAATCTGCGCGGGCTTTTGCGGGAGCTGCTCTTGTGGGAGGGGCTTCAGCCCCGACGCTCTTCGGTCCGGCGCGGCGAACTGAACCAAGAGCGTCGGGGCTGAAGCCCCTCCCACAAAAGCATCGCTGCGTCGAGGCAACACCAGGGCCGGGGACTTGACTCGCCGCCCCGCGCCCCCATCCAGGAATTCAGTATCCCGGAGGTCGCAATGGACCCGAGTCAGAATCCCAACGTGTTTCACGCCACCACGATCGTCTCGGTACGCCGCGACGGTCGCGTCGCCGTGGCCGGCGACGGCCAGGTGACGCTCGGTCACACCGTCATGAAGTCGAACGCGCGCAAGGTGCGTCGCCTGGGCCGCGACGGCCAGGTATTGGCCGGTTTCGCCGGCGCCGCCGCCGACGCGTTCACCTTGTTCGAATTGTTCGAAGCCAAGCTGGAAAAACACGGCCAGCTGACCCGCGCCGCGGTCGAACTGGCCAAGGACTGGCGCACCGAACGCCGCCTTGGAAAACTCGAAGCGCTGCTCGCGGTGGCCGACAGGGAAACCTCCTTGATCATCAGCGGCACGGGCGATGTGATCGAGCCCGAAGACGGCATCATCGCGATCGGTTCGGGCGGCATGTACGCGTTGTCCGCCGCGCGCGCACTGATGGCCCACACCCAGCTCGACGCGCGCACCATCGCCACCGAGTCGATCGGCATCGCGGGCGACGTGTGCATCTATACGAATCGCAATGTGGTGGTTGAGGAGCTTTGAAGCCGGGAATGGAGAATCGGGAATAGGGAATCGCAAGAGCGTTTCTCCCCGACCTCGTTTCACCGCGTGCTTTGACCATTCCCGATTCCCTATTCCTTATTCCCGAATACGCCATGAAACCCGACAACACCCACGCCACCATGACCCCGCGCGAAATCGTGCAGGAACTCGATCGCCACATCGTCGGCCAGCACGCGGCCAAGCGCGCGGTCGCGATCGCGCTGCGCAACCGTTGGCGGCGCATGCAGCTCGATGACGATCTGCGCAACGAAGTCATGCCCAAGAACATCCTGATGATCGGTCCGACCGGCGTCGGCAAGACCGAGATCGCGCGCCGCCTGGCGACGCTCGCCAACGCGCCGTTCGTCAAGGTCGAGGCCACGCGCTTCACCGAGGTCGGCTACGTCGGCAAGGACGTCGAACAGATCGTGCGCGATCTGGCCGACACCGCGGTCAAGCTGTATCGCGAGCAGGCCAAGAGCCGCGTGCGCACCCAGGCCGAAGACCGCGCCGAGGACCGCATCCTCGATGCGCTGCTGCCCAAGCGCGTGCCCGGCGGTTTCGGCTTCGGCGCGGAAACCCCGGCCGCCGATCACAGCGCACCCGACAGCGACACCCGCAGCAAGTTGCGCAAGCAATTGCGCAGCGGCGAGCTGGACGAACGCGAGATCGAGATCGAAACCTCGCTCAACGTCGGCGTCGACATCATGGCGCCGCCCGGCATGGAGGAAATGGGCCAGCAGCTGCGGCAGATGTTCTCGCAGGTGTCCGGCGGCAAGAGCCAGAAGAAGCACCTCACGATCAAGGCCGCGCGTCCGCAGCTGATCGAGGAGGAGGCCGGCAAGCTGGTCAACGAAGACGACATCCGCCAGGCCGCGATCGAAGCCTGCGAGCAGCACGGCATCGTGTTCATCGACGAGATCGACAAGGTCGCCAAGCGCGGCGAATCGGGGATGAGCGGCGGCGATGTCAGCCGCGAAGGCGTGCAGCGCGACCTGCTGCCGCTGGTCGAAGGCTCGACCGTGAGCACCAAGTACGGCGCGGTCAAGACCGACCACATCCTGTTCATCGCATCGGGCGCGTTCCATCTGGCCAAGCCCAGCGACCTGATCCCCGAGTTGCAGGGCCGCTTCCCGATCCGGGTCGAGCTGACCGCGCTGACCAAGGACGATTTCGTCCGCATCCTGACCGAGCCCAAGGCCGCGCTGACCACCCAGTACGTCGAACTGCTCAAGACCGAAGGCGTGAACCTGCAGTTCACGGCCGATGCGGTGGATCGTCTGGCCGAGATCGCCGCGCAGGTCAACGAACGTCAGGAAAATATCGGCGCGCGTCGTCTGCATACGGTGCTCGAGCGGTTGCTCGATACCTTGAGCTATGAGGCGCCCGATCGCGACGGACAGGCGGTGACGATCGATCGCGCCTACGTCGATGAACATCTGGGCGAGTTGGTGCAGGACCCGGATTTGAGTCGTTACATCCTGTAATCCGCACCTGCAATTCGCGCTGCTTCAAAGCCCCTCTCCCGCTTGCGGCGACCGAAGGAAGTGCAGAGCTGAGAGGGGTTGGGGTGAGGGAGCATTCGCAAGCTGCGTCGCCTGATACGCGGCAGCGCAATAACACACGCTTCGCACCCTCACCCTAACCCTCTCAGCTCTGCGCTTCCTTCGGTCGCCGCAAGCGGGAGAGGGAACGCAGGCGCGACGATCTGTTGAATGCGCGCATGAATTTATCGCGCAACCAGTCCGAAATCCGCACCCGCTCTGCTACCGTGTCGCCCCATGGACGACACCGCACCCGTGCCACGGACCGACACCGCGCGCACCGCCTTGGTCATCGGCGCCAATGGGTTTCTCGCCGGCTATCTGATCGCCGCCTTGCATCGCCACGGTTGGCGCGTGCTGCGCGGCGTGCGCGACAGCGGCCGCGCCCCGCGCGAGGACGAACGCATCGCCGACCTCGCCCGCATGACCACGCCCGACGCCTGGCGCGACAGCCTGCGCGGCGTCGATGCGGTGGTCAACGTCGCCGGCATCCTGCGCGAGACCGGCGCGCAGACGTTCCAGGCCATCCACGTCGATGGCCCGCTCGCGCTGGCGCAGGCCTGCGTCGAGTTCGGCGTCGCGCGCTTCGTGCAGATCTCCGCGCTCGGACAGGCCGAGGACGGCGGCTTTCTCGCCTCCAAGCACCGTTTCGATGAAGCCCTGCTCGCGCTGCCGCTGAGCGCGGTGGCGCTGCGGCCGTCGATCGTCTACGCCGCTTCGGGTTCCTACGGCGGCACCTCGCTGCTGCGCGCGCTGGCTGCGTTTCCGGGCTGGCAGTTGCTGCCCGGCGACGGCCATTGGCCGCTGCAGCCGGTCGCGGCCGAAGACCTCGGCGAGATCGCCGCGCGCGCGGCGGCCGGCACGCAGTGCGGCATCTACGAAATCGGCGGTCCGCGCACGATGTCCCTGCGCGAGTACCAAACCCATTGGCGGCGCTGGCTGCGCATCGACGGCACCCGTGCGATCGATTTCCCACAATCGCTGGTGTCGCTGCAGGTCGCGATCAGCGAACGCCTCGGCCGCGGTCCGGTCGGGCAGACTATGTGGCGCATGCTCCGGCGCGGCAACATCACCGCGGCGGACGCGCCGGCGCGGGTGCAAGCCGACTTCGGCCACGCCGCGCGCGATCTGCCGCAAGTGCTCGCCGCCACGCCGAGCCAGGTCCAGGACCGTTGGCAGGCGCAGCTGTATTTCCTCGCGCCGACCTTGCGCCTGGCGATCGTCGCGTTGTGGTTGATCTCGGCGCTGGCTGGATGGCTCACGCCCGCGGCGACGATCGAGGCGATGACCGCCGGTTCGCCGATGCAGGCGTTGCAACCGGTATTGCTGGCGCGCGCGACCGCGGCGCTCGATGCCGTGCTCGCCGCGGGCCTGTTGATCGGCTGGCGGCCGCGCTGGATGCTCGGCCTGATGGGCATCAGCGTGCTGGCCTACACCGTGGTGTTCGGCGCCTTGCTGCCGATGCAGTGGCTCGACCCGCTGGGCGGGCTGGCCAAGAATCTGGTGGTGCTGCCGGCGCTCGCGGTGGCCTGGGTGCTGGCGGACAGGAGATGAACCGATGCTCTATCTGTGGGTGAAGTGGATACACATCCTGTCGTCGACCTTGCTGTTCGGCACTGGCCTGGGCATCGCGTTCTTCTTCTGGATCGCGCACAAGCGCGGCGATGCGAAGGTGATCGCCGAGACCGCGCGCACGGTGGTGATCGCCGACGCCTGTTTCACCGCGCCGGCGGTGATCGTGCAGTTCGCCACCGGCGTGTGGCTGATGCTGCACTTAGGGATGCCGCCGTCGGTGTTCTGGCTGAAGACCGCGCTGGTGCTGTTCTTCGTGGTCGGCGCGTGCTGGTTGCCGGTGCTGTGGCTGCAGGCGCGCGCGAAGCGGTTGGCGAGCGAAGCCGCGGCCGCGGGCGAAGCGTTGTCGCCGGCGTATTACCGCACGATGCGCTGGTGGTTCTGGCTCGGCTGGCCGGCGTTCCTCAGCGTGATGGCGATCTTCTGGCTGATGGTGCTCAAGCCGGTCTGAGCGCGCTGGTCTGAGCGCGCCTGTATGAGCGGTGAGCTCAGCGCCAGCGCCGCAGGATCACGCCGACCGCGGGATACTCGTCGCTGCCGGCGAGGCGGCCGTTGCGGCGTTCGATTTCGACGAAACCCTCGGAGCGATACAGCCGCAGCGCCGGTTCGTTGCCGTCCAGCGCCTGGGTGCCGACCACCGGCCCGCAATCGGCCAGCGCGTGCCGCAGCAGGCTGCGTCCGACCCCGCGGCGATAGGCCTCGGGGTGGACGTACAACCAGTTCAGCGTATGCCGCTGATACGCGACGAAACCTTGCACGACGCCGTCGAGCAGGCCGACATCGAGCCGGCCCTCGAACAAACCTTCGCTGTGCGCGGTGCGCGCCAGGCTGCGGAACGCGGCCGGATTGGCGCTGAGTTTCAATTCGTCCAGGCGCGCGCGGTCGTGGATTTCGCACAGGCGCGGCCAGTCGTCCAGCACGTAGGGCCGGATCAGCACCGCGGAGTCTGAGGGCACCCTGCCTGAGTCGGACATCGCCAGCACGCTTGCGCACGAAAACCGGTGGAAACAGACTTTTCCCGAATCGGGAATCGGGAATCGGGAATCCAGACCCTAGTCCCGACCTCAATCCTCGCCGATATCCTCATTCCACACATCCGGATTGGCCGCGATGTAGCCGCCGAGCATCTCGATGCATTCCTGGTCGGCCAGGTCGATCACCTTGACCCCGGCCTCGCGCAGCCAGTCCACGCCGCCGCTGAAGTTGACCGATTCGCCGACCACCACCGTGCCGATGTTGAACTGGCGCACCAGGCCGCTGCAGTACCAGCACGGCGCGAGCGTGGTGACCATGATCGTGTCGCGGTAACGGCGCTGGCGGCCAGCCTTGCGGAAGGCATCGGTTTCGCCGTGGACCGACGGATCGTTCTCCTGGATGCGGCGGTTATGGCCGCAGCCGAGCAGGCGGCCGTCGTCGTGGAACAGCGCCGCGCCGATCGGAATGCCGCCCTCGGCCAGGCCCTGGCGGGCTTCGGCGACGGCAGTGGCGAGCAGGGCGCGGTAGTCGGGGGTGGCGATCATGTGGGACTCCTGAGCGATGGCCGCCAGTCTGGCGCGAGTGCGGCGCCGGGTCGAGTGCGATCTGCGCCGATCCGGCGAGCGAGGCCGGCGCGAATCCTTTTGCACGCCCGCGGCCTCTTGATGGAGGCGCGCACTGCTGCGCATCGCTATCAATGGAGTCTTCATGCATCGCTCGATGGAAACCGCGTCGCTGACGCGGTGGTGGAACGTCTCGGCCCGTTTGCTGGGGCTGTTGACGCTGTGGTTCGGCCTGATGCGGTTTTTCCCGTTCGAAGCCGCGGCGCTGGGCAAGGCGTTGAACGCGATCGGCGCGGCGGCGTGGACGAGCCGCGCGGAATGGATCAGCGCGAGCCTCGGCGCGATCCAGTGCGCGATCGGTGCGTCGTTGCTGCTCGCGCCGGCCGGAGCCTGGCGCAAGGGCGCGGCGATGGCGGCGATGGCGTGGTGGGGCGCCGGCCTGTTGTTGCTGCTTACGCCGGCCGCGTGGGTCCATGAGCCGCCGTACGCCGGCTTTCCGGTGATCGGCAGCGGCCAGACCGTGCTCAAGCACCTGGGCATCGCCGGTCTGGCGCTGGGTGTGTTCGCTGATCAACGCGGTTGCGCGACCGGTCAGCGTCGCGCGCTGTATGCATTGTGGGTCGGGCAACTGCTGGTGCTGGTATGGATCGGGCTGATGAAGTTCACCGCGATCGAAGCGCGGGGCGTGGCCGGATTGATGCGGCCCAGTGCGCTGTTCAACTGGTTGTATCCGCTGTTGGGCGAGCAGGGCGCTTCGAATTTCATCGGCGTGGTCGAGTTGATGACCGCGGCCTTGATCGCGCTGTGGCCGTGGCGGCCGCGGGTCGCGCGCTGGGGTCTGTGGGCGGCGATCGTCACTTATGTGCTGACCAATACGTTCGTGTTCACCACGCCGGGCTGGCAGCCGGATTACGGCTTTCCGTTCGTGGGCGGGACCGGGCAGTTCCTGCTCAAGGATGTGTTGTTGCTGATGGGCGCGGTGGTGTTGCTGCGGGCGTTGTCGCAGCCGCGGTCGCCTTCGCCGTCATCTGCATCGGTGCCGCGGCCGGGCGGATAATGACGCTCTCTCAAGCCGTCATTCCGGTTGAACCGGCGCCACACCTCGCCCGCGTCGCAACAAGTCCACGTGTGGAATGCCGTCTTCGTCATACGGCTGCGACGACGGTTCAAATCCATAACGCCCGTAATACCCCAGCAGATGCGCCTGCGCGCCGATCTGGATATCCGCGCCCGGCCAGACCCGCTCGATCTCGCGCAGCGCCGCTTCCAGCATCGGCCCGCCGACACCGCGTCCGCGGTGGCTGGCGGCGGTCAGCACGCGGCCGAAACTGACCTGGGGAAAACTCAGCCCCGGCGGCAGGATGCGCAGGTAGGCGGCGAGGGTGCCGTCGGCATCGCGGCCGAACAGATGCAGGGCCTGCGGATGGCGGTCCTTGCCGTCGGGGTTGAGGTAGACGCAGTTCTGTTCGATCACGAACACTTCCGCGCGCAGGCGCAGCAGCTCGTACAGCT
Organism: Lysobacter capsici; assembly: GCF_018732085.1. Taxonomy (NCBI): domain Bacteria; kingdom Pseudomonadati; phylum Pseudomonadota; class Gammaproteobacteria; order Lysobacterales; family Lysobacteraceae; genus Lysobacter; species Lysobacter capsici. The sequence goes on along the minus strand of NZ_CP076103.1, from coordinate 5,270,694 downwards.
CGTCCAGGCTCAGTTCGGCGTAGGGCTTGCTCTGCCAGGTCAGGTTCGCGGTCATGGCGGGCATGATGCCAAAACTCTTCCAGGACCGATGCCGCTGGAGGTCTTTGTGGGAGGGGCTTGAGCCCCGACGCTTTCCGGTCCGGCGCGACGATCTGAACGAAAAGCGTCGGGGCTCAAGCCCCTCCCACAAAAGGCCCCGGAGGCGGCCATCTACGCGGCAAACGGCCTCACCCGCCGCTTGCGCCGCGCGTGCGATAATCGGCCCATGAGCGAATCCGTCCCCAAACCCGACACCACCCACTTCGGCTTCCGCGACGTTCCGCGCGAGCAAAAGCGCAAGCTGGTCGGCGAAGTGTTTTCCTCGGTCGCCAGCAACTACGACCTGATGAACGACCTGATGAGCCTGGGCATCCATCGGGTCTGGAAGCGCTATTTCACCGCCACCGCGCAGGTTCGCCGCGGCGACCGCGTGCTCGATCTGGCCGGCGGCACCGGCGACATCGCCGCGCTGCTGCGCGACCGGGTCGGCGACCGCGGCGTGATCGTGCTGGGCGACATCAACCAGGACATGCTGCGGGTCGGCCGCGACCGCATGACCGATCGCGGTCGCGTGTCGGGCTTCGAATACGTGCAGCTCAATGCCGAGTCGCTGCCGTTCCCGGATGCGAGCTTCGACCTGGTCACCATCGCCTTCGGCCTGCGCAACGTCACCGACAAGGACGCTGCGCTGCGCGAGATGCTGCGCGTGCTCAAGGTCGGCGGCCAGGCGCGCGTGCTCGAATTTTCCGAAGTGAAGGCCGAGTGGTTCAAGCCGATCTACGACTTCCACTCGTTCAACGTGCTGCCGCGCCTGGGCAAGCTGTTCGCCAACGACAGCGAGAGTTACCGCTATCTGTCCGAGAGCATCCGCAAGCACCCGCCGCAGGACGAGCTCAAGCAGATGATGGTCGATGCGGGTTTTGCGCGCGTGGATTACAAGAATCTGAGCGCAGGCATTTGCGCGATTCATACCGGCTACAAGGCGTAACGCAGTCGGCGGCGCCGGCGACGGTGCGCAGGCATACGCCGGCGACCGTTCGAGAGCGTTGCTCCTGTTTGTCGTGTATCCGGTGTATCGCGTACCGCGGTTTACAGCCTCTTTCCGGCCCCATCACGTAGGCCGGTTTGACGTGTGAACCCCCACGCCCGTCATTCCCGCGAAGGCGGGAATCCAGGGCTTCACCGCGGCATGGCTCTGAAGTCTCTGGATCCCCGCATTCGCGGGGATGACGAACAAGAGCGTTATGCGCGAAACGACGCTCTTGATCGCAACTCTCAATTCGTCATTCCCGCGAAGGCGGGAATCCAGTGCCTTCAACCGTGGCCGCACGAAAGTCGCTGGATTCCCGCGTTCGCGGGAATGACGTTCTGGAAAGGACGCGGGTACGCCAAGAATAGCTACGGGGCTTTTTGCTCAACGTCTAGCGCCTCGTTGCTGCGTTCGATGAAGCCTCGTTGGATCGACCAACGAAGCCCGTCACCTCACCAGGCACCCCGCGTCCGACCCCTCACGCCGAAAACCCGCCATCCACCGAAATCGCCGTGCCCGTAATGAAATTCCCGCCCGGCCCCGCCAGGTGCGCCACGGTCGCGGCGACATCTTCGGCGCGGCCGAATTCGCCCAGCGGCAGGCCCGCGCGCTGGTGGTCGGCGCCTTCGCCGTCGGCCGGGTTCATGTCGGTATCGACCGGGCCGGGCTGGACCACGTTGACGGTGATGCCGCGTTTGCCCAGGTCCTGCGCCAGGCCCTTGCTTAGGCCGATCACCGCGGCCTTGCTCATCGAGTACAAGGTCATGCCCGGCGCGCCGACGCGCTCGCCCAGGCAGCTGCCGATGGTGATGATGCGGCCGCCGCGCGGCAGGTGCCGGGACGCGGCCTGCGCGGCCACGAACGGCGCGCGCACGTGGATCGCCATCACCCGCTCGTAGCTTTCGGCGCTCTCGTCTTCGAACGGACCGTAGGGAAACACGCCGGCGTTGTTGACCACGATGTCGATGCGGCCGAATTCGCTCACGGTGCGCTCGACCGCGGCGATCACCGCCTGCGGATCGGCGCTGTCGGCGGCCAGCGCGAGCGCGCGGCGGCCGCCGGCCTGGATCTGCTGAGCGACCGCGTTGGCTTGGTCGGCCGCGCGCGCGTAGGTCAGCACCACGTCGGCGCCGTCATCGGCCAGGCGCTTGGCGATCGCCGCGCCGATGCCGCGGCTGCCGCCGGTGACCAGGGCGACTTTTCCTGCGAGGGGAAGGCTCATGTCGAAGGGTTCCATAAGGTGGGAGTAGGGCGCCCACGCTAGCCCGGTCGCGGCGGTTGCGCAGCGGGGGCAGTCAGGACGATGCGTATTGCGGTCGTGGTGGGGGCGAATTCGATTCTGTGGGCTTCGTCGCTTCGGAGCGGAAAGCGTCGGGGCTCAAGCCCCTCCCACAAAAAACCTCGTCGCTTCGCGAGTGATGTGGGAGGGCGCGTAGGCCCCGACGCTGTACCGGCAAGATCGATGTGTCGTTCGCGATACAGCCCGCCGCGCCCCTGTCCCGGCGACCTGCCAACATGCACAAGCCCAGCCGCGGGGCGAGGCGCTACACTCGGGCCCTCACCCGCTGCCGTGGTTTTCCATGCGTACCTCGATCCTGACCGTTTGCCTTGTCGCGGCCCTGACCGCCGCCGGTTGCTCGCGCGATGCCGCGCCGGCCGCCGACGCTTCCAAGACCACCGCGACGCCGGAGGCCAAAGTGACCGACACCGCCGTAGCCGCGGCCGACCGCGACGAGCATTCCTACGCCCAGCCCGATCTGGTGCGCATCGACGACCTGGCCCTGCTGCTCGCGGTCGATTTCGCCAGCAAGACCCTGACCGGCAGCGCGACCTACACCCTGCAATGGACCGATCCGAAGGCCAACCAGCTCGTGCTCGACACGCGCGATCTGAAGATCGAAAAGATCGTCGGCGAACGCGACGACGGCAAGTGGGTCGACCTCAAGTTCACTCTCGCCACGGCCGACGATATCCTCGGCAGCAAGCTCACCATCGAAGCGCCGGACCGCAACAAGCGCATCCGCGTGAGCTACGCGACTTCGCCGAGCGCGTCGGGCCTGCAGTGGCTGGAACCGTCGATGACCCAGGGCAAGAAAACGCCCTTCATGTTCAGCCAGTCGCAGCAGATCCACGCGCGTTCGTGGGTGCCGCTGCAGGATACGCCGAGCGTGCGCTTCACCTACACCGCGCACGTCACCGCGCCGAAGGACGCGATGGTGCTGATGAGCGCCGACAACGATCCCAAGGCGGCGCGCGACGGCGATTACGAATTCAAGATGCCGCAGAAGATCCCGTCGTACCTGCTGGCGATCGCGGCCGGCGATCTGGTGTTCCAGCCGATCTCCAACCGCAGCGGCGTGTGGGCCGAACCGGGCATGGTCAAGAAGGCCGCGACCGAATTCGTCGACACCGAAAAGATGATGGAGACCACCGAGAAGTTGTACGGCCCCTATCGCTGGGAGCGTTACGACATCCTGGTGCTGCCGCCGTCGTTCCCGTACGGCGGCATGGAAAACCCGCGTTTGACCTTCGCCACGCCGACCGTGATCGTCGGCGACAAGTCGCTGGTGTCGCTGGTCGCGCATGAGTTGGCGCACAGCTGGTCGGGCAACCTGGTGACCTTCAGCAGCAGCAAGGACGCCTGGCTCAACGAAGGCTTCACCAGCTACGTCGAGAACCGCATCATCGAAGCGCTGTACGGCAAGGAGCGCTCCGACATGGAGAGCGTGATCGGCCGCAACGAACTGGCCGCCGAGTTCAAGACCATCGATCCCAAGCTGCAGGCGCTGGCGCTCAAGCCCGGCGTGCTCAAGGACCCGGACGAAGCCAGCAGCGCGACCGTCTACACCAAGGGCGCGTGGTTCCTGCAGTTCCTGGAACAGCGCTACGGCCGCGAGGTGTTCGATCCGTTCCTGCGCGACTACTTCAATCACTTCGCGTTCCAGAGCATCTCGACCACCCAGTTCGTCGACTACGCCAAGGCCAATCTGCTCGCCAAGCATCCGGGCAAGGTCAGCGAAGCCGAGCTGGACGAATGGATCTACGGGCCGGGCATTCCGAAGTCGGCGCCGGCGACGGTGTCGCCGCGCTTCGACGCGGTCGATGCCGCGCGCAAGACCTGGGTCGACGGCGGCGCGCTGCCGGACAAGGCATTGACAGCGAAGTGGACCACCCAGGAATGGGTGCATTTCATCGAAGGCATGCCGGAAAAACTCAGCGTCGAGCAGCTCGGCGCGCTCGATGCGGCCTACAAGTTCACCGGCACGCCGAATGGCGAGATCGCCCAGCGCTGGTATCCGCTGGCGGTGCGCAGCGGTTATCACCGGGCCGATCAGGCCATCGCCGCGTTCCTCACCACGATCGGCCGGCGCAAGCTGATCATGCCGACCTACGGCGAACTGGTGAAGACGCCCGAAGGCCTGAAGCTGGCCGAGGACACGTTCGCCAAGGCCAAGCCGGGGTATCACCCGATCACCACCGGTTCGGTCGAGGCGGTGATCGCCAAGGCCAAGCAGCCGGCGCAGCCGTCGGCGGCCGGGCAGTAAGCCGGCTCGGCAGCGCAAGCGCATGAGCCTGCGAGGCATCATCAAGACGGTCGCCCTCGGGGCGGCCGTTTTGTTGTGCGCGGTGTTCGTGTGGTTGTGGTGGGACCCGTATCGCGTCGTGCTGGCCGATTTCGCGCGTCAACGCATCGCCGCCGGGCTGACCCGCAATGCGGTCAAGATCGACGATCACCGCTGGGTCTACGCCTACAACGACGACGCGCCGGCGAACGCGCCGACGATCGTCATGATCCACGGCTTCACCGGCGGAAAGGAAAACTGGTATCCGCTCGCGCAGCGCCTGCACGGTCGCTATCGCTTGTTCATTCCGGATCTGCCCGGTTGGGGCGAGAGCGAGCGCAAGCAGGGCGGCGATTACGGTTTCGTCGCACAGAACGATCGCGTCGCGCGCTTCATCGAACAGGTCGCGCGCAAGAGCGGCAGCCCGATCGTGCTGCTCGGTCATTCGATGGGCGGCGGCATCGTCGCGCTGACCACCGCGCGGCATCCGCAGCAGGTCGACCGGGTCGGTTTGTTCGACGCGGCCGGCGTGCGTTTCAAGGACAACCGGTTCGGCATCGAGGTGCTGGACGGCAAGAACCCGTTCGCGGTCGACGACGCCGCGTCGCTGCAACGCTACATCGACACCGTGTTCCACGATCCGCGCGCCAAGCCGTCGATCCCGTGGCCGGCCGACGGCATCTACATCGAACGGCGCAAGCGCGACGCGGCCTTCGAGCAAGCCGTGCTCGACAAGATCGGCCGTAGCGACGAGCGCTTCCTGCCGGGCATCGAGGCCGCGCGCATCGCCCAGCCGGCGCTGCTGCTATGGTGCCGGCAGGATGCGGTGATCGATGCCAGCGCGCTGGAGCTGTATGCGGCGCAGCTGCCGCAGGCACAGCGCGTATTGCTCGACGGTTGCGGCCACATGTCGATCGTCGAACGTCCCGATGCGGCCGCGCAGGCCGTGACCCAATTGATAGACAAGGGCCAAGCACGATGAATACCCGTACCGCCACCTTGCTGCTCGCCGCCGCGATGATCCTGAGCGCCTGCGAAAAGCCCGATCCCAAGATCGCAGAAGCGGCCAAGGCCGCGCAGCAGGAACAGGCCGCGGCGACCGCGGCCAAGGATTTCGACGGCGCCTACGGTCAGCAGAACTGGGAAATGGCCGCCGCCTACGGCGAGATCGTCACCTCCAAGTACCCGGGCACGCCGACCGCCGACCGGGTGCGGCCGCTGTACGAGGAAGCGCAGGGCAAGGCCAAGCTGGCGCGCGAGCAGCGCCGGGTCGAGTCGCTGTGGTCGTACATGAGCACGCCGGTCAAGACCGACAAGGGCAAGGACGGCACCCAGCTGTCGGCGTCGCTGTACGCGAAAGCGAACGTCGAAACCGACGGCCGCACGCCGCGTCCGGTGCAGCTGATTTTCCGCGATCACCCCGACTGGGGCCGCAGCAGTTACCTCGTGCTGCAGGTCGGCGATTTCAATTGCTACGGCGGCTGCAAGCTCAAGGTCGGCATCGACGGCAAGATCAAGACCATGGCCGGGCGCAGGCCCAAGACCGACGAAGCGATCGCGATGTTCATCGAGGACGAACGCGGCTTGTGGCGCATGCTCGACAAGGCCAAGGAGCTGACCATCGAGTTCCCGGTCAAGGCCGGCGGCACGCGCACGGCGACGTTCGAAGTCGGTGGGTTGAAGCAGGACAAGTTGCCGGGTTGGAAGTGAGGGCGGGCATGCGCGGTGCTTGGGGTCTGGCGATGATCGGCCTTGTGTTTTCCGCGGTTTTCTTGGCCGGACGTGCCGACGCCGCCGAGGGCAAACGCGAAAAATTCGAAGTCAGCAAGACCGTCGGCGAACGCGGCATGGAGCGGCCCGATGTGCCGCAACCGCCGCAGCGCGACTCGCCACGCGGCCGCGCGCTGGCCGCGTTGGCTGCGATGGACGGTGCGTTGACGTTGTACTCGTTGCAGCCCTATGTGCCCCCGGACTTGCCGCCGGTCGAGGGCGCTCGCGGCAGCGCCAAGTACATCGCCGCGCAAAAGCGCAACGAAGAAATCCTGGAGCGCAGTCAAGACGAGTGGTGCAAGCGCGGCGACTGTCTATCCGGCAACAAGGTGCTCGGCAAGGTCGCCGTGAAGGCCAAGAACGATCGCAGTCAGGTGATGAGGGCCTTGCGCGAATCGCTCGGGAAAATTCCCGACTACACTTCCATGTGTCATCCCGAGTACCGGCACGGCGTCGCGTTCGTATCGGGCGGAAAGCGTTATGACGTGCTGCTGTGCTATCAGTGCGGACAGGTTCGGGTCGTCATCGACGGCGACGAGGAAAACAGCTCCAACGGCCAGACCTACTCGATGGGCAGTCAGGCCGCATTGAACGCGATCCTGCGCAAGGCGCGGATCCCACTGGCGAAAGCGTCGTGGGGACAGTCGGAAGAATGAGCTCGCTTTTCGATGGCGCGATGGTATCGGCGATGCCGTTGCCGATCGCCGAAACAGCGCGGGTGATTTACGCCGGAACACGGCCATGAAGCAGCGCATCGTGCGAATCGCGAGCTGGATCGCCGCGCTGATCCTGCTCGCGGCGCTGGGCGTGTCGGTGGCGTGGTGGTTGTTCCTGCACTGGCAACCCGATCGCGAACGTTTCCCCTTGCGCGGCATCGACGTCTCGCACCATCAGTCCGCGATCGACTGGCCGGCGGTCGCGCACGACGACGTCGCCTTCGTCTACCTCAAGGCCAGCGAAGGCGGCGATCACCGCGACCGCCGCTTCGCCGAGAACTGGCGCGCCGCGCGCGCGGCCGGCATCGCCACTGGGGCGTATCACTTCTTCACCTTCTGCCGCGGCGGCGCCGAGCAGGCGCGCAACTTCATCGATGCGGTGCCGGTGGCCGCCGATGCCTTGCCGCCCGCGGTTGATCTGGAATTCGGCGGCAACTGCGGCAAGACGCCGGACGACGCCACCCTGCGCCGCGAACTCGATGCCTACCTGCACGCGGTCGAGAAGGCGTATGCGAAGCCGGCGCTGCTGTACGTCACGCCCGAATTCCTGGCCGCATATCGCCAGGCGCTGCCGCCACGCGCGCTGTGGCGGCGCGCGATCGTGCGCGCGCCCGATGCGAGCGCGCCGTGGGCGTTGTGGCAATACCACAACCGCGCGCGGGTCGCGGGCATCGTCGGGCCGGTGGATCTGAATGTGTTCGACGGCGACGCGGCCACGTTCGCGCGCTGGCGCGATGCATCGACATCGCCGCGGCCGCCCGCGAGCGTCGCAGCGGACAAGTGAGCGGATATGTGGCTGTATTGGGCGAACTGTGATCGCCGCGCACACGAACTCGCGCGATGCGATCGAGAGCTGGCTAAGATCGACCGCATGAATCGTTCCCATCTCGTTCCGCGCATCGCGTTGCTGGCCGACCACACGCAGGCCATGCCGGCGCTGCAGCGGCTGTTCGAGGCCGAATGGCCCGATTACTACGGCGAGCAAGGCCCGGGCGATGCGGCCGCGGACCTAGCGGCGTATGCGCTGCGCGATGGATTGCCGCTCGGTGTGGTCGCCTTGCTCGACGACGACGAGGTCGTCGGCATCGCCGCGCTAAAGGCCGCATCGATCGACGCCTACCCGCAATTCACTCCGTGGGCCGCGGCCGGGCTGGTCGCGCCGCAGTGGCGCGGACGCGGGATCGGCGCGCACCTGATCGCGGCGTTGGAAGGTCATGCGATGCGCCTGGGCCATCGCGCGATCTATGCCGGCACCGCGACCGCCGGCAGTTTGATGCGACGGCTCGGCTGGGAGTATCTCGATACCACGCCGCAGCATGGGGTCAGCGTCGCGGTGTTTCGTAAGCGGTTGTGAGTGCTGCGGGGCCGTGCGATACCGCGCGCTATCGGATATGAAGCATTGTCGCTGCTGATCGAAGATCGTCGGGCCTGAAGGCCCTCCCACAAAAGACTTCGCGGCTTCCAAGGGGGGCTTTGCTGCCTTCGAAAGACTTTGTCGCTCGCATAAGACTTCGATGCTTCGCAGCCTCTTGTCAGCGGCTGCGATCGACGAGGGCGAGTGATATCGCCGGAGTCTTGTGGGAAGCGATATCGATCCTGATCGATAAACGCATCGGGCCTGAAAGCCATACAACAACAGATCGCGAGGTCTCGAGGTCTTTTGTGGGAGGGCCTTCAGGCCCGACGCTTTTCGATCGGATCGCCTGAATCCTCGGCTTCCGACGACAGCCACGGACTCGCCGCATCGCGACGAGTCCGCAAAACCACGGCAGGTTTCCTACAGTTCCGACTTCACCTGACCGGTGGTCCCGTTCGGCTTGGCCCCAGCCGGCGCCGCCCCCTCGCCTTTGAGCTGCGCATCGAAAAACGCGATCGCATCGGCATTGATCCGCTCATGAATCTTGGCGCGATCGATCCCGGGGCCGTCGGTGCAGATCCGCGGCACGTCCTTGGCCAGTTGCTCGCTGCACGGCGCCAGGAACACGTAGTGGTCGGCATCGGGAATCTCGCGGAATTGCGCGAGGTTCGGCAGCAGGCCGCGGATGCGCGCGCCGTTTTCCGACGGCATCAGCACTTGGTCCTTCTGCGCGATGTACAGGAACACCGGCGCCTTCACGTCCTTCAGTCCGTCCGCGTCGAGGATCAGGCTCAGCGGCGCCATCGAGAAGCCGGCGCGCACGCGCGCATCGGCGGTCGGCGGCGGACGATCGATGGTGCGCATCTTCGCCGGGAATGGTTTGTCGCAGATTTCCGGCGTGCCCGGATATTTCTCGCAGAAGCTGAAAAAGCGCTTGAAATCGGGCTGCGCGCCGAGCAGCAGCAAGGTGGTGTAGCCGCCGGCCGAGAAGCCCGCCGCGCCGATGCGGGCGGCGTCGATGTGCGGGCCGAGGGTCGGGTCTTTGAGCGCGGCGCTGATCACCGCGCTGGCCTGCCAGGCGCGGCCGAGCAGCACCCGGTCGGTGCCGGCGCCGCGCATGTCGTCGAAGCTGTCGCCGATATGCTGCGGCGCGACCACGATGTAGCCGTGGCGCGCGAGCGCGGTGGCGAGATCGTGGTGGCCGTACATGCCGCCGCCGTGGCCGTGCGACAGCACGATCAGCGGATGCTTGCCGTCGGCGACCGCGCCGTCGCGCTGCGCCTGCACGGGGTAGGGGCCGACCCAGGTCAGGGCGTCGGCCTTGGCGTCGCTGCTCGGGTACACGATCGCCGCCGGCACGGTGGTGCCGGTGATCGGTTCGAGGGTTTCCAGCGTGCGCAGGCCGACGCCTTCGGCGTGGGCGGCGAACGCGCAGGCGCTGATCAACAGCAGGGTGAGGCGTTGGGTGACGTGGCGCAGCATGGCCGTTCCTCGTGGGGTGTGCGGCGATTCTACGACTGCCGTGGGGCGATGCAGCGGCGAGGGGATGGGTGGATGGGGTGGAGGGACGGGGCGCGGACCGAAGGGATGCAGTGGTGCCGGCAGATCAAGCGCCACTGTCTGAGTGGCGCCACAACTGAAAGAAAAGCATCGGGGCTCAAGCCCCTCCCACAAAAGATTTCGCGGCTACGAGGTCTTTTGTGGGAGGGGCTTCAGCCCCGACGCCTTTCGTCCAAACGCGCCGATCCCAACCTCCCGAGCCCACAAACGACAATCCCGGCCGAAGCCGGGATCGTCTGCAACGCATTGCGATCTACGCCGAAGCCGGAAATCCGCTTTCACGATTCCCGATTCCCGATTCCCGACTCCCGCCCTTACAACGCATACCCGAACTGCTGCCGGAACTGCTCGGCGAATTCTTCGTAATCGAAACGCTGGTTCTGCGTGCCCGGATGCTCGACCTTCAACGCGCCCATCAGATTGGCCATGCGGCCGATCGTCAGCCAGTCGTAGCCCTTCTCGATGCCGAAGATCAGGCCGGCGCGGAACGCGTCGCCGCAGCCGGTCGGATCGGTCACGCGGCGCTCGTGCGCCGGCGGAATGTCGTAGCTCTTCTCGGCGGTGTGGATCTGCGAACCGTGCGGACCGCGCGTGGTGATGTACGCCTTCACGCGCTTGACGATGTCGCTCTCGCTCCAGCCGGTGCGCTCTTGCAGCAGGTTGGATTCGTAATCGTTGACGGTGACGTAGTCGGCCTGCTCGATGAAATGACGCAGTTCTTCGCCGTTGAACAGCGGCATCGCCTGGCCCGGATCGAAGATGAAGGGAATGCCCAATTCTGCGAATTCGGTGGCGTTCTGGATCATGCCTTCGCGGCCGTCGGGACTGACGATGCCGAAGGTCACGCCCTTCACGTCGCGCACGTGGTTTTCGTACGAACGCATCATCGCGCCGGGATGGAACGCGGTGATCTGGTTGTTGTCGTGATCGGTGGTAATGAACGCCTGCGGCGTGAACAGCTCCGGGATTTCCTTGACGCACTCAAGGCGGATCTTCTGCTCTTCGAACCATTCGCGATACGGACCGAAATCCTGGCCGACGGTGGCCATCGGAATCGGATCGCCGCCGAGCAGCTTCAAGTTGTACGCGATGTTGCCGGCGCAGCCGCCGAACTCGCGGCGCATGCGCGGCACCAGGAACGACACGTTCAAGATATGCACCTTGTCCGGCAGGATGTGGTTCTTGAACTGGTCCGGGAACACCATGATGGTGTCGTAGGCCAGCGAGCCGCAAATCAGTGCAGACATGGTCACCCCAAAAGAAAAAGTCGCGAATGCGAAAGCGGGCGGTGAAAGACCGCCCGGCGGCGTAGGGTAGCGGGTGGGCGCGCGGGCGGCCAGTTTTTTGCGCTCGGCCCGGACCCGGCCGGCACCCGGAGGGCGGGTCGGGCGAGCGGCTCGCCGGTCCCGTCCCGGTCCCGGAACCGGCCGCGACAGGCAGCCGACCGGCCGGCGACCTAGGGTTATCCCCAGGGGTGCCGGGCCCGATCCGGGCCCTCTTGCTGAATAGCGCAGGTCGAGCGAAACCGTTGATTTTCCTTGCTCGCAGGGGGGGCGGTTGCTAGGCTTATGCCCCCCGCTCGCCCCAACTTTTAACGGCCCAATCCCCCGATGTTCAAGAAGTTTCGCGGCATGTTCTCCAATGACCTGTCCATCGATCTGGGCACGGCCAACACCCTCATTTATGTGCGCGGGCAAGGGATTGTCCTGAACGAGCCGTCCGTGGTCGCAGTGCGCCAGGACCGGCTGATCGGCGGAAATCGGACCGTGGCAGCGGTCGGCGGCGAGGCCAAGCAGATGCTCGGTCGCACCCCCGGCCACATCACCACGATCCGGCCGATGAAAGACGGCGTCATCGCCGATTTCACCTACACCGAGGAAATGCTCAAGCATTTCATCCGCAAGGTGCATAAATCGCGTTTCCTGCGCCCGAGCCCGCGCGTGCTGGTGTGCGTGCCCTGCGGCTCGACCCAGGTCGAGCGCCGCGCGATCAAGGAATCGGCCGAAGAGGCCGGCGCGCGCGAGGTCTACCTGATCGAAGAGCCGATGGCCGCGGCGATCGGCGCCGGCATGCCGGTGACCGAGGCGCGCGGCTCGATGGTTGTCGACGTCGGCGGCGGCACCACCGAAGTGGCGGTGATCGCGCTCAACGGCATCGTCTACTCGGCCTCGGTCCGCATCGGCGGCGACCGTTTCGACGAATCCATCATCAACTACGTGCGCCGCACCTACGGCACCTTGATCGGCGAAGCCACGGCCGAGCGGATCAAGCTGGAAATCGGCTGCGCCTACCCGCAGGAACGCGCCGCGACCATCGAAATCTCCGGCCGCAACCTCGCCGAGGGCGTGCCGAAGATGGTGCGGATCAACTCCAACGAAGTGCTCGAAGCGCTGCGCGAGCCGCTGGCCGGCATCGTCGCGGCGATCAAGCTGGCGCTGGAGCAGACCCCGCCGGAACTGTGCGCCGACGTCGCCGAGCGCGGCATCGTGCTCACCGGCGGCGGCGCGCTGCTGCGCGACCTGGACCGCCTGATCAGCGAGGAAACCGGCCTGCACGTGCAGGTCGCCGACGATCCGCTGACCTGCGTCGCCCGCGGCGGTGGCCGCGCACTGGAGCTGGTCGACATGCACGGCAACGAGTTTTTCGCGCCCGAGTGAAGCCGGGAATGGGGAATCGGGAGTCGGGAATCGTGAAAGCCGGTTCGCCGCGTCTGGTTCCCTGCGCTTTCAGGCGGTAATGTCAGCAACTTCCTGGTAGGCGTGCGCAGCGACTCATCGCTGCGTTCGCGCTTTTACGATTCCCGATTCTCGACTCCCGATTCCCGGCCCTTAATGCCTCCCTACGCCGGTCCATCCACCGCAGCCCGTAGCGGCGAAGTCGCCGACACGTTGCGCCTGATGGCGTACCTGGCGTTGGCGCTGACCCTGATCGTGCTCGATCACCGCGGCGGCTGGCTCAATCAAGCGCGCAAGCAGACCGCGACCCTGGTCGCGCCGCTGTGGGCGGTCGCCGGCTGGCCCGGACGGCTGATCGAGCGGGTCAGCGACGACGCCGGCACCATGAGCCAGCTGACCGAGGAAAACCGCAAGCTGCGCAACGACGCGCTGGTCAACCAGGCGCGCATGGCGCGGTTGCAGTCGATCGCGGCGGACAACCTGCGCCTGCGCGGTCTGCTGGAAGCGGCCGAGCGCGGCAATCTGGACGTGGTGCTCGCGCCGATCCTCGATATCGACCTCGATCCCACCCGCCAGCGCCTCGTGCTCGACGCCGGCAGCCGCGACAAGGTGCGCGTCGGCCAGAGCGTAATCGACGCCGGCGGCCTGCTGGGCCAGATCACCGGCATCACCCCGCTGCACGCCAGCGTGCTGTTGATCACCGATCCTTCGCATGCGGTGCCGGTGGTGGTCGCGCGCAACGGCGTGCGCTTGGTCGCCTACGGCGAAGGCCGCAGCGACAGCCTCAACCTGCGCAGCGTGCCGCTGTCGAGCGACGTGCGCGTCGGCGACATGCTGGTGACCTCGGGTCTGGGCGGGCGCTTTCCCCCGGGCTTCCCGGTCGGCACCATCGCGGCGCTGAAGCCCGATGACAGCCGCGCGTTCCTCGTCGGCGAAGTAAAACCCGCCGCGCAGCTCGATCGCGGCCGCGAAGTGCTGGTGCTGCTGTCGATCCCGCCGCCGCCGGCCGACACCACCCAGTTCGACACCCAACCGGCCGTGCCCGAAGCCCAGGCCGCGTCAAGCCCGGCCGCGCAGGCCGCGGCGACCCGCGCCGCGGCCGATGCCGCGGCTGCCGTCGCCGCCGCGGCGGCCAAGCACAGCGCCAGGAAGTCCAAGCCACCCGCCGCGGCTGCACCCAACTCGACCGCTGCGTCCACGACTGCCGGCGGCACGCGCCCCGGCGCGAGCGCAGCCAACGCGCCGGCAAGCAACGCCACGAACGGTTCGCGCGCTCCAGCTACTGCGGCCGCCGCGAGCCGCAACCCGCGCCAGCCCGCAGCCGGCGCCGCTACGAACACGCCCACATCGCGCTCCGCGCAATCCGCACCCGCCACCTCCCGCCCACCCGCCGCCGCGCCCACGCGCAGCGTCGCACCGTCGCCCGCCGAGAACCGCCCGTGACCCGCGCCCGCCACCATTGGGTGTTGCCGACCAGCCTGGTCGTCGCGCTGGCGTTGAGCCTGCTGCCGATGCCGCAGGTGCTGCTGCCGCTGCGGCCGTACTGGGTCGGCTTGGTGCTGGCGTACTGGGTGATCGAAGACCCCGACCGGGTCGGGCTGGGCTTCGCCTTTCTGGTTGGCTTGGCCGGCGACCTGGCCTCCGACGGCCTGCTCGGCGAACAGGCGCTGCGGCTGGTGGTGATGACCTTCATCCTGCAGCGCTTCCGCGCGCGGCTGCGGTTTTTCCCGTTGTCGCAGCAGGCGCTCGCGGTCGGCGGTCTGATGCTCAACGACCGCATCGTCACCGCCGCGATCCACATGGTCCTGCGCGAACCGGCGCTGCCGTCGGCGTTCTGGTTCTCGCCGCTGACCGGCATGGCGTTGTGGCCGCTGATCTTCCTGCTGCTGGACGCGTTGCGTCTGGGCAGCTGGCGGAGACGCTGAGATGGGCCCGCGCCGCCGCCTGCTCGGACGTCATCCGCTGAACAAGCGGGTGCTGAAGAACACCGCGGCCGAGGCCGACCAGTTCCGCCTGCGCGCCGCCGTCGCCTTCGCCTTCGTGCTGATCGGGGTGATCGGCCTGGGCTTCTGGTACTTCCGCCTGCAGGTGTGGCAGCACGACGACTACGCCATGCGTTCGGAAGCCAACCGGGTCAAGCTGCGCCCGGTGGTGCCCGGCCGCGGCCTGATCTACGACCGCCAGGGCCGCATCCTCGCCGACAACGTGCCCGCGTTCCGGATCGAAGTGACCCCCAGCGAAGCCGGCGACAGCGAAGACTGGTTGCCGCAGCTGGCCAAGGTGGTCGCGCTGACGCCCGAAGACATCGCGCGGTTCGAAGACGAACGCCGCGCCTCGCGCGGGTTCAAGCCCATCGTCCTGAAGATGCGCGTCAGCGACGAAGAAGTCGCCGCGTTCGCGGTCGACCGCTGGCGTTTCCCCGGCGTCGAACTGGTCTCCTACCTCAACCGCCGCTATCCCTACGGCGAGTTGTTCGCGCACGTGATCGGCTACGTCGGCCGCATCGACACCAAGGACCAGGAGGCGATGGGGCGCAGCGTGCTGACCCACACCGGCAAGACCGGCCTGGAACGCTCCTACGAAGAACAACTGCGCGGCCAGATCGGTTACGAGCAGATCGAAACCAACGTCGACGGCCGCCCGATCCGCCAGGTCGGCCACGTCCCGGCCAAGCCCGGCGCCGACCTGCGCCTGAGCATCGACCTCGACCTGCAGCGCGCGATGGTCACTGCGTTCGGCGACATGGACGGTTCGGCGGTCGCGGTCGACCCGCGCACCGGCGAAGTGCTCGGCATGGTCAGCCTGCCGAGCTACGACAGCAACCTGTTCGTCAACGGCATTTCCAACGTCGACTACAAAACCCTCAACGACGACCCCTCGCGTCCGCAGTTCAACCGCAACGTGCTCGGCGGCGGCCCGCCGGGCTCGACCATGAAACCGTTCATGGCGTTGGCCGGTCTCGACAGCGGTTTCCGCCGCGCCGAAGACAAGACCTTATCGACCGGCGAATTCCACATCGCCGGGCAGAAGCGCGGCTATCGCGACTCGCATGGCGGCGGCCACGGCTGGGTCGACCTGCGCGAATCGATCGCGCAGTCGGTCAACACTTACTACTACAAGCTCGCGCTGGAGATGGGCATCGACCGCGTCGACCAGTACATGACGCGCTACGGCTTCGGCCAGAAGACCGGCATCGACCTGTCCGGCGAAAACGTCGGCATCCTGCCGTCGCCGGCGTGGAAGGCCAAGCGCAACAAGAAGGAAGGCTGGTACCCGGGCGAGACCGTGATCGCCGGCATCGGCCAGGGCTATTGGGTGGTGACCGCGCTGCAACTCGCGCGCGGCACCGCCGCGATCGCCGACGGCGGCAACCTGCGCCAGCTGCATCTGGTGCGCGAGATCCGCACCGGTTACGAATCGCCGTGGGTGCCCAAGGTGCTGCAACCCACCGTGCGCATCACCGACAACCCCGCGCACCTGCAAGCCGTACACGAAGGCATGGAAGCGACCATCCACGGCGGCCGCGGCACCGCGACGATGATGGCGCGCGGCGCGCCGTACCGCATGGCCGGCAAGACCGGCACCGCGCAGAAGGTCAGCCGCAAGGGCAACGTCAGCATGAATCCGCATTCGCTGCCGTTCCACCTGCGCCATCAGGCGCTGTTCGTCGGCTACGCGCCGGCCGACAACCCGACCATCGCGGTCGCGGTGGTGGTCGAACACGGCGGCTACGGCGGCAGCACCGCCGCGCCGATCGCGCGCAAGATCTTCGACGCCTGGCTGCTCGGCAAGATGCCCGAACCGGTCGTGCCGAAGGACGCGCCCGCGCCGACCGTCGTCCCGCTGGCCGCCAACGGCGCCGCGCCCAAGCCCAGCGCCACCTCCAAACTCGGCGAAGCCGCCGCCCAGGCCGAACAGGACGCACCGAAAGGCAAGCCCGTCGCGGTCAACGGCGCCTGGGCCGAATCGGTCGCGCAGATCAACGCGCGCGTCGCCAGCCAGCCCGGCCACACCCCGCAAGTGCTGCAAGGCCCCTCGATGCTGCGCCCGGCCTTGCCCGGCTACGTGCCGAACCAGACCCCGAGCGAAGCGCCGCGCAGCGACGACGCGCTGATCGAACCCGACCTCGACCCCGACGCCGCCGACGACGACGCGGCGCCGGTCACCGCGCCGACCACGGAACCGCGCCGGTGAAAGTGATCCTGCGCTACCTGTGGGACATGACCCAGCGGTTCACCCGCACGCTGGACCTGATGATGCTCGCCGCGTTGCTGGCGCTGATGGCGATCGGCCTGGCGGTGCTGTACAGCGCCGGCGAACACTCCATGCGCATGGTGCTCGCGCAGGGCTCGCGCTTCGTCATCGGCCTGGCCGCGATGTGGGGCCTGTCGCGCATGTCGATGCCGCAACTGCGCAACTGGACGCCGGTGATCTACGCCGTGTCGATGATCCCGCTGCTGCTGGTGCTGGTGGTCGGCACCGGCAAGCACGGCCGCCACTGGATCGACCTGAAGGTCTTCTACTTCCAGCCGGCCGAACTGCTCAAACTGAGCCTGCCGATGATGGTGGCGTGGTACCTCAACCGGCAGGCGCTGCCGCCGAAATTCTTCAACGTGATCGTCGCCGCCGTGCTGATCGGCGTGCCGACCGTGCTGATCCTGCTGCAACCCGACTTCGGCACCGCGATGCTGGTCGGCATCAGCGGCGCGTTCGCGTTGTACCTCGCCGGCCTGTCGTGGTGGTGGTTCGCCGCCGCCTTCGGTGGCGTCTCCGCGATCGCGCCGGTCGCCTGGTTCTGGCTGCTGCGCCCGTACCAGAAAGACCGCATCCTGACCTTCCTCAACCCCGAAACCGACCCGCTGGGCACCGGCTGGAACATCATCCAGTCCAAGATCGCGATCGGCGCCGGCGGCATGACCGGCAAAGGCTGGCTGCAAGGCTCGCAGTCGCACCTCAACTACCTGCCCGAACACACCACCGACTTCATCTTCGCCGTGCTCAGCGAAGAATTCGGCTGGGTCGGCGTGATCACCGTGCTGGGCCTGTACCTGTTCGTCGTAGGCCGCTGCCTGTGGATCGCCGCCGACGCGCGCGACGGCTACTCGCGCCTGATCGCCGGCGCCTTGGGCCTGGCGTTCTTCGTCTACGTCATCGTCAACGGCGGCATGATTTCCGGCCTGCTGCCGGTGGTCGGCGTGCCGATGCCGCTGCTGAGCTACGGCGGCACCTCGGCCGTATCGCTGCTCGCGGGACTAGGCGTGGTCATGGCCGTACGCGCCCACAAACCCGTACACGGCGGGCGCTAACCACCCGTTCGCCGCGCAACCCCGAAGCCCCCTGTAGGAGCGCCGCAAGTCGCGACCGCGAACCCGCAACTACGCCGCAACCCACGTTAGAGCGCAGCAACGCCCAGACTTCCAGCTCCGAATAGGGATATCCGATGAGCACACCACCGTCCGCGCCCAACGACGCCCCACCGCAGCAGCCCGGCCGCTCACTGGCGACCCAATTCGCCGTCGCATTGGTAGCCTTCCTCTCCTTCGGCCCGCTCACCACCGGCCTTGGCCTGCTGCTCGGCTTCTTACCCAAACAGTTCCCCGCGATTCAAAACCTGTACGCCGCAGGGCCCATCGCGCAGACGGTGTGGATAGGCGCAGGCGTGCTCGGAATCCTGACGATCATCGCCTTGCTGCGAGCGCCACGCCTCGCGATCGTGGTTTGCCTGGTATTCGCAACTGCGCACGTACTCGGCGCTTGGTGGGTATGGGGCCAATTCACGCTCGGCGCCTGGGCCGCGATGGCGGCTGTGCCGCTGTCGATAGTGGCCGCAGTCGCCGAATCGCGCAGAACAAGCCCAGTGTCAGACAACCCGTAAAGCCGAGCGCCTTCGCAACACCGTGCATACCCGCGCAACTCGCACTGCCCCCTGTAGGAGCGGCGTCCTACTGGATTTCCTTCGGTCACGAGCCGCGACCACGAACCCACACCACCCGCGCCACTCACCCGGCCGACCGCTCCTGCCCGCGCGACCGCTTTCCGCCATCGCCCGCCGCACCGTCCGAACCCGTCGCACGCGCATCACCCGCCAACTGCTGCGCCAACTCCGGCCGCTGCAGGCAGAACCGCGCGTTCGCCGCTAACTCGCCCCAGCGCTGCGCGGATGCCAGTTCGTCGTCCGCTCGTTCTATCAAACGGCGTTGGTGTTCTGGAGATAGGGGGTGTTCCAAGGATTCCAGCACGATATCGAGTAAGTCACGTGCTTCGCTGATGGCGTGAGAGTGAAGGTCAATGGCCTTCGTGTGGAGATAGTCGAGCAGCTCAGGTTTCAGACTGGCCAAATGCGCTGCCGACTCCACCGTCCTGTGATCGGATTGCAGTAAATCGACTAAAAAATAAGCACCTGGGGTTGAGAGTGGGGAGTGATGCATGTCAATGCTCCTTGCAGCAGCGCTTTGGCGGTGGAGCAACAGAGTAGTGTCGGATCTCGAATATCTGAAAATTCGATATTTTTCTAGATCTAAACACAGGCTGTGCTCCTGTGTGCTGCAGGATCGGTGATTGGATTGAGTGTTTTAGCTAGTATCCACAGGGGGTTCAATGAGTGCCTTTAAGTCCCATTCTATTCATGCTTCTGTTCATCAATTGGTTGAGTTGATTGAGCGGCCGGAGTTCGCTGAGCCCGCGGTCACCGACGATGAGAGAGCGCTAGGTGCTCACGACAAGATTGCGGGCGTGGCTAGAGCATTGGAAGATTTACTGGAGACTACTCCTCCGGCAGTTGTTGCCATCCCCGCTATCGATCAGATCAACAATAATCTGCAGGTACCCATAAGTGAAGTGAGTCAGTTTTTAGGAAATAAGAATATTGGCCATTTACTGAATGCGGCCTCGTACATTGATTCAAATATAACAAGTTACTTTTGGGGCTTTGCAGCCCGTCCTTCGGAGGTGGGGGCGGCGAGATATGCACGTAAGGTGGAAGAGTTTTCTCAGGAAAGCATTCGCAACATCGCTGCTCAAAGAGATTTGTTGATTACAGAGGTCGAAGGGCTAAGAAAGAAGGCTGCAGAATCTGAGGCTAAGTTGACACAGTTACTCGAGTCAGTGTCGCGTGATCGAAGTAGCGCAGCGGCGGCCGTGTCTAATCTCGATCTTCAATTTTCAGAAAGAGAGCGAGAGCGCACAAATAAATTTGAAGAGGCGCTTGAGCTGATTCAAGGTAACGCACGCGTTCTTCAAGAAAGCATTAAAGAAGAATCGGCTTCGACCCTTGAGGACACTCAACGAATCCGGAACGATGCTGCGCGGATTCTCGGTGTGGTTGGTGATATGGGTATCACAACTAATTTTGGGAAAATTGCAGAGGCTGAGGCGAGGCAGGCTGACAATTGGAGGCGAATAACCGTTTGCCTTTTTATGGTGGGCATTGGCCTTGCGGTTGCGACGTTTGCGCGCTTTTATTTTTCAGATATAACTGCGGTAACCGCAATTGCTATTGGCGTAAGGCTTTTATACGCATTGGCAGTCACTGCTCCTGCTTGGTATACGGCTCGTGAGTCGGCAAGGCATCGTTCGAATGCTGATAGAGCAAGGCAGACAGAGTTGGAACTTGCGGCGCTCGGCCCTTTCATCGAGTTGATGGATAAGCCGAAGAAGGATGAGATAAAAGAAAAATTAACGGAGCGTTATTTTGGTCGTCCTGTAGAATCTCACCTGGTAAGAGGGCCTATAAGTACGAGGCAACTGCGCGTTTTGGTGCTTGAAATTATCAAGGCCATAAAGCCTGGGAAGTAGTCTTCAAGGAGTGCTGCGCAGTATGGCTGAATGAATGACCGTTTTCAAAGCAGGAGTCAGAGTGGCTTTTCTCTTTTACAAAAAAACCAAAACAGGGGTCAAAGTGCTCTTTCTCTCAAGGAATTGAGAAAGGCCACTCTGACCCCTGTTTTGCTGTTTTGTGGACTCAACGAAACGTGTGGCGTGAGTCGTTATGGAGCGATTGATAGAGGGGGAAGACAATGGAAACAGTAATGTCCGACGTGCGCCATCTTATTTTTTCCGTTCCAGATGACTGGAGCAATGACGACAAAGGTGATTTCTATGAGGAGTTTATTGTCGAAATACTTAAGCCGATGCGCTTGTCATCGGAAAGGCGGCTGCGCGTAACAGGTATGGAGCTGGATATCCTCGCAAAGGGTGAGGATCAGCCAATAAATATTCTTGTGGAGTGCAAGGCGCACCGTGACGCAATTTCGGCTGACGTCATAACAAAGCTGATGGGGAACGTTCAGATCAGAAAGGCGGATCGTGGGTGGTTGTTCACCACTAGCGACCTCACTAAGGACGGTCGTGGATTATGGCAGGAAATTCAAAATGATCCCGAGCATGCCCGAAAATTTACCTGGTACTCTCCTTCTAAGACGATAGATGTTCTAATTTCCCAGCGATCTATCGTACATCCAGTCTCATTGGCGGGAGGGTTGGCGGGCTGGGACCTCGGTGATTGGAGTTTGATAGTCACGCCAGGCAAGCGTTCTTGGTTGGTTGAGCTTCTAGAGGACGGACTGCCAGCGAAATACTGTGTTTTTGACGCGAGAGCCGGTTCTCCACTTGGACTTAGAGAGAGTCAAGTGGTTGCAGAGGCTTCAGCTCGATTCTCAGCGCTACAGGTGATTCAGGCTGCGGATGTCCCCAATGCTAAGCAGCTGGCGCCTGTAGTTCGTGCGCCGGTCGCAAAGGTGATCTCCGGAGATACATGGGAGGATCCGCGTCCTGCAAGACCAATCGACTTTGTCGGACGAGATGATGTTATTAAGAGTATCTCTTCCTTCATTGGGCAGGTTAGACAAGGAGAAACTTCAACTCGTTCATTTGCTGTGCAAGCTCCTAGTGGTTGGGGGAAAAGCTCACTCACTTTGAAACTAGTTCAGAGCGCGGCATCCGGCGCAATTGAACGGTGTTCCGTAACGGCAATCGACTCTCGCTCAGCTAATACTGCGGCTTTCGTAGCAGAGGCGCTTCGTTTGACTCTTAAGGAGGCTTTGGGATCAGTCGCTGGTAAGAAAAATAGCCTGAAGATAAACAGCTTGAGAGAGCCCCTGGACTCTCAGGATGTGAAGACGGCTTTGGCTCAATTGAAGGCCGAGTCACGAGTTGCTGTACTACTGTTCGATCAATTCGAGGAGTTATTTGCCAAGGAGGCGTTGTTTGAAGTTTTCAACGCGGTGAGGGATCTGAGCTTAGACATTGATGCGGCTCAAGCCCCTTTGATTTTGGGGTTCGCTTGGAAAACGGACGTGTCCCTGCCTCAGCAACACCCTGCATATCACCTATGGCATCAGTTGGCTGATAGAAGACGGTCTTTCAAAGTTGGTGAATTTAAGCGCGGAGAGATAATTAGAGTGGTTTCAAAGGCCGAAAAGGCCATCGGAAAAACGCTGTCTAGAGTACTCCGATCACGGCTGGCGGAGCAGTGTCAGGGCCTGCCATGGCTTCTCAAAAAACTGCTTGTTCATGTTCTGCAGCGTGTGTCCACACCAGAATCCCAGTACCTACTTCTGGAACGTGAGTTAGATATTGAACAGCTCTTCAAGGAAGATCTCGAGCAACTACAAGAAGAGCATATTAGATGCTTAAGATTCGTTGCTGCAAAAGCTCCTATAACAGTTGCTGAGGTGGAAGAGAGTTTTTCTCGAGAGGCTACTAATTTATTAATTAACCAACATCTTCTTGTAAGAAGTGGTATGAATTATGTCATATATTGGGATATTTTTAGAGATTACTTGGTAGATGAGAAGGTGCCGCAGATTCCATGGACTCGAACTTTTCAAAGAACTCCTCCTGTTGCACTCAAGGCGGTCCGTGCTTTGAATGATTATGGGCCGCTCTCGGCCGGAGGTCTGGGGGTCCATCTAGAATTGAAGGAGGGGCCGACTTTCAATTTGCTGGGTGATCTAGTTGCGCTGCAATTAGTTGACGCAGATGGTTCTGGGAACTATCGAGTGGCCTCCCATCTGGGGGATATTTCTGCTGACACTCTTGCTTCTGTCGTAAGAAGGCAGCTTCAGCGGCATGTCGTCGCGAGAGCCATTGAACGAGCATGGGGCAAAGAGAAGGTCTTTCCCTATGACGAATGGCTGTCTTTTTTCGATAGGCAGCAGCCTAGAAGTGCCCCTTTATCACAAACTACATTGCGTCAGTACGCAGGTAATTTAAAGAGCTGGTTGTTATTTGCGGGCTTGGTTGACATAAGCGCGAATGGCTTAGCACGAGCCGATGGTCGCGGCTCTCAAATGGGGCGCACATCAAATAATCGCGCAACATTCGGATTCTTCTTCGGAACGTCATCCCCTAAGAGTTTGGAGGGGGTGCTGCGTCTTATTTTCGAAAATAGTCGGCTAGATCGGGCTCGACTCGATGGAAAAGGTTTTCGTAAGGCTATTTCTGATTTGTTGACGCTGGGTATTATTGAAATGGATGGCAATCATATCTGTCTAGAGCGAGATTGGACTTCTTTTGAAGAATTGTTGAGTAACTGCAAGAAAATTGTACGAGCTCAATCTACTATCAAGCTGGCTGCAAAGGTTCTTGTGGAGGCTGGGGGAGATAGGTTGGTAGCGGGAGATCTGCTTCGTAAGCATCTTGGGGCTAGTTGGAAAGACTCATCAGCTAAAAGAAACGTTAGTGGGCTTGCTCGATATATTCAGTGGTCAGCGCTCGAGAAGTTCCAGAGTGAGCAGCGCGGCGAGCCCGAGTCCGTTCCTTTGTTTTAATGGGCTTAATTGGGTTTGCTCGATAGGCGATAAAAGGAATTGTGAAAACAAGGGTCAGTAAAAACGAGGGGTAGAGCCACCTTTCTCGACTCACGGAGGGAAAAGCTGTTCTGCCTCCTGTTCCAGCTCTTGCGCATCTTGGTCTTCTCGAAGCTGGCTCGTCTGAATGCTTCCGGTAACAGCTGAAGTGAGTTTACGGATAGGCGACAAAAAAATCGGCGCCCATCAAGGGCGCCGAGTAAGGATGAGTCGAAGGGGCAAGCAAAGCATCACCCGCCCCCGAAGTTTCCGCCGCCGATCAAGGCAAGCTATTCAACGTAGCCCGCACCGGCCGAGAGAAAATAAACCCATCACGCCGATCCCAATTAACCGACCACGTCATCACGCCGCGGAAGGTGGGATAGGCCTGCTGCGGCCGGATGGTTCCGCAGTTCTGCAGCCGCGTCAGGCAGTTCAATGCACTGGTGATGGTGGCCTGCGACGCCAGTCCGCTGTTGGCTGAGGACGGGCCCGAGGGCAGGCCGAACGCCACCTGGTCCGGCCGCAGGCCGTTGAAGGCGACGCCGGTGCCGTTGTTGGTCCTGAACCCTTCGATCAGCATCAGGCTGGCGCCGACCAGCATGTCGACCGAACCTTCGGCCAAGCCAGTCTGGCTGTACGGCGAATACAGCGCGCCGTTGTTGTAGTACTGCACGTGGATCAGGTCCAGCTCCTGGCGCAGGCCGTCGATGATCGGCAGGTAGGCGCCCCAGATCCCGCTGTACGCGGCATAGCCGCCCTGCACATACGGGTGCTCGGGCGCCATCGACAGGTAGAACGACGGGCCGATGCGCGTGTTGAGCTGCTTGATGGCCGTGACCAGGTT
Organism: Lysobacter capsici; assembly: GCF_018732085.1. Taxonomy (NCBI): domain Bacteria; kingdom Pseudomonadati; phylum Pseudomonadota; class Gammaproteobacteria; order Lysobacterales; family Lysobacteraceae; genus Lysobacter; species Lysobacter capsici. Next base: position 5,246,350 of record NZ_CP076103.1, on the reverse strand, counting down.
GGTCTGCACGGCCGCGCCGTGGTAGACGCCCGCGCCGCTTTCCAGGTCGATGTCCACGCCGTCGAACCCGTAGTAGCGGATCAGGTCCTCCATGCTGTTGACGAAGTTGGTCACCTGCGTCGCGTTGTTCAACGTCACCGTGCCGTTCTGGCCGCCCAGCGACAGCACGACCTTCTTGCCGCGCGCGCGCGCCGCGGCCACGTCGGCCCGGAACTGCGCTTCGGTGCCCGCGCCCGGATCGACCGTGAAGCTGACGGCGCCGTTGCCGGCATCGTCGCCGAAGGCGACCACGATGACGTCGTAGTCGTTGGAGACCTGGCTGATCGGGATGGTCGGGCCGGACGGATTGGTGAAGTTATGCCAGTACCCGACCAGCGCATGCTTCGGCAGGGTGTTGTCGCCGCCACCGCCGCCGCTGGTGGTCGCGCTGATCTGCGTGCCTTGCGCGGATGCGTTGCCGGCGTTGTCGCGGGCGCGCACGCGGTAGGTGTAGGCCGTGGACGCGGTCAGGCCGGTGTCGCTGAAGGACGTGCCGGTGGGCGAGCCGACCAGCGTGCCGTTGCGGTAGACGTCGTAGCCGGCGACGCCGCTACCGCCTGCGTTGTCGGTGGAGGCGTTCCAGCTCAGGTTGACGCTGGACGAGGTCACCGACGCCGCGACCAATCCGGCCGGCACGCTGGGCGCGGTGGTGTCGGGCGTCCCGCTATTGACGGTGATGTTGGCCGCCGCGGACGTGGTGGTGGCGCCCGCGTTGTCGGTGGCGACCGCGGTGATCGCGTAGCTGCCGGCGGCGGCATTGCTCCAGGTCGCGCTGTACGGGGAGGTGGTATCGATACCCAGCGATGTGCCGCCACGGAAGAACTGCACCTGGGTGACGGTGCCGTTGGCATCGGCGGCATTCGCCGTGGCGGTGATGGTGGCGCCCGCGGTGAAGCTCGCGCCGTTCGCCGGTGCGGTCAGCGTGACCGTCGGCGGCGTGTTGCCGCCCGCGCTGCAGGTGCCCAGATCCTGGTAATAGCCGCAGCTGGGGCAGTGCGTGGGCGGCGTGTTCCAGATCGACATCGTCGCCTGGTACAGCCGCCCTTGATAGACGAGCTTGCTGCCGGCGTTATAGATGGTGGACGCGTTCCATTCGGCGATCCCCGCGCAGCTGACGTTCTGTGCGTGCGCGGGCGACAGCCACGCTGCCAGCAAAAAGCCGGACAGCAAGATTCCTGTCAATCGGATACTCATGAGGTGTGTTCTCCGGATATCGGGTGGATAGGGAAGGAGGCGGGCGCGGACGCGCCAACCTTTTCCAGCGCGCGCGGCAGACCTGCTGCGGCGCGGCTGTTCCCCCCAGAGAACTAATGAAGACAGTGGTGCGGTCAGTGGTTGATCCGCGTAGTGCGCTGCATGCGTGTGCAGCGCTATCAGGCGTTGCCGACTGTGGTGGGCGACGGTCCGCGTGTCAAGTTGTCCGATTTCGATTAATGCGGTGGTCGTCACGGTGCGGAATATGCTGTCATGCCGCGGTGCGCGCATGGGTCTGCGATCGTGGCGCGCATTGGATAAATAGAGGGCCGCGCGGGCTTTCCCCAAATTCAATCTGACCCGCGTTTCCGGCTATTTCCGGCCCCCTGTTCCGTATCAATCCGCCAGAGAGTTGCCCATGAGCCTCGGCTATGTCCTCGTCAACGCGACCCGTCGCGAACAGATCGCGTTCCGCCACCTGCCGGCATCGACCCAACGCGAGATCGCCGGGCATCCGGCGGCGGCCGTGGTGGCCTGGTATTTGCTGGAACACCCCGGCGACGCGATTGCCTTCGTCAACGATCACGACGCGGTGTGGCCGTTCGCGATCGGCGCGTTCGACGACTTGCGCGACTACGCCGACATGACGGACCAGGTCGTCGCCGACCTGATCGCGGCCGGCATTGTGCGCGACGAGGGCAAGGGCTATGTCGATGAGGACGATCCGAACGTCTTCGTCCGCAATTTGACCAACATCTGGGGCTTGGACGACACGGTCGAATCCGGAAGGCGCGGGTCGTAGTAGTCTTTTATTGGGGCGAAAGGGACGAAACCGATGGGCTGCGATATCCACATGTTCGCCGAGCGGCGCGATGCGACCGGTCGGTTCGAATCGATGGGCGAAACCGAATTGCTCGCCAACCGCGACTACCGGCGTTTCAGCTTCATGGCCGGCGTGCGCAACGAATATTTTTTCAACATCGTCCCCATCAGCGAGCCTCGCGGATTTCCCCTCGATGTTTCCGCGTTCGTGCGAGAACAGGCCGGCGAAAGCGACGCCGACACCTCGGACATCCATTCGCGCTCGTGGCTGACCGTGGACGAGCTGTTGACGTTCGACTACGACGCGCCCTTGCGTTTCAGTCAGCGCGGACGGCCGCAGCGATTGGAAGCGGACACCTATCGCGACTTTCTGGATGAAGGTTTTCATCCAGAGCTGGAGTTGCTCCAGGCATTGGGCGTCGAACGGCTGGTCTTCTGGTTTGATAACTGACGCACCGTTGCGCAAAACAGTAGTCAAAGTGGACTTTCACAGGTTCAAGGAAAAACGGTCAGGGTAGCGTTGGCGGAAAATCCACGGCGCTCGCTGTCGCGCACCACGGTCTGCCCGCACTGCGAAGGGAAAAGGGGAGGGATGCCATGATCGGTTCTGTACTGGCGGTGTTGTTGGCGGCCGGCGCCGCATCGGCCGAGATCCGGCTGCCGGACGACTATCTCGCGGCCGCCAAGGTCGCCCAGGCCGCGGGTCACGACCTGCCCGACGATGACGCGCTGTTGCTGGCCACCTTCATGCTGCGCACGCGACGTTGCCAGATGGACAGCGGCAAATGGATGCATCGCGGCCTGACCGTCCGCGAGGCGATCGCGCTGGAGAAGAAAATGGAAGCCCGGGAGCCGCTCGATCCGAAGAACTTCAAGCTTGTGTGTTCACCCTGAGAGCGGTCGCCTTCCATAGGCAGGTCCGAGCCCTGTTTCCCTGCGTCTGTGCGTCCTGCGCACCATCGATATGTCTTTTTTCCATTCCGGAAGGCAAACGAGTCCTTCCGTAAGGCCTCGGCGGCCTTCCGTAATCGCGCGGAGAGATTCGAGAGCACGAAAAAGCTTCTGCGGAATACCGATTCGGCTTTCGTGAAGGCCGAATCGGTGTTCCGCAATCCGGTCGAGTCTTTCCGGAGCACCAGCGTGGTGCATGCGAATCCCGCGCCGGTCTTTTGTAATGCCGAAAAGAGATTCCGGAAGCCCGCGACGGGCTTCCGGAATGCCGCGCTGGTATTCGCGAGCGCGAAATTCGTCTTCCGCAAGACCGAAACGGCTTATGGGAATACCGAATCGGTATTCCGAAGCAGCGTCGCGGTGTTCGGGAGCAGCGCCGCGGCCTTCGCATGCACCGACTTGGTGCATGCGAAGGTGGGCGCTGACCAAGGCAGAAGCCGGCGCGTTCTTCCAAGCAGATCGCGCCGTCTGCGCCGTGTTCGGCCTGTATGCCAGGCTCGCATAAGACGCATGGCGCTCGGAGGACGGCTTATGTTTTACAACCCCGGGCAAGGCGTTCCGCCCACGCATTGCCTGCGTTGGGTGGCCGCGCAGCAATGCCGCGGCGAGGAAACGCAGGGGGCGGCGTAACCGTGCTTGGCGGTTGCCTGGACGGTCAGGTTGATTGCCTGGTTCCAGGAACGTTCGTTCCGACTCCGGGTTCGAAGCAAGCGGGAATGTGCGTGGCCCCAAAAAAACAGCGCGCAGGAAAAGCAGGGCCGCTCGCCACGAACTTTGCGTGGCTGTGCAATCCCCCTAAGCTTTCGCGATGCTGACGATCCCGCTCACTGCCGACCTCATCCACGGCCTGCTCGATCTGGAGCCCACCGACCAAGGCCTGCAGCCTCACCGTCTGCCCACCTGGGCCCGCGGCCAATGCCCGGACCCGCAACTGGCGATGGTCGAAGCGCAACCCGCCGGCGGCCGGCTGTCGTTCCACACGGCCGCGACGATCGTCGAGCTGGACGCGTGGCCCATGCGCCGCAACTTCGCCGGTTTGCCGCCGCGTCCTGTTGGGGTCTTCGACCTGGTGGTGGACGGCGCGCTGTTCGCGCAGGCGTCGGTGCGCGGAGGCGAATTGACGACGGTGGACATGGTCACGGGGCAGACGCGCAGCGAGTCGGTGCCGGCCGAGCCGATCCGCTTCGACGGGCTGCCCGAAGGGATCAAGCGCATCGACCTGTGGCTGCCGCATAACGAGACCACGCGGCTGCGCGCGCTGCGTGCCAACGCGCCGGTGACCGCGGTCGCGCGCGAGGGGCGCATGCAATGGCTGCATTACGGCAGCTCGATCAGCCAGGGCTCGAACGCGGCGAGCCCGACCGGGACGTGGCCGGCGGTGGCCGCGTCGTTGGCGGACGTGGATCTGGTCAATCTCGGCCTGGGCGGCAGCGCGCTGCTCGATCCGTTCGTCGCGCGCACGATCCGCGATCGACCGGCCGATGCCATCAGCCTGAAGATCGGCATCAACCTGGTGAACATGGACGCGATGCGGATGCGCGCGTTCGCGCCCGCGGTGCATGGCTTCATCGATACGATCCGCGACGGGCATCCGGCCACGCCGCTGTTGATCGTCTCGCCGATTGCGTGCCCCATCCACGAGGACACGCCGGGTCCGGGTGCGTTCGATATCGATGCGCTGCGACGCGGCGAAGTGCGGTTTCGTGCCACCGGCGATCCGGCCGAGCGCGCGGCCGGCAAATTGACGCTCAACGCCATCCGCGGCGAACTGCGTGCGATCGTCGACCGGCGCGCGGCGGCCGACCCGAATCTGTTTTATCTCGACGGCCGTCGCCTGTATGGCGAGGCCGACGGCGCGTCCCTGCCTCTGCCCGACGATCTGCATCCGGATGCGGCGACGCATCGGGTGATGGGGCAGCGTTTCGCGCAAATCGTGTTCGCCGACGATGGGTTGCTGGGCGGACGAGGTTGATCGTTCCCTGAAACCGGGTCGGACCCGGTTTCAATAAGGCCGCCGCGCCCCCTGCAGGCCGCCGGCCATCATGAAGACATCAAGCGCCCGTCGGCGTTGATCTTCAAAATCAGCGCATCTGAAATGTCGCTGAGCTCGCAGTCCGGATCGCCGTCATCCTCGGATTCGAGCAAAAGCTGAAAGAAGTCGTTGCTTTTGTCGTCCCTGAAATCGTGCTCGGGCGCCGGTGGGCCGAGCAACGCATACAGCACGCCATCGTGCTCGGCCGTGTAGGCGGGAAATTCCTCGAACTTTCCAGAGAAATCCTGTTCGAACCTCAAGCCGCCAAGCACTTGGCCCAGCACGCTCGCGGTATCGGCCAGGCCGCCCAAGGGCCTTATCAAAACGTTGCCAGTCACTGCCATGGGAAGGGTCGTCCGTAGGTAAGGTGCCAGGCGGATTCGCGTCTGCCGATGTGGATTGCCGATGGCGAAAACGGGCGGCGAAGTGCGTTTTGGAAAGTGTACTCTGGCCCCGCTTGCCGAGGGATCGACTCGGTGATCGGGTCGGCATCGGGCGTTGCGATCGGGGCCGAATTTCTGGTCGAGGTGCGCAGCCGCCGGTTCCCGGCGGCTTGATGCGACGGTGAAGCGGGCTCGGGGAGAAATGCATGGATTCACAATGGGAACAAACGTTGCTGGTTCGATTGCGCGAGTTCGTCGGCAACGATCGCTACGAGAAATACATCAGGCGCGCCGGCATGGGGCGGCTTCAATGGTGGCAGGAGCGCGAGTGGGCGCGTTTCGTGACCGAGCATCCCGAGTTCGTCGTGTCCTCCACGCACTTGCTTCGGCTTCTGCAGATATGCCCGTTGCACGCAACCGCGCTGCAATCCGAGCGCATCACCGTGCGCCCGGCACCGGCGGACGAGAGCTACTTCGAAGCCGCGCAGCAAGTCGATTTCCCTTTCGCCAAGTCCGGCTGGGTGTCGTCGTACCGCATCGGCTGGGTCGATGAGGAGCAGGACGTGTTGTTCTGCCCGGACTGCAGAAGCATCGAAGCGGCCTGGCTGGAGCGCGAGGGGCGCTCGGTGATGCCGGCGGACTGGTTGCTGGAGCGCGCGGATCTTGCCGACATGGCCCAGCACATCGAACACATGCTGACGCTGGGGCTCGCCCGGGGCGGCCGCGACAAGGTCAACCACAATGCCTACACCTGGCAGGAAAAACGCGAGTGGTTCCTGTCCAGGCAGGAGCCCGGGGCGGCGCTATGGACCTTCCAAAGTCCCCAGTCAAGCCATTACCCCTTGCGCGGCGGCACCGGTCTGGCGTGGGTTCGAGGGCAGGAGGTGTACCACGCGTTGTACGTCGTCATTGAGTGGGCACCGGTGCGCAACCTTGCGCCCGCTGCGCCGGAGCAGGGCGCGGGGTAACGGCGGGTTCCACGGCGCGCCGCCGACGTGGCGCGGCAGGCGCAAAAGCGCAACGCGAGGCGAAATCGTGGATCGCACTGCACGCGTTGACAACACCGGCTTCTCGATGCTGTTTCCCGCCTCGCAACGTTCGTTCGCGCCCCCCGCTCAAGGAGTTCGCCATGCACCACTCCCGTCTTTGTGCGCTGTTGATCGATTGCAACACGCCGGACATCGATCAGGCTGCCCGGTTCTGGGCCGACGCACTGGGCCGGCCGATCGATCCCGATCATCCGGGAACCCGCGGCAACTACCGCATGCTGGAAACGCCGCCGGACGAGCCGATCGTGCAGATCCAGAAGGTCGAGCACGACAGCCGGGTCCATATCGATATCGAAACCGACGACATTCCCGCGGAGGTGGCGCGGCTGGAGGCGCTCGGTGCGCGCGTGGTGGATCGGCTGGAGCGCTGGGTGGTGATGCAGGCGCCGACCGGGCAGCGGTTCTGCGTGGTGCGGGTTCAGCGGCCCGGGTTTCCCGGGAACGCAACCGCCTGGGATTGATTGGGCGAAAGCGGATCGGCACAGTGATCGCCAGGATGGTTTGCTCATGTCGGCGGCCGCGAACAAGCCGACACACGGCGCTTCACGGCACTTCACTACCTGAAAGGTGACTTATGGAACTCGGCGCATTCTCTGTGAGCCTGACGGTGAAGGACATCGAGGCGTCGCGATCGTTCTACGAGAAGCTCGGCTTTTCGCCGATGGCCGGCGATCAGGCGCAGGGATGGCTGATCCTGCGCAACGGTTCGACCGTGATCGGCCTATTTCGCGGAATGTTCGACAAGAACATCCTCACCTTCAATCCCGGTTGGGATCAAAGCGCAAGCCCGCTGGCCTCGTTCACGGATGTGCGGGACGTGCAGAAATCGCTCGATGCGCAGGGCGTCGATATCGCGACTCGTGCCGACCCGGACAGCAAAGGACCGGCGCATATCGTCCTGTCCGATCCCGATGGCAACGTGATCATGCTCGATCAACACGTCTGACCGGCCGGGCCGGCCGATGCCTTTGCGCCTGCGGGCAATGAACGGGGACGAGCGATGAATACGATCAGTGCGGAGAACTCAATCGCTGCCGCTGTCGTCGATGCGATCCAGGCCGGCGATCTGGAAACGTTGCAGCGGTTGTTGACGACGCATCCCGACCTCGCCACTTGCACGATCGCCGCCGGCGATCCCAACGGATCGCAACGCACGCTGCTGCACATCGTCACCGACTGGCCGGGGCACTACCCGAATGGTGCGCAGACCGTGAAGGTTCTGGTGGCGGCCGGCTCCGATGTGAATGCCCGGTTCGTTGGCGCGCATCGGGAAACCCCGTTGCACTGGGCGGCGAGCTGCGACGACGTGGCGGTGCTCGACGCGTTGCTTGACGCCGGCGCGGATATCGATGCGGCGGGTGCGGTGATCGGCGGTGGCCCGCCGCTCGCCGATGCGACCGCGTTCAAACAGTGGCGCGCCGCGCATCGGCTGGTCGAACGCGGCGCACGGATCACGCTGGCGGATGCGGCGACGCTCGGGTTGATGGATCGGGTGAGGGCGATGGTCGACGCCGTGCCCGCGCCGCCGCAGGATGTGCTCGACGGGGCGTTCTGGAGTGCTTGCCACGGCGGCCAGCGCGATGCGGCGCAGTATCTGCTCGACCGCGGCGCCGACGTGAATTGGTGGGCGCCGTGGGAACCCATGACGCCGCTCGACGCGGCCGAGGAGGGCGAGTACGGCGAGCTGGTTGCATGGCTCAAGGCGCGCGGAGCAACGTCGGCGGCCGAGGGCCGTCGATAGCGGTTGCCGGCGCACTGCGACGGATCGCTTCGACCGACAACGCGGTCTCGCCCGTCCGCACGGTTGCGCTAGTTCTTCGGGCCGGCTCGGCGTGCATCGGTCAAGTACAGCCGATCGAACGCCTCGACATAGTCGGTGCTCAGCGATGCGTCCATATGGCCATGGCCCGGGACCACAAGCAGGACCTTGCGGTTATCGGCAACGGCCGCGGCCTCGAACAGCGCTTTCGCCATCGCGGGCCGCGTGGTCGTGTCGTCCGCGCCCGACACGATGAGGACGGGTTCGTCCAGCGTCGCCATCACGCTCAGGTTGCCGCGGCCCGCGAGGCTGGCATCCACCACGCCTTTGCGGACCCAGAGCGAGGCATCGGCGAAACCGCTCGCCCACGTTTCCGCCGAGGTCGCCGACGACTCCAGCACCAATCCGTCGAGCGCGCGCTGCCTGGCGACTTCGCCGGCGACGAAACTGCCCAGCGAATGCCCGTGAACGATCAGCGGCTTCGCCGCGACCGTCGGCAGTGCCCGGGTGTAGTCGTAAAGCAACGGCGCATCGGCCATCATCGCGTCCAGCGACGCAAGGCCGGTGCTGCCGCCGTAACCGCGATGATCGAAGGCCACGACATCGACGGGCAGGTCCTTGTAGATCCGCAGCACGTACCGGTAATGCTTGCTGAGGACGAAGCCGTTGCCGCCGAAATACAGCACGGTCGCGACCGACCCGGGCCGTTGAAAGATCGCGCCTCGCAGCGCCACGCCGGGTTCGACCGACAGCGACAGCGCCTGGATGGTCCACGCGCCGTCGGCGCTGGTGCCCGATTCGATCGCCGCTCCGGGTTTCGCCTGGACGATGTTCTTCTCGGAAACGTGCAGCACGCAGCCACTGAGCACAAGCAGGCCTGTCATCCATGCGATTCGCATCTGGTGTCCTTTCCGATGGTGGATAGCGGTGCGAGGCAGGCTTGATGGCGCTTCTGCCCCGCCGTCGAAGTCGATCGATCTAGTTTGCGCTATCGCCTTGCCGCGCCGCCGCGTAATGCGCGCGCATGAACTCGGTGAAGGCGCGCACCTTGGGCGTCAGCTGACGTGCGTGCGGGTAGATCGCGAAGTAGTGGCGCTGGCCGGCGTGGTGCTGCGGCAGCAGGCGCAGCAGGCGGCCGGCGGCGAGATCCTGGTGGACGGTCAAGTAGGTCAATGCGGCGATGCCCTGTCCGGCCATCGCCGCGGCATGCAGCGACAGGATCGAGTCCAGCCGCAGCCGGTCGCCGGTTTTCACCGACGCCACTTCGCCGCGGTGCGAGGTCAGTTGCAGGGTCGGGCCGTCGCCGGCATAGGCCAGCAGTTGATGGTTCTGGAAGTCGCCGGTGGTGCGCGGCAGGCCGTGATGCGCGATGTACTGCGGCGCGGCCACCAGCACCCGGTCGGACACCGCGAGTTCGCGCGCGACCAGGCTGCTGTCGGCCAGCGGGCCGGAGATGCGGATGGCCATGTTGAAACCGCCCTTGACCAGATCGACGATGCGATCGTCGCAGGAGATATCCAGGTGGATTTGCGGATGGCGTTGCGCGAAGCCCGGCAACCACTGCCCCAGTTCGAGCGCGCCGACCGCATGCGGCAGGCTCAGGCGCAACACGCCCGACGGCAGCGACGGGTCGTACTTGAGGCGTTGTTGCGCGGCGTCCATGCGTTCGAGGATGTCGATGCAATCGCGGTAGTAGTGCGCGCCGGCCTCGGTGGTGGTGAGGCTGCGGCTGTTGCGGTTGAGCAGGCGCACGCCCAGGTGCTTTTCCAATTGCCCGAGCAGGCGGGAGATCGAGGTGTGGGTGGTGCCGAGGCGCTCGGCGGCCTGGGTGAAACTGCCGGATTCGACGATGCTGCGATAGGCGCGCATGGCTGACAACTGATCCATCACTTGGCTCCAGGCGGACGGCATCGGCGGGGCGCCGATGCCGTGGTCCGGGTCAAGGGTATCAGTCGACCGGCAGGGCGATGATCCGGTCGGTGGTCATGACATCGCCGAAGGTGTCTTCGATTTCGGCCAGCGCCGACGCGTGCAGCTGCTTATGGTCGATTCGCGTGCCGTCGCGCAGCGCCAGGTCGCGGGTGGCGCTGGCGTCGGAGGCGACGACGACTTTGTAGCCCTTGGCGGCCGCGTCGCGCGCCGCGCCGGCCACGCAGGCATGGGTCTGCAGGCCGGCGATGATCAAGGTGTCGGCACCGGCGCCCTTCAACGCCTGCTCGATCGCGCCGGCCGAGGCGCCGGCGAACACGCTGACCGTATCCTTCCGCACGACCGGCTCGCCGCGGCGGGGCTGCATCGCCGCGTGGAACTTCACCGTGTTGCCGCCGTCGGCGAACAGCGGCGCGCCGGCGGGCAGGACGTGCTGGACGTGAACGACCGCGATGCGATGGCGGTCGGCGAATTCCAGCAGGCGACGGGTTTGCCGCAGCGCGGCGTCGCCGTCGGGGAGGGGCATGCGCCCGCCGGCGAAGTATTCGTTCTGGAAGTCGATCACCAGCAGCGCCGTCTTGCTGGCCTGCAGCTTCGAGACGGGGGCGGCGCCCGCGATGGCGCGGATGGTCGGGTGCGGTTCGCTTGGCGTAGTCGCGGCATCGGCCGCGCCGATGCCGGCGATCGAAAGCGTGGCAAGTCCGAGGAAGGTGGAAATTCGCATGCGGTGGGCCTGTCGGGATGGGGTGGCGGCCATGATGCGCAGCTTCGGTCGGATCGCTTAGAGGGTTGCGCGCACAGCAGCTGTGCGCATTGCGCACAGGTCGGTGTGATGAGCGGGGGGTGGGGCCGGAGTGTCGGCGCCGCGCCTGCTCATATTCCATTTCGCCCGCGCCGCGATACAGTTGGCCCATGCCGATCCGCATGCGCCCGCTCTTGCGTCCTCTTCTGCCGCTCGTGTTGCTGTGGGCGACCGCCGGCGCCTCGTACGCGCATGAGGATCGAATACTCAAGCTCGCGCCCGACGGTCGTCTGCCGGACGTACCAGCGACGTTCGGCCCGGCGACGGTGGATTTTCGCGTGCGCGGCGACGCTCCGCCGCGATTGAAGCTGACCATCGGCGCACACTCCTACGCAGTGCCCGAGTGCGTGACCCGATTGATCCGCACGCGCGAGCGCCGCGATATCGCGATACGCGGGTCGTGGTATCACACGGAGGAGCGGCTGCCGTACTACATCGGCATGACGTTCTACGATCCCGGTTCCGAGCACGACCAAGCCGAAGGGCAGTATGTGCAGCTGCTGTTCAATCTGCGCAACGCGCAGTTGCTCGACGTATGGGTCAGTCGCGCGCTGTTCCTTGGTTTTGGTCGCCGGCTCGATCAGAAAAAGCCGCGCGATTATTGCAGCGCGGCGGAGCTGAAAGCGGCTTCATGACGACTCGATTCATCGCCGAAAGCAGGCCGCTGGCATGACTTTGGACCCGCAAGGCTCGCTTTTGCATTGCCCCTGTTGCGGCCGCAAAACCCTCGGCGAACGTGGCGGATACGAAATCTGCCCGGTCTGCGGCTGGGAGGACGACGGCCAGGACGACGACACCGCCGACGAAGTACGCGGCGGCCCCAATGGCGCGTCGAGTCTGACGCAGGCGCGCGCCAATTATCGCCAGTTCGGCGCCTCGGGCCGCGATTGCCTGACCCGTGTGCGACCGCCACGAGCGGATGAGTGATGGTCGTGGCCGAAGATTCGATGGACCATCGCGATGCATGACTTGAAGTCGGAAACCCGGCGATTTCGCGATTGGGCCACCGGCCTGGCGGCGCGCGACGGTCAGTGGGAATGCGTGTACGAGGGATGGTCGGCCTGGTATGAGGCCGTTCTGGCCTGGCTTGCCGGATGCCCGGAGCGAACAGCATCTGCAGAGGATGTCGACCGGGTCCTGTATGCGATCGCCCGCGACAACGATGCCCGCTACTTGGCCCGCGAACTCCGCAAGCGCTATCCCGATGCGCTGCCGTGGCTCACGCGCATCGCACTCGTACACGGCGAGACCGACGCGCGTTGGCAGTTGGCGGTCGAATTAGGGCAATTGACCCGCAACGACGAAGTCGAGACCTTGTTGCTGGCCCTGGCCGGCGATGAAGACGAGTACGTGCGCCGTCGCGCGGTCCGTTCGCTGGCCGCGCTCGGCGTGCCGGCGGCGGAAGCGTTGGCCTGCGGCGAATGGCATCGCGTCGACGACAACCAGCAGTGGGCGCGGATGTCGGCCTTGGAGTGTCTGCGAGCGTTGAAGTCGCCGCGTCTGGCGGCGTTGCTGGACGATGCCTTGCAGGACGTGCGGCCGCATCTTCGCCAATTCGCTCAACGGTTGCGCGAGCACGACGGCGGGACGGCCGAAGTGGGGTAGCGCCCATCGGGTGCGCGTTTCGACGGGTTGCCGAGTCGGCTCCGACGGGGTCGCGCCGATGCATACACATGGGCCGGCCGCGTTTATTCTTGGCGCTGACGATCTGACAGGGGCAGGATCATGAAGCGAGTCATGACGGCAGCGATGGCCATGGCGTTGCTGGGAATGCTGAGCGGCGGCGCGATCGCGGTCGAGCCGAAGCAGGCCGGCAGCAAGTTGATCAAGGCGTATACCAACAATCACGGTGTCGTGGTCTATCTCAACCGCGATTCGCTGTACAAGGGGCCGCAGTTCACCCAGGTCAATACCGTGGTCGACAACCTCGTCACCGGGCCGGGCGGCGAGAATTCCTCGACGTCGCTGATGCGCTTTCGCTGCGGCAAGAAGGAATTCCTTGCGGTCGATATCCAGTCCTATAGCGAGCTGGGCGGGAAGGGCAAACTGCTTGGGTCGGCGCGCAATCCGAGCACCGTGTTCCGGCCGGTCGAGCGCGGGTCGGCGCAGGAGATGTTGCTCAAGGCAACGTGTTCGCTTTGAGTAGGTTCGCTCGCCGAGCCGCGATCCACGCGTCCCCGCGGTGACGTTCGCGCCGCCCCCCGTCAAGGACGATCTTCCATGCCGCGCCCCTCGTTGCTGCGTTCCACCGGCGTGCTTCGCTACAGCCCCGAACTCGGTCCCGGCGCCGGCCACACGCGGCGCGACGGCGGCAGCACCTGGTGGTGGCTGATCGTCGATTGCGATCCCGAACTCGGACGTTATCTGCGCCATCAGTTCCTGCTCGGCCATCGCCGCACGCGCGCGCTGCAAAGTCCGCTGTGGGGCCCGCATATCTCGGTGATCCGCGGCGAAGTCCCGCCGAATGCCGCGGCCTGGAAGCGGTTGGACGGCGCGACGGTCGAGTTCGACTACGACCCGGTGGTATGCGAAACCGAAGGTTTCGCGTGGTGCCCGGTGTCGTGCGCGCAGGCCCTGAGTATCCGCGAGGAACTGGGGCTGCCGCGCGTGCCTTCGCCGGCCTTGCATCTGACGATCGGCAATGCCCATCAGGTCGTTGGCGGCGCGACGCTGGAGCCGCGATCTTTGCGCTAGATTGTCTGCCTTGATCGGCTTCGGCATGGAAACCAACGAAATGAGCGACGACGCAAAAGTGAAGGGCCCGGCTTCGTATTTCCCTTCGATCGAAAAGAAGTACGGCCAGCCCATCGCGCATTGGCTGGGCGTGCTCGGCGCATTGAACGGCGACAAGCACATGGAGATGGTCGAGCATCTCAAGACCGCGCATCAGATGGGCCACGGCCATGCCAATGCGCTGGTGGCCTACCATCTGGCGCAGGCGGGGAAGTCGTGAGCGTCGTGCGACGATCGTAAGGTGGGGCGGCAATCCCGAGGAGTCGTGGGCATGGATCGACGGCAGTTCGTAAGCGGCCTGGCTTTGCTGGCTTCGTCGTTGTGCTCGCGCGTGGCCCTGGGTGAAACCGCACAGGCATGTCCGCTGTGCGGCGGTAAAGTCGTCGATGCACAGACCTTGGTCGACGATAGCGCCCGGCGCAGCAGGAACTTGACGGCCTGGAGTCGGGCCGCCGATTGTCTGGCGAGGCCGGACGCGTCCGGTCCGATCTGTACCCAGTGCTGGTACATGAAACTGGGCGGCGCCTGGGTGAAGTCGTCCGAGCGCTCCGACGATTTCTACCGTCCCTTGAGTCGTGCGATCGCCGGATTCCCCATGCCGCATCGCAACCGCATCCAAGGCCGAGTGATTTACGAACAACGGCTCGAACCGCCGCTGGGGCAGGGCGAGTTGAACGAATCGCTGAGTTTTTGGTGCCGCAAGCCGCGAGCCTATGTCGCGCGGATTCAGGCGTATGCAAGTGCCAACGCGCTGCAACTGGAAACCGAAGAGCCTGCGAGCGAACCCGGGGCGATCTATCTACGGGTCGGATTTTCGGCAACGCAGATCCCGCATGCGCGAGATCGCCTTCATCGCGTTGGCGTATACCGGGGCGCCGCTTATCTCTCACATTCGACGTAACCATGGACCGAGACGATCAAGCCAATCATCGGGTGCTCTCCAGGGTCGTGAACCAGGGCGATGTGTTCTGGATCGAGCCGGACCCGTCGCGCGGATCGATTCCCGGGGTCGCGCATCCGCATGTCGTGGTGCAGGACGACGTGTTCAACCATTCGCGCATCGGCACGGTGGTGGTCTGCGCGCTCAGTTCGAACCCGGCGCGCGCCAGCGAACCGGGCAATGTGGCGCTGGACGCGGGCGAGGGCGGGCTGGCCAAGCGCAGCGTGGTGGTGGTCTCGCAGGTGTCGTCGCTGTACAAGGCGCGCCTGGGCGAGCACATCGGGGTGTTGTCGCCGCAGCGGGTGGCGCAGATCCTGGCGGGGATGCGGTTTCTGCAGGCCTCGTTCTTCGAGCGGCGTTGAGGGCCGGGGCGTCGCCAGCGGGCGACCGTTCGCCTCGCTGCCCCGGTTGCGCCACGGCCGAGCCGGCCCGCTATTCATGTTTCACGGTCAAGGCCAGGCATCGGCAAGGCACCTCCCGGCCGCTTTCAATTCGACAACCTGACGTGAACAAAATCGGTTAAGTCACGCAAACCCAAGGTTTTTTTACCACGGGCCCGCGTGCTACCCTCGCGCCAATGACCCGACGCCACACCGCCCGTTGCGCCCTGTTCGGCGCACTCACGATCGCGTTGGCCGCCTGCGCTACGCAGACGCCTTCCGTCTCCCCTATTGCCACGGCCCAGGCCGCCGCCGCGACGCCCGCGTTGCCGCCGCCGGTCAAGCCCGCCACCGCGGTGGTCGGCACGCCCGCGCTGCCGCCGCCGGTGGTGCAGATGCCGATCGAGCAGGCGCGCGCGCAGTTCGTGCGCGATACCGCCAGCCAGTACGGCATCGACCCGGCCTATATCGAATCGGTGCTGGCCAAGGCGCAGATCAAGGACGGCATCGTCGCGGCGATGTCGCGGCCGGCCGAGGCCAAGCCGTGGCGCGATTACCGCCCGATCTTCATCACCCAGGCCCGCATCGACGGCGGCAAGGCGTTCCTGGCCGAGCACCGTGCGCAGCTCGATCGCGTGCAGGCGCAGACCGGGGTGCCGGCCGAGATCATCGTCGCGATCGTCGGGGTGGAAACCAGCTTCGGCAAGAACACCGGCAAGTACAGCGTGGTCGATGCGCTGTACACGCTGGCGTTCGCCTATCCGCGCACCGGCGATCCGGCCAAGCTCGATCGCGAAAACCGCCGCGAGGCGTTCTTCCGCGGCGAGCTCGGCCAGTTGTTCGCGCTGGGCAAGGAAGAAAAGATCGACATCACCACCCTGACCGGCAGCTACGCCGGCGCGATGGGCTGGGGCCAGTTCATGCCGTCGAGCTACCGCGAGTTCGCGGTGGACGGCGACGGCGACGGCAAGCGCGATCTGTTCACCGATCTGGACGACGTCTTCTTCTCGGTCGCCAACTACTTCGTCAAGAAGGGCGGCTGGGTGCGCGGCGGCCCGGTGGTCGCGCGCGCCAATCGCGACGCCACCGCGCTGGACTTCGTGCCCGACAACATGGACCCGGTGTATTCGCTCAGCGATCTGGCCGCGCGCGGCTATCGCCCGCTGACCCCGGTGGCGCCGGCGGAGACCGCGACGCTGCTCAATCTCGATGGTGTGAACGGTCCCGAATACTGGCTCGGTTTCCGCAACTTCTACGCGATCACCCGCTACAACATCTCCAAGCATTACGGCATGGCGGTGTACCAGCTGGCTGAGGCGATCGCCGGACGGGAGAATCCCTTGGCCGCACCCGTGAACGCTTCCAGCCCGGCGGTCGCGCCGGCCCCGACGGTCGAACCCCAGGCACCGCGGGCATGAGCGGGGCCGGCCCGAAACGGCTGCCGATCGCGAACGCGATCGGGCGGCTGGTCGTCGCCGCGCTGCCGCTGGTCCTCGCGGCCTGCGCCAGCTCTCCCAAGAAATCCGGTTCCCAGGCGCTCGCGCTGCCCGACCGCGGCCATGTCCACAGCGCCGGCCTGCCGTCGTCGTCCTCGCACGGCGGGCGCAAGAAATCGCCGTATGCGCCGGCGCAGGAAGACCTGAGCAAGCGCGGCAACTACAAGGCCGGCGGCCTGTACGCGCCGGGCGTCAACGACACCACGCCCGATTACATCCCCGACGTCGATGCGATCCCCGAACCCGAAGTGGTCGCCGAGGCGCGCTCGCAGTTCGGCAACCGCTCGCCGTACGTGGTGCTGGGCAAGACCTACAAGGTGCTCGACTCGCACGACGATTACGTCGAGACCGGCACGGCCTCGTACTACGGCCAGAAATTCCACGGCCGGCGTACCTCCAACCTGGAGGTGTACGACATGTACGCCTTCACCGCCGCGCATAAGTCCTTGCCGCTGCCGAGCTTCGCCCGGGTCACCAATATCGACAACGGCAAGTCGGTGACGGTGCGGGTCAACGACCGCGGCCCGTTCCACGACGGCCGGGTGATCGACTTGAGCTACGCCGCCGCGGTCAAGCTGGGCATCACCCAGCGCGGCACCGGCCGGGTCGAGGTGCGCGCGCTGCATCCGGGCGAGGCGCCGCCGCCGCTGTACGCCAGCGCGGCCAACAACCCGCCGCAGCCGGTCGCGGTCGCCGCCAAGCCGGCGTCGCCGTCGGCGATCGACCGTCTGGTTTCGGCGATGCCGATCGCCAGCGCGAACGCCGGCGAATTGCCGCCGGGCGTGCGCGTGGCGACCGGCAAGCCCGCGCCGGTGGCGGCGCCAGTCAAA
Organism: Lysobacter capsici; assembly: GCF_018732085.1. Taxonomy (NCBI): domain Bacteria; kingdom Pseudomonadati; phylum Pseudomonadota; class Gammaproteobacteria; order Lysobacterales; family Lysobacteraceae; genus Lysobacter; species Lysobacter capsici. The sequence goes on along the minus strand of NZ_CP076103.1, from coordinate 5,229,011 downwards.
ACCACCGTCGCCACCGGCAAGCCGGCTGCGGTAACCGCGGCCCCGGCCGCCGAGGTCAAGACCGCGGCCACGACCGCATCCAAGCCGGCCGGCGCGGTCGCATCGGCCTCGGGCGACTACCGCTTCGACATGATGCAGAACGGCAAGTCGATGAGCGCCGACGAGTTCGACGCCTGGATGAAGACCCGTCAGGTTCGCGTCGCGACCGGCAAGGGCGTGGCCCTCGCGCCGCCGAAGCCGTTGAGCCGGGCCGAGCAGCGCGCCATGGCCAAGCAGCAGAAAGAACAGGCCAAGGCCCTGGCCGCGGCCGAAAAAGCCGCGAAGAAGGCCGGCAAGCCATCGCCCGCGACCGCCGTGGCCGCCGCCGGCGCGACCGCGTTGCCGGCGCCGCCGGCCGCGCCGCCGCCGCCGAGCCCGGCCAAGGCCGCCGCGGTGGTCGCCGCCGCCACGCCCAGCGCCGGTGACGTGACCTTGCAGGTCGCCAGCTTCTCCGCGCGCAGCAACGCCGACCGCGCCCTGACCATGCTGCGCGGCGCCGGCATCGGCACCGCCAAGCTGCTCGACGGCAACGCCGCCAACGGCCAGAAAGTCTGGCGTCTGCGGGTCGGCCCGTTGCAGGCCGATGCCGCGCCGGAACTCGCCGCCCGTATCGTCGGTCTGGGATTCGGCCAGCCGCAACGCGTGCGCGACTGAACTGCAGCGGCCGCCCGGCCTGCCAGGCGGCTGCAAGCATCGTCCATCTCAGGCACGATGCACGACTTCGCGGACTGGGGATGGAACGCCCGGTCCGGCCCCTATCCGCGGTGGACGCCAGGACGCCGACGCCGGAACCCCACACACCCTCGGCCGGTACGCTACCGGCCTCCGGAGTAGTTCAACGATGACCCTTCGCTCCACCTCGCGCGCCGCCGCCTTCGCCGCGCTGACTTCGGCATTCCTGGTAACGCTCGGGGCCGGTTTCGCCTCGGCGCAGACCCCGGCCGCCAAGCCCGCCGCCGCCGCGCCGGCCGCGGCCACGCCGGCCGCGGCGCTGCCGCCGGCCAGCGATTCGCTGCCGGTTCCGCCGCCGCCGCAGATCCAGGGCACCGCCTGGGTGCTGATCGACGCGGCCAGCGGCAACATCCTGGCCAGCCACAACCCGGACCAGCGGGTCGAGCCGGCCAGCATCACCAAGGTCATGACCAGCTACGTGATCGCCGCCGAACTCAAGGGCGGCAAGGTCAAGGACACCGACCAGGTGATGATGACCGAGAACGCCTGGCGCAAGGGCGGCGCGGCCACCGACGGCAGCTACTCGGGTTTCGCGGTCAACCAGACCGCGCCGCTGGTGGAGATGGAAAAAGGCATGGTGGTGCAGTCCGGCAACGACGCCGCGATCGCCCTGGCCGAGCACGTCGCCGGCAGCGAAGACGCCTTCGCCGCGCTGATGAACCAGTACGCCGCGCGCATCGGCCTGAAGAACTCGCACTTCATGAACCCGCACGGCCTGTCGCAGGAGAATCACTACTCCACCGCGCACGATCTGGCCCTGCTGGGCCGCGCGCTGATCCACGATTTCCCGGTCGCGTACTCGTACAACAAGATCAAGGAACTCAAAGTCGGGCCGATCACCCAGCCCAACCGCAACCTGCTGCTGTGGCGCGACAACACCGTCGACGGCATCAAGACCGGTCACCACTCCAAGGCCGGTTACTGCCTGATGGCCTCGGCCCTGCGCGGCGATCAGCGCCTGATCTCGGTGGTGATGGGTTCGACCTCCGAAGCCCAGCGCGCCACCGACAGCCAGGCGTTGCTCAACTGGGGTTTCCGCTTCTACGAAACCCACAAGTTGTACGACACCAGCAAGGTGATCGCCCAGCAGAAGGTGTGGAAGGGCCAGACCGCGCAAATCCAGCTCGGCGTCGCCGAGCCGCTGCTGGTGACGGTGCCGCGCGGCAAGTACCCGCAGCTCAAGCCGAGCATGGACGTGCCCAAGAGCTTGGTCGCGCCGATCAAGAAGGGCCAGGCGATCGGTACGGTCAAGGTCATGCTCGACGGCAAGGTGATCGCGCAGCGTCCGCTGGTGGCGATGGCGGCGGTCGAAGAGGGCGGTTTCTTCAAGCGTCTGTGGGATGAGTTCTGGATGTGGTGGGAGTCGGAGTAAGTCCGCTTCGCAGCTCACCGCAACATGAAAAAGGCCGGCGTTTGCCGGCCTTTTTTGTTTCCGTTGTGGTGACATGGCTTCAGTCCAGTTCCAGTTCCAGCTCTGCTCTGGCTTTGAGCTCGAAGTCGCGCAATCCATCCAGCGCTGCGAATTCTCTAACTCGCGTTAGCAACAGCACACCCAGAGGGCGGCGTGCAGGATGCACGCCGTGCGCCACCGGGACATGGATGTCCCGTGTGGCGCATGCCTGCGGAAGCACCGCACTTGCGGGCACTTGATTCAAGAAAAAGCGTTTTTCTTTGGTTACCTTTCTTTTGTCGCTTTAGACAAAAGAAAGTAACTCGGCCGCTTGCGGACGAAAGCTATTGATCTTGCCTTCGGCTTCAAAGGCTCTAAAGCTTCAAGGCTTCAGAGCTTTGAAGCCTTTTAGGAGCTGCCAGCAGGATCAAAAGCTTCCGCCACTAAAGCGGCGGGTCACTTTCTTTTGTCAAAAGCGACAAAAGAAAGGTAACCAAAGAAAAACGCTTTTTTGTGGATCAAGTGCCCACGCGATCGGAGCAGACGCAGGCATGCGCCACACGGGACATCCTGTCCCGGTGGCGCACGGCGCACATCCATGTGCGCCGCCCTCCGGGTGTACTTTTGTTCTCGCGAGTTACATGCCTCGCAGCGCTGGATGAACTACAAGACTTCACGCGAAAGCCGTATGGCCTGCCTGTAGGAGCGGCGTAAGCCGCGACCGCGAAAACACAACTACGGCGTCAGCCTCGATGTTGTCGAGACAGCGCGGTCGCGGCTCACGCCGCTCCTACAGGGGCATGAGATCGCGACTCACGCAGGCGAAAGCGGCACCAGTTCGAGCCCACCGACACCCATCCGCAAGCGCTACCGCTTCGCCGCCGGCAACTTGCCGATGATCGCCGCGCGGAACTTGCTCGCCAACGCGTGGAAACCGGCTTCGGTTGGATGCATTTCGTCGAACCACTGGCTTTCCGACGTCAGCGTGCCGCGCAGGTCGACGTAATCGAAGCGGCCGGCGAAGCGCGGGTCGTGCTTGAGTTCGCGCAGCACATTCTTTTCGAAACCGTCGATCAACAAGCGCACGAAACGGCGGCGTTCGTCCGCTGTCTTGGCCGGGTCGGCATTGACGATCGCGTCGATGTGCGGGCCGATCCACGGGCCCACGCTTTTCTTGAGCAGGGCCGCGACGCCGATGTTGCCCGGGGTCAACGCGCCCGAGCGGCCGATCAGCAGCGGATGGTCGTAGGTGTGGGCCAGGATCGGGATGTTCGGCTTGGCCGCGAGCGCCGCCTGCAGGAACAGCGCATAAGCCTGTTTGACCTGTTCGTACTTGCCGGTGTCGAGCACGCGCTGGAAGCCGGCGTCGGCGGACAGATTCTGTTGGCCGGCGAAGGTCTTCTTGAGGAAGCTGTCGACGAAGTCGTTGCCACCGGCGCTGAGCACGATCAGGTCGAAGTCGAACTGCTTGTACCAACCGATGATGTCGTCGATGTTGTCGCGCACGAACATCGAGCGTTTGGGATCGTCGGGATTGCGCGAGGCGTGGTCGCCGCTGTGTTCGGCGCGGAAGAACAGGCCGCCGTTGCCGAGCAAGGGCACGCCGCGTGCTTCGTCCTCGGGCGCCGGGGAGACGATCCAGTCGAGCAGGTTCATCGCCAGCGGCGTGGAGAACCACGAATCGCCTTCGCAGAAGATCACCGGTGTGCGTTCGAGCACGTGGGTGCGCTTGAGCTGGGTGTACAGGCTGCGGAACTGGCCGCGCAGGGGCAGGGCGACGGATTGGCTGGGCGGCATCGGGGGATCTCCGGGGGAGCGCGCGGCCGCGCGCGCGACGGGGCCAGTTCTAGCGGTGGTGTGTTGCTGCTATTAGATCGCAGTGGCCGCTCACCTGTTGAGAACGGCTGCGCGGGGCGGGGCAGGTCATGGCCCGGAGGTCGGTGTTGTATCGGAATCGATTGCAGGCAATGCAAAGCGAGGCGGCCGCGAGAACCTTGGTTCGAGAACTTTTGTTGGAGGTGTTTTGTGGGAGGGCTTCAGCCCCGACGCTTTTCGTTCCGATAGCGAAAGCGTTCGGCGATCTGAGTCAAGAGCGTCGGGGCTGAAGCCCCTCCCACAAAAGACTTCAAGCTTTTGCACATGCTTGGGTAGTCGAATGGGTGGTTGCAGCAACTTCATTCCAGGCCATCGCCGCGCACCGGCCCGCCTTGCGCCGCATCCGCCATCACCTTCTCCCGCCAGCGCCGCTTCTCGATCGTGCGCATGTTCGGCTCGGCCGCCAGGCGATCCAGATACGCCATCAGCTGCAGCAACTCATCGTCGTGCTCGTCCTCGCCCAGGTACTCGCGCACGCACACCAGGTTGCCGTAGTTGTACGAGTGCTTGGACGGCGTGTCGTCGATCGCCAGCATGCGTTCCAGGCGGTAACCGTGCCGCTTGAGTTTGTTCAGGCGTTTGCGGTTCTTGTACTCGCCGGTGGCCCAGTCGCGAGTGATCGAGCAGCGCTCGCTGGACCACACGAAGCGCAGCGACCTCGGCGGGAACAGCGCTTCGACCACCGCCGCGGCATAGCGCTTTCCCGACGAGGTCCACACCCCGACCTCGAAGTTCGCCAGTGCGTAGTCGATGAAGCGCTGCAGGTGCGGGCGGCGGTAGACGTGATAGCGCAGTACGCGAAAATCGGCGGGTCGATCGAGCTCGATCTCGCTGGCGTGGATCAAGGTTTCGTCGAGGTCGAGGACCAGCAGCAGGCGATCGCTCATCCTTGCGTGTGCTCATACGGTTCAGAGGGGTTTGTCCGATCATGCCCGAGCCGGCATGGACGGCGGTAGCGCACCGCGGCCGTGCCCGCGACGGCGTTGCAACGAATACGCGTCGGCGTTCGTACACGGCCGCATCCACGTGGATTGCGGGAGCCTCACGACCCGCGCCATGCCGGATCTGGCGGTTGCCTGGCCGATCGCAGCGCAGGCCGGCCAGGTGCGGCGCCGTTCCACCTCCGGCACACCGCCGTCCCACCGCTGCGCTTGGGTTGCCCCGGCCCCGGACCCATAATGGCCGCCATGGACATTCATTCCGACAACCCCGACCACGGCTTCCAGTTTCCCGGCACCTTCGAACTCAGCGCGATGGGCGCGGCCGATGCGGGCCTGGAGCACGAATTGCCGCGCCTGCTGCTCGGCGCCGGGATCAGCGTGGAAACCGAAACCATCCAGTGGAAGCACTCCTCGACCGGCAAGTTCGTCTCGGTCAAGTTGAGCTTCCGCGCCGAGAACCGCGCGCAGTACGACCTCGCCCATCAGGTCCTGCGCGAGCACCCGGAAGTGAAGTGGACACTGTGATCGACGCCGTCGCCGCCGTGTTCGGTGGCGAAAGCGCGCCGCCGCGCGCGCAGCTGCGCGACCTGGGCCGCCAGCCCTACGAACCGGTATGGCGCGCGATGCAGGCGTTCACCGACGCGCGCGGCGCGGACACGCCCGACGAGCTGTGGCTGGTCGAGCACGACCCGGTGTTCACCCTGGGCCAGGCCGGCAAGGACGAACACGTGCTGATGCCGGGCGACATCCCGGTGATCCACGTCGATCGCGGCGGCCAGGTCACCTACCACGGCCCCGGCCAGATCGTGCTGTACCCGCTGCTGGACCTGCGCCGGCTCAAGCTCGGGGTGCGCGAGTACGTCGACCGGATCGAGCAGGCGGTGATCGACACCCTGGCCGAGTGGAACATCGAAGGCGCGCGCCGCGACGGCGCTCCGGGCGTGTACGTGGCCGGGGCCAAGGTTATGGCGCTGGGCATCCGGGTCCGCCGCGGCTGCACCTTCCACGGCCTGGCCTTCAATATCGCCATGGACCTGTCGCCGTACCAGCGCATCAATCCCTGCGGGTATCAGGGGCTGCAGGTGACCTCGGTGCTAGACTTGGGCGGCCCCTCGGGCATGGAGCAGGTCAAGCCGGTGCTGGTCGCGCAGCTCGCGCGGCAGTTCGGTCTGACGGTCGAGGACGCGGAGCCGTTGAGCTTTTAAATGCCTTATCCCGCTTGCGGGATGAGCAGTGATTTCCCCTCTCCCGCAAGCGGGAGGAGTGCTTGATCTTCCTTCTCCCGCTTGCGAGAGAAGGTGCCCGAAGGGCGGATGAGGGCGCGCCGATCCGCCAGCCGCCGCGGCAACGCAGGCAGCTACCCGCCCTCACCCCAACCCTCTCCCGCGTAGCGGGAGAGGGAGCTAAACGACAAGAGCTGAGCAACGCCATGACCACCCCCGCCTCCAAGTCCATCCCGCTTACGATCGTCAGCGGCAGTGCGCCCGAAGTGCTCGCGCCGGCGGTGCTGGAGTCGACCACGATGACGCCCGGGGCCAAGCAGCTCGGCGGCGACAAGATCAGCCGCTCGCCGGTGCAGTTCGCCGACGTGCCGGTGCTGCGCAAGCCGTCGTGGATCCGGGTGCGCATTCCGTCGGGCAACTCGGTCGCCGCGCTCAAGGCCAAGCTGCGCGAAAACCGCCTGGTCACGGTCTGCGAAGAAGCCAGCTGCCCGAACATCCACGAGTGCTTCAGCCACGGCACCGCGACCTTCATGATCCTCGGCGAGGTCTGCACCCGCCGCTGCTCGTTCTGCGATGTCGCCCACGGCCGGCCCAAGCCGCCGGACGCGAACGAACCGGCCAACCTGGCCCGCACCGTCGCCGACATGGGCCTGAAGTACGTGGTCATCACCAGCGTCGACCGCGACGACCTGCGCGACGGCGGCGCCCAGCATTTCGTCGACTGCATCGCCGCGGTGCGCGAGCAGAGCCCGCGCACCAAGATCGAAGTGCTGACCCCGGACTTCCGCGGCAAGGGCCGCATGGAACGCGCGCTGGAGATCCTCAACACCAATCCGCCGGACGTGTTCAACCACAACGTCGAGACCGTGCCGGACCTATACACCAACGTGCGCCCGGGCGCCGACTATCAGTGGTCGCTGACCCTGCTGCAGAAGTTCAAGGCCCAGCATCCGCACGTGGCGACCAAGTCCGGGATCATGCTCGGCCTGGGCGAGACCATGGAGCAGGTGCAGGCCACCTTGCGCGATTTGCGCGCGCACGATGTCGACATGATCACCATCGGCCAGTACTTGCAGCCGACCCCGCACCACCACCCGGTGCTGCGTTACTGGACGCCGGAAGAGTTCAAGGAACTCGAGGTCTACGGCATGTCGCTGGGCTTCACCCACGTCGCCTCGGGCCCGCTGGTACGCTCGTCGTACCACGCCGACCGGCAGGCGATCGACGCGGGTTTCGCGGTCGCCTGAGGCCGTTGCCGGCCGCGCGTGGCGGCTATCATTCCCCCAGGGAACCCAGGGGGAATGCTTCGATGAAACGGTTGATTGCGGGCCTGGCGCTCGTGGCGTCGTGCTGTGCCGGTTCCGCGTTCGCGGCCGATGCGCCGTCCACGGACGCAGCGGAGCAAGACAGGATCACCGCGCTGCAGCTGAGCCGGGGGTTGCTGACCGATCCGCGTTACGCCTACGACGCGCGCAAGTTGGACGATCGTCTGTCCGGCGAGTTGTTCGACGCCTGGCTGAACTATCTCGACCCGGAGCATCTGTACCTCAGTCAGGCCGATGTGCGTGGATTGGAGCGTTATCGCAACGGCCTCGACAAGGCGATCACCAGCAAGGACCTCACCCCCTTCCTGGCCATGCGCGCGCTGGCGCTGACACGCAAGGATGCGTGCCTGGCCTATGTGCGCGGCGTGCTTGCGCAGCCGATGAGGTTCGATGGCGACGAAGTGTGGAATCCCGATCGCGGCGCTGCCGCGCGGGCGACCGACGAATCGGCGCTGCAATCGCTGTGGGGGACGCGGCTCAAGAGCCAGGCGCTGGCGTTGAAGCTGGAGGGCCACACGCCCGAACAGATCCGGCGCGCCCTCGAGCGCAGCTACGCGAGCCGCGTGCAGCAGGCGCGTGCCGTGTCCGCGGCTGCGGTGGTCGAAGCGATCATCAGTACGCTGGCGGTCGCCATCGGTCCGGGCAACGACTATTTTTCCCCTGATCCGCCGGCGCCGGCGCCGGCGCCGCCAAACGCAGCCGGCCAGGTCGGCGTGGGATTGGCCTTGAAGCGCGATGGCGCTGCGATCGGCCTGTACGAGGTGACCGGCAACGGTCCGGCCGATCGCGCCGGCCTGCGCGAAGGCGATCGCTTGCTGGCCGTGGGCGAGGGCCGCGACGGTGCGATGGACGATGTGGCCGGCCTGGAACTCGAGGCGGTGGTCCAGCGTCTGCGCGGCGCGCCCGGCAGCGTGGTGCGCGTCCAGGTAGTGCCGCGTCTGGCGCTGCCGGGCGAGAGCGCCCGCACGGTCGAGCTGAGCCGCGCCAAGGTCGACGAACGCGCGGTGTCTCGCGTGATCGAGGTCGCGGGCAAGCGCATCGGGGTGATCGTGCCCGGCAGTTTCTACGTCGATTTCGACGCGCAACGGCGCAAGCAGGACGATTACGCGTCGATCAGCCGCGACGTGCGGCGGATGCTGCAGGAACTGCGCGAGGCCAAGGCCGATGCGGTGCTGGTCGATTTGCGCGACAACGGCGGCGGCGCGTTGAGCGAACTCGAGCCGATGATCGGCCTGTTCGCCGACGCCGGCGCGGTGTTCCAGGTGCGCGAGAGCGGTGGTCGCGTGTCGGTCATGGACAAGGCCGTCGGCGCGGTCTGGAACGCGCCGATGGCGGTGCTGATCAATTACCGCTCCTCGGCGGCCTCGGAAATCTTCGCCGCGGCGATCCAGGACCACGGCCGCGGCCTGGTGATCGGCGAGCGCAGCTTCGGCCGCGGCACGGTCCAGAACATGGTCGATCTGGACCGTTGGCCGAATAACGACAAACCGCCGCGTTTCGGCCAGGTCAAACTGACCATCGCCCACGTGTACCGGATCACCGGCAAACCGCTGGACGCGGTCGGGGTGACCCCCGACCTGGTCCTGACCCAGGCGCCGCCGATCGAACCCAAGCGCACGCCGACCCCGGCGATCGTGGCCTACAAAGGCTTCCGATCGCCGCCCGCGCGCGCCGATCTCGCCCGGCTGACGCAGGCCCACCAGCAGCGCAGCGCGCAGGACCCGGATTACCAGCACTGGCTGCAGCGGCTGCAACTCGCCCGATCGACCGCGCCGCTGTCCTTGAACGAAGCCGCGCGCCGCGCCCAACTGGCGCAACTGCCGGCCTTGCCGAAGACCGACGCCGAGCTGGCCGAGGCCGTCGCGATCGTCGCCGACAACCTGGCCGGCGGTGGGCGCTGACCCTGCCCGGCCGGACTGCCCGGCCGGCAAACGTGACCGACAAGCGTCGCCGATCCATGCCCGATCCCGCCGTTCTAACGCCCGGCTAACGTCCGCGGGCGTCAACCTGAACCAGATTCATGCCCGCAACAGGTTATTTCGCGCGGTGGCGTGACAGCACAGGCAACTTTCGGCACTGTGGACCGGTCGAAAGCCGCTACATCCTCTAGCCGCTGCACAGATCCGGCACCCCCGCCGGGAAGACTCCGCGATGACCCTCAAGAACACGCGTACCCTGACCCTGCTTGCAGGCCTCCTGCTGACCGCGCCGCTGGCGCTGTTGGCGCGACCCGACGCCGCCGGCGCGGGCGGTTTGCCCAATGCGCCCACCGCCGACCAGTCGACGGCCGCGCAGATGGTTTACGGCCTGCTGTCCGACAGCCGCTACGCCTACCGGCCGCGCGCGCTCGACGATGCGCTGTCGGCCGACATGTACAAGCGCTACCTCGAATCGCTCGACGCCGGCAAGCAGTTCTTCACTGCCGCCGACATCGCCAAGTTCGATGTCTACAAGACCAAGCTCGACGACGCGATCAAGAGCGGCGACCTGTCGCCCGCGTACACGATCTTCGCCGCCTACAAGCAGCGCGTCGACGAACGCGTCGCCTACGCGCGCGGCCTGCTCAAGCAGCCGGCCAATTTCGATTTCACCGGCAAGGACCGCTACGACTACGACCGCAAGGACGCGCCCTGGGTCGCCGACACGGCGGCGCTGGACGCGTTGTGGAAGCAGTCGGTGCGCAACGACTGGCTGCGCCTGAAGCTGGCCGGCAAGAAGAACGACGACATCGCCAAGACCCTGGACAAGCGTTACGCCAACCTCGCCAAGGGCATCGGCGAGATCAAGGGCGAGGACCTGTTCCAGACTTTCGTCAACAGCTACGCCAACGCGATCGATCCGCACACCGACTACCTCACGCCGAAGTCGGCGGAAAACTTCAACATGACCATGTCGCTGTCGCTCGACGGCATCGGCGCGCTGTTGCAGAAGCAGGACGACGTGGTCGCGATCCGCGAAGTGATCCCCGGCGGTCCGGCCGCGCGCAGCAGCCTGCTCAAGCCCGGCGACCGCATCGTCGGCGTGGGCCAGGGCGAAAGCGGCGCGATGGACGATGTGATCGGCTGGCGCATCGACGACGTGGTCGCCAAGATCCGCGGCGCCAAGGGCACCAAGGTGCGCCTGGACATGATCCCGGCCGAAGCCGGCCTGGACAGCAAGCCCAACCGGATCGTGCTGGTGCGCGACAAGGTGCGTCTGGAAGACCAGGCCGCCAAGTCCGAGATCATCAACGTGCCGCCGGCCGACGGCGCGCCGGCCAAGCGCATCGGCGTGATCAAGCTGCCGGGCTTCTATCAGGACTTCGAAGGCCGCCGCAAGAACGCCAACGATTACGCCTCGGCCACCCGCGACGTCGCCAAGCTGCTGACCAAGCTGCGCGCCGACAAGGTCGACGGCGTGGTGCTGGACCTGCGCAACAACGGCGGCGGTTCGCTCAACGAAGCGGTCGAGCTGACCGGTCTGTTCATCGATCGCGGCCCGGTGGTGCAGGTGCGCGAAGCCGGCGGCCGGGTCCAGGTCGACAGCGACACCGATTCGGGCATCGCCTGGGAAGGTCCGCTGGCGGTGTTGATCAACCGCGGTTCGGCGTCGGCCTCCGAGATTTTCGCTGGTGCCATCCAGGACTACGGACGTGGCCTGGTGATCGGCGAAACCACCTTCGGCAAGGGCACGGTGCAGAACCTGGCCGACCTCGACCGCTGGCCGGCCAACGAAGGCCCGCGCTTCGGCCAGGTCAAGCTGACCATCGCCCAGTTCTTCCGCGTCAGCGGCGGTTCGACCCAGCACAAGGGCGTGGTGCCCGACATCGCCTTCCCGGTGTCGGTCGACGCGACCGAGTACGGCGAGAGCACCTACGACAACGCGCTGCCGTGGACCAAGATCGCGGCCGTCCCGCACACCAGCTACGGCAATTTCGCGCCGCTGCTGCCGAAGCTGGAATCCCTGCACAGCAGCCGCATCGTCGGCGACAAGGAATTCCAGTGGTGGTCGCAGGACGTGGCCGAGTTCCGCGAGGAGCGCGCCAAGAAGTGGATCTCGCTCAACGAGGGCGAGCGCCGCGCCGAGCGCGATCGCGAAGACGGCAAGCGCAAGCAGCGTCAGGCCGAGCGCAAGCAGCTGGGCCTGGACCTGGACCCGCTGGGCGACGATTCCAACGACGACGGCCTGGCCGCGTCCGAGCGCGACATTGCCAAGGACGCGGCGCGCGAGAAGCTCGCCGAGAAGCGTCCGGACCCGTTGCTGCGCGAATCGGCGGCGATCCTGGCCGACGCGGTGCGCCTGCTCAACGCCGACCGCAAGCTGTCGGCGCAGGTGCTGCCGACCGCGACCGCGCCGGGGCATTGGGCCGACTGAGGCGGGTTTCGTAAGTGTTCGACCGAAAGCGCGCCTTGAGGGCGCGCTTTCTTTTTGTGGGAACGGGCGTGTGCGCTGCGGGCAGGGGCTGCGCTAAGCCAGGTCGTTCTGAGTCAACCAGTGGTGTCGGTGCCTGCATGGCCGCAGCCAATCAACAACTGCCGCTGTAACCAATGCGAATGCCCTCAAAGCCGCCGCGAAATCCGCGAGGTCTTGTGGGAGGGGCTTCAGCCCCGATGCTTTTCGTTCCGCTGCGATGAACTGCTTCAACTGATCGAAAAGCGTCGGGGCTGAAGCCCCTCCCACAAAAGACCTCGGAGCCACGAAGAGGAGGACCGCTGTCCGACCCAGGGTCACCGTCTGCAAGGGTCTGAGTCTTCTTCGCTCACACGGCCATGATCCGTCTGCGGACCAAGCTCCAGCGCAAAATCCGACCTGAATCAGCCCTCAAAATCCGACCCCGCCGCAGGCAAGATGCGGATAGCGAGCCCCCGGCATGAAGCCTAGTCTTGCGCCATGAACGCCAAAACCCACATCCGCAAGCCCGAGACCGGCGCTGTCACCGATAAGCCGGTTGCCCATACACCTGCCCCGGACAAGCTCGAACAGGCCCGCGTCTTGCTGGAAGCCGGCGAGCCGTCGCTGACCGAACTGGCCGAGGCGGTCGGCCTGAGCCCCTCGCACCTGCAGCGCCGCTTCAGCGCGCGCTTCGGCCTGAGCCCGGCCGAATACCTCGCCCAGCGCAAGCTCGGCAGCCTGCGTTCGGCGCTGCGCGAAGGCAGCGACGTCAGCGCGGCGCTGTACGACGCCGGCTATGGCTCGCCCTCGCGCGTGTACGAAAGCGGCGCGGCGCGCCTGGGCATGACCCCGGCGCGTTACCGCGCCGGCGGCGCCGGCGAACAGATCCGCTGGAGCCTGACCCAGACCGAATTAGGCACCGCGCTGGTCGCGACCACCGCGCGTGGCATCTGCATGGTCGAGCTCGGCGACGATGCGCAGGCCTTGCAGGCCAAGCTGCACAGCGAATTCCCGCAGGCCACGCTGGAGCGCGTCGACGCCGGCCGCGACGAATTCCTGGCGCCGCGCGTGCGCGCGGTCGCGCAAACCCTCGGCGGCAAGCGCGAAACCGTGGCGGTGGACCTGATCGGCACCGCCTTCCAGAAAAAAGTCTGGGACGCGCTGATGAAGATTCCGCCGGGGCAGACCCGCAGCTACGAGCAGATCGCGCAGCAGGTCGGTTCGCCGCGCGGCGCGCGCGCGGTGGCGCAGGCCTGCGCGAACAATCGCGTGGCGGTGGTGGTGCCGTGTCATCGGGTGGTGCGTGGCGATGGTTCGCTGGGCGGCTATCGCTGGGGTCTGCCGCTCAAGGAGAAGTTGTTGCAGCGTGAGCAAGCGGCTTGAACTAACGCCGACGTCGCTGGCGGCAAGCCGTACCCGGCGATCGCGCGCAAGCAGGTCGCGTTGCCGGTAGTTTCGATGCGGCGATGGCAACGGCACACGCAACGGGCTCGGCTAGAACGTGCTGCCGGCTGCGTCGGAGCGAACGTCGCGAGGCGCTCCCCGGGTTCGATGCAGCGATGGCGACACCGCGCTCTTACGACAGGGTGGCCAGCCAGCGGCCGATGGGCACGCCGATGACGATCCCGATGCTCAATCCGGCGAGAAACTTCCGCTTCAGCGGGTCGGATATGCCCCAGACGCTTTTTTTCTCCGCGCCCTTCTTGAACATGCTCGACTCGCTTTTTCCATCCACGCTCTTCTTGAATATCCGCGACTCGCTTTTTCCATCCGCGCTCTTCTTGAATATGCGCGACCCGCTTTCATCCGCGCCCTTCCTGAACATGCCCGACTCCCTCCGATCATGAGTGCGAAGCGGCCCGCGTGCTTCGGCCCGCGGTGCGACGCCGCCCATCCTGGACCCGCCCACGCACGGGGTAAAGCAGCGAGTGCCGGGGATCGCGCGCCTGCGGCGACGCATCCACACGGTCCTCGTCCGTCATCCCGCCGGGCAAGTAGCCGGCGGAGTGGACGCCGACCGGGCCGATGCGAGCCGTTCAAGCCACATGGCCGCAACCGTCATGCCTCACCCGCGCCGCTTGCGCGTCGCCCGCGGCGCATCCCGGGTCGGCAGCTCCAGCCCATGCTTGACCACGTCGAACACCAGGTGGGTGTCGTAGCGCTTGACGTTGCCTTCGTCGAGGAACAAGCGGTCGACCACCTGCCGGCAATGCGCGACGCCGGTGGTGGCCAGGATCACCAGGTAGTCCCACTCGCCGGCCAGGGTGTAGCACTGCTGGACTTCGGGCGCGGCGCGCACGCGAGCGTGGAAGGCGGCGTTGCCCTCGGCCGACTCGCGCTCCATCGTCACCCACACCGCGGCCAGGGTGCTGCCCAGCGCCAGGGGGTCGAGCACCGCCACCTGCCGCATCAGGCCGTCCTGGCGGTAACGGGTCATGCGCCGCTGCACCGCGCTGGGCGACAGGCCCACGGCCTCGCCCAGTTCGCTCAGGGTCACCGAGGCGTCTTGCTGCAACAGTTCGAGCAACTTGTGGTCGAACTCGTCCAAAACCAGGGGGCTACCATTCATGCAAGATTTTTGCGTCTGTACGGGCAATAATTCAACCGTAATTTGAATGACATCGATACGCTATTCTTGATCCCACCGCACGAAGAATTTTTATGTGTGGGTTCGCTCCCCCAACCCCTTACATACGGACGCCCCCGGGATGTCCCGGTACGTGACGCAAGCCGCCGTGCCCGAACAGATCGGCGAGATTCTCGCGCTGATCCGCGAGCATGGCCCCAATCCCTGGAATTTCCTGCCCGACGTCGAGCTGGCCGCGCACTTGTCGGCGATCCGGCTCGGCCGCACGCAGGCGATCGTCGCGCTGCATGAAGGCGAAATCGTGGCTGTCGTCACATTCGAGCCGAGCGACGCGTTCCACCGCTATCAGCCCGACGGTCGCGAGATCGAATGGCAAGGCCATGTCGGCGAGGTCGTGGTGCATCGCGCGCATCGCGGCCAGGGCCTGGGCACCCGGCTGCTCAAGGCGGCGGTGGGGCGGCTGCTGCAGATGGGATTGACCGAGATCTATGTCGAGCGCCACGAGGAGAACGAGGGCTCGGCCGGGATGATGCGCAAGGCCGGTTTCGTGGTGATCGACGTGTTCGACGATCCGCGCCGCCGCGATGTCGGCAGTCGTCGCACCTCGGTGTCGCGTTACGGGCCGCATCCGTGATGAAGGGCGCCGCGTCGTCGTGAGCGCCCGGGAGTGGGGTGGGGGTCGTGGCGTGAGCAGCGCCGGCGGATCGCGCTGTGTCGATTGATTGATCGTTTGGGTTGTTCGGCTCGTCGCGGCCGTGCCGCGATGGCACGGTGCACGGGGCACGACCTCACGGACGACCCATTGCATCCGTCGTCGGGTTCGCATCGTCCGGCTGCGCGGTTTGCGTCTGCAACCACCCGCAGGGAGCGCGGCGAACGACGTCGCGGGCAGCGTCGCGATCGCCCGACCCCGCGAATGATTAAAGGCTGACTCAAGTTTTTCTCGCTGCTGTTTTTCCCGCGTTCGCGCCAAGCTGTTCCTTTTCTCTCTCCGCCGTTCTCTCCCCCGAGTACCCGCGTCATGAGCGCCGCTCCTTCGTCTTCTCAATCCCACGCGCCCAGCGCGCTCGCCGTCGCGCTCGCCCTGGGCTCGGTGTATGTGCTGTGGGGGTCGACCTACCTCGGCATCCGCTTCGCACTGCACAGCTATCCGCCGTTCCTGCTCGGCGCGGCGCGCATGTTCCTGGCCGGCGTCATCATGTACGCGGTGCTGCGCTGGCGCGGCGTGCCGGCGCCGACGCGCAGGCAATGGCGCACCTTGTGGGTGCTGTCGATCTGGATGGTGCTGCTGTCCAACGGCCTGGTGAACCTGGCCGAGACCCAGGTCGATTCGGGTCTGGCCGCGATCGCGGTCGCCTCGATGCCGCTGTTCGCCGGCGTGTTCGCGATGCTGCGCGGACGGCATCCTTCGAAGGTCGAATGGATCGGCCTGGCGATCGGTTTTCTCGGGGTCATCTGGCTCAACGCCGGCGGCAAGCTGTCGGCGTCCACGCTCGGCCTGGTGTGCCTGATCGTCGCGCCGATCGCCTGGGCCTGGGGCTCGATCTGGAGCCGCGACCAGGACCTGCCGTCGCCGTTCATGGCCGCCAGCGCGCAGATGCTGACCGGCAGCGTGTGGATGCTCGGCGCGGCCACGGTCACCGGCGAACGCATCACCACGATGCCGACCTTCGGCGCCACCGCCGCGTTGCTGTACTTGGTCGTGGCCGGTTCGATCTTCGGCTTCACCGCCTACATCTGGCTGCTGCACCACGTGCGTCCGGCGCTGGCGACCAGCTATGCCTACGTCAACCCGCCGATCGCGGTGCTGTTCGGCGCGCTGCTGGCCGGCGAGCGTTTCACCTCGCACGACCTGGGCGCGATGGCGGTGATCCTGGTCGGCGTGGGCATCATCACCCTGGCCAAGGCGCGCGCGGGCAAGGCGGTGCCGGCCGCGGCGCCGGCGATCGGCCCGGTGGCCGCGCTCGAGCCGCGCGAACCGGCATTGACTGAAGCCGCAACCGATCTGGAGAAACGCGCATGAGCCCCCCGACCGACCGCCGCGGGCTGTGGATCGCGGTCGCGTCCTTCGTGCTGTGGGGCCTGATGCCGCTGTACTGGCATCTGCTCAACGCGGTGCCGTCGCTGCAGATCGTCGCCCATCGCATCGTCTGGAGCACTTTGCTGGTCACCGCGTGGCTGTGCTGGAAATTCGGCCGCCACTGGTTGCGCGACATCCTGCGCGAACCGCGCAAGGCCGCGATGCTCGCGCTCAGCGGCGTGCTGATCGCGTTCAACTGGGGTCTGTACATCTGGGCGGTCAACGCCGGCCACGTGATCGAGACCAGCCTGGGGTATTTCATCGGGCCGCTGGTCAGCGTGATGCTCGGCGTGCTGTTCCTCGGCGAACGCCTGCGCGCGGTGCAGTGGGTGGCGATCGCGCTGGCCTTCGCCGGCGTGCTGTGGCTGACCTTCCAGTACGGCCGGCCGCCGTTGATCGCGCTCGGCCTGGCGGTGTCGTTCGCGGTGTACGGTCTGGTGCGCAAGCTGGTCGCGGTCGAAGCGGTGACCGGCCTGGGGGTGGAGAACGTCTACCTGTTCGCGCCGGCGCTGGCGCTGATGCTGTGGGGCGAGACCCACGGGCAAGGCGGTTTCGTCGGCGGCTGGGGTTGGGGTACCGATGTGCTGCTGGTGATCGCCGGTGCGCTCACCGCGTTGCCGCTGATCGGGTTCGCTTATGCGGTGCGGCGGGTGTCGCTGACCGCGATCGGCTTGTTGCAGTACGTTGCGCCGACCTTGCAGTTCTTGATCGGCGTGTTGATTTTGCGCGAGCCGTTCAATGCCGAGCGTGCGATCGGGTTCGTGATCATCTGGATCGGGTTGGCGGTGTTCGCCAGCGAAGGGTTACTGCGGTCGCGGCGGATGGCGGCGGCTGCGGTTTGAGGTTTTACGGGGACGGGTAGGAGCAAAAGGCAAAAGCAAAAGCAAATCCCCCCTGGCCCCCCTTTTTCAAAGGGGGGGGAACTCCTCCGGGTTGGTTTTGATGGGAGGGGTGGGTGTGCGTTGCTTCGGGGAGTTGCAGTGTGTTGCTGTTGCTGTTGCTGTTGCTGATCGCAGCATTCGTCAGTCTTCGCCTGACTTATCAAGAAGCGACTCGTGCCGCCTTCTTGATCGTGACCCGATGTGGTCACCAACTTGCCTCACCTCGACCGAAGCCTCCCCCCCTTTTCAAAAGGGGGGCAGGGGGGATTTGCTTTGGCTTTTGCTCCCCACCGCATCAACCCCATAAAACAAAAGCCCCCTTCTCGCGAAGGGGGCTTTGCCGTGCCGATCAATAGTCGCGCAAGCCCCTACAAAGCGCGCAGCGCCGAAGTCACCGGCAAGGTCGCCGCACGCAGCGCCGGGAATAGGCCGCCGACGAAGCCGATCGCCAGCGCCCACTTCAGGCCGCTCCACAGCAACTGGCCGGTGACGCGGAAGTCGAAGGTCAGCTGACCCACGCCGCCGGCGATGGTCGAGGCGGTGTAGCCGTTGAAGATCACCCAGGCCAACGCGCCGCCGATCAAACCGCCGAGCAAGGCCAGCAGCATCGTTTCCAGCATCACCGCGACCACCACCGGCAAACCGCGGAAGCCGATCGCGCGCAGGGTCGCGATCTCGCGCGCGCGGGTGGCGACGGTGGCGAACATGGTGTTGAGCGCGCCGAACACCGCGCCGATCGCCATGATCGAACCGACCACGATGCCGATGATGCGGATCACCTTGGTCATCGCTTCGGATTGCTTGGCGAAGTACTCCGCGGTGGTGGTGGTGTCGACCTGCAGCCGCGGGTCGCCGGCCAGCGCGGCTTTGAACGCCTTGAACTGCTTGGCGTCGCTGAGCTTGGCGATGACTGCGTTGCGCGAGGCGCCGCGGCGGTAGGTGGACGCGACCATGTCGGCGTCGGCCCACACTTCCGAATCGGTGGCGTCGCCGGATTTGAAGATGCCGACCACGGCCCACTGCTCGCTGCCCAGGCGGATCTGCTTGCCGACCTCCATGCCCGCGAACTGACGTTGCGCGCCGCTGCCGACCACCACTTCGCGCTTGCCGGTCTCGAACTTGCGGCCCTGCACGATCTTGATCTGCGGCCGCACCTGCCAGGCGCGATCGCCGACCCCGCGCAACTGCACGCTGCCGTCTTCGTCGGGCTTGCCGCCCTTGATCGGCAGGTTCGCCGCGACCACCGTTTCCGGCGAGGCCAGCGGCCGGCCGTCGGCGTCGCGGGCGATGCCGGGCGCCTGTTCGATGACGTTGATGCTGGCCAGGTCGAGGGTCGACATCACCTCGGCCGCGGACGCGCCGCGCAGCACCATCGCGGTGTCGTCGCTGCCGGTGCGCGCGAGCGTTTCCCTGTAGCCCTCGGCCATCGACAGCATCGCCACCAGCACCGCGACCACGCCGGCGATGCCGATCACCACCACCGACGAGGAACCCGCACGCTGGCTCAGCGTGCTGATGCCGACGCCCGCCACCGACGCGGCTTGCTGGCCGCTGCGCGTGAGCAGCATCCACAAGGCGAACGCGACGGCGAGGCCGAGCAACACCGGCCACGGCGCGAGCGCCCAGGCCACCAGGCCGGCGGCCAGGGCCGCGAAGGTCAGCAGGCCGCGTAAGAACGATAGGAACTTTTTCATGTGCGCTCTCCGTTAGCGTCCGGCCAATGCATCGACGATGTTCAAGCGCATGGCGCGGATCGCCGGCAAGAGGCCGACCAACAGGCCGATGCCGACCATCAGCATCAACGCCACCGACCAACTGTGCCAACGGATCGGCGGCACGTTGATCGCGCCGTTGCTGCCGGCGTTGACGATCGGGCCGAGTCCATCGGCCATGGCCACGCCGATCGTGCCGCCCAACAACAGCAGCAACACCGATTCGGCCAGCACCAGCAACAGCACGCTGCGGTCGGGGAAGCCGATGGTCTTGAGCACGGCGAGTTCGGAGGTGCGTTCGCGCACCGCCTGGGCCATGGTGTTGCCGGTCAGCAGCACCAGGGTGAAGAACACCGCGCCCATGATCGAGCCGACGATCAGGCCGACGTCGGCCATCTGCTTCATCCAGCTCGCGGTCGCCGCCGCTTCGGTCTGGGTCTTGGTCTCGTGATCGGAATTGGCCGAGATCGCGTCGATGGCCTTGGCCACGCGGTCGCTCTGGTTCACGTCGTTGACCTCGGTCACGTACCAGCCGACCTGGCCGCGGTTGTAGGGCGTGGAATCGTCGAAGTACTTCCAGTGCAGCAGGATCATCTGGTCGAACCAGCCGCCGGACTTCTTGTCGGTGGCCGCGAGCGTGCCGACGATGTCGAAGCTCCAGTTCTTGGTGCCGTCGCTGCTGGTGAAGATCGTCGACTGCAGCGGCAGTTTCTGTCCGACTTTCCAGTTGAAGCGCTTCATCAGCCCTTCGCCGACCAGCACGCCGGTGCGGGTGGCGGCGAACGCCTTGCGGTGCGCGGCGGACACGGCCATTTCCGGATACAGATCCAGATAGTTGTCGGCCACGCCGAAGCTGAAAATCTGGTTGTGCGGGTCTTGGTAGGCGCCGCCGAACCAGTTCGCATAGGTGACCTGCTTGACGCCGGGAACCTGCGCGATGCGGTCGTTGAGCGACATCGGCAGTTGCTGGATGAACGACAGGCGCGAGCCGGTCTGCAGCCGCTTGGCGCCGTTGGCGCTGTTGCCGGCTTGCTCGAAGCTTTCGCGCACGCCGTCGAGCAGGCCGAACAGCAGGAACGCGGCGATGATCGACAGCAAGGTCAGCGCCGTGCGCGTCTTGCGCCGCATCAGCTCGGCCCAGATCAGATGGAAATATTTCATGATGGCCGCTCCCGACTCATGCCGCGTGCGACTGCTGCTCGACCAGGGTGCCCTTGTCGAGGTGCAGGGTGTGGGTGGCGTACTCGGCGGCCTTGGGGTCGTGGGTCACCATGACGATGGTCTTGCCGTGTTCGCGGTTGAGCAGTTGCAGCAAGTTGAGGATTTCCTCGGCCGCGTGCCGGTCCAGATCGCCGGTGGGTTCGTCGCAGATCAGCAAGGTCGGGTCGGACACGATCGCGCGCGCGATCGCCACGCGCTGCTGCTGGCCGCCGGACAGTTCGTTCGGGCGGTGGCTGCGGCGGTCGGCCAGGCCGACCAGGGTCAGGGCGATTTCGGCGTTGCGCTTGCGCTGGGCGCCGTTCAACGGCGACAGCAGCAGCGGCAGTTCGACGTTGCGTTGCGCGGTCAGGGCCGGCATCAGGTTGTAGAACTGGAATACGAAGCCGACATGGCGGCTGCGCCACTGCGACAACTGGCCGGCGCTGAGGCGATCGATGCGCTCGCCTTCGATGGTGATTTCGCCGCCGGTGGGATTGTCCAGTCCGCCGATCAGGTTGAGCAGCGTGCTCTTGCCCGAACCCGACGGGCCCATCAGCGCGACGAAATCGCCCTTGGCGATGTCCAGGTTGATGCCGTGCAGTACTTCGACCTTTTCCGGGCCGCGCTGATAAGTCTTGGTGAGGTGTTTGATCGAAACCAGGGTGTCCATCTTCGACGTCCTCAAGCGTTGGGATTGCGGTGAAAGGAACCAACACGCGCCGCGCGCGGGTCGCAGATCGGTACAGCGGCCGCGCGGGGCGGCCGGTTCGGAAGTCCGGCACGGCCGCTTGGGTGGCGGCCGTGGTGATCGTGGCGGTGCGCGCGTCGGGCGCGGTGATCGCCCGGTTGCGTTACTTCGACCTTGCGTTACTTCGACGAATCGGCGTCGTCGTTTTCGACACGCACGCGCGATCCGTCTTTCAGCGAATCGGGCGGATCGAGCACGACGGTCTCGCCGCCGCTCAGGCCGGCGGTCACTTCGCGATCCTCGCCGAGCTTGCGGCCCAGGCTCACCGCGGTCTGCGCGACCTTGTCGTCGTTGACCACGAAGGCCACGTCCTTGCCCTCGCGCTGGGCCAGCGCGTTGGCCGGGATCATCGCGCTGGGTTTGGCCTGCTTGGGCTGGTCGGGCTTGGCCGCTTCCAGGAAGCTCACCCGCACGCCCATGTCCGGGACGATGCGCGCGTCGCGGGTCTTGATCGCGATGCGCACCTTGACCGTGGCCTTGCCGCGGTCGGCGGTGGGAATGATCGCGATCACTTCGGCCGGGATCTTCCAGTCGGGGTAAGCGTTGAGCACCGCCTCGACCGGCATCCTGGGCTGGACCCGGCCGATGAAGGCTTCGCCGACGTCGACTTCGATCTCGAGCGAATCCATGTCGACGATGGTGCCGATACCGGTGCGGGTGAAGCCGCCGCCGGCCGACAGCGGCGAAACGATCTCGCCCGGTTGCGCGGCCTTGGCGGTGACCACGCCGGAGAACGGCGCGCGCACGATGGTGTTGTCCACGCCCAGGTCGGAGATGCGCAGGCTGTCGCTGGCGACCTTGACGTTGCGCTGCGCGGTCAGCAGCTGTGCGCGCAGCGAATCGCGGCTGGCGACGGCCTGGTCGTACTGCGACTTCGACACCAGCTGCTGTTTGACCAGCGAGGACAGGCGCGTGGCGTTGACCTCGGCTTCCTTGAGCTGCGCCTGCACGCGCTGGGTGTCGCTCTGCGCGGCGCCGAGCTGGGCGGCGGTGAGTTCGCGCTGGGCGTTGGCGTCGATCGGGTCGAGCGTGGCCATGACCTGGCCTTCCTCGACGCGCTGGCCTTCCTCGATCATCACCTCGCGCACCTTGCCGGTGATCTTGGCCGAGACCGTGGCCATGCGCCGCGCGACCACGTAGCCGGTGGCGTCGAGCACCGAGGCGCTCGCGCCGTTGCCGCCGCCGATCGCGGTGACCGTGGCGGTGTGGACCTTGGCGCCGGTGTCGCGGCCGAACAGCGCCCAGGCGGCGACCGCGAGCACGACCAGCAACAGCGCGACCGCGCCGATCACCAGCCCGCGGCGACCCGAAGGTTCCGGCGGACGGTTGCGGTCGATGCGCAGTTCCTTCAACAGGTCAGCCGATGCACTCATGGTCTCAACCGATACGCCAGATGACGCCTAGTGTGACCGTCGCGGAGGGCGCGCGCCAACCTGCTGAAAGTCAGTTTCTGTCAGCCCTGGAGTCGGCGGTTTTGCGTGACAAGTGTCATCCGCGGTGCGCGCGTGTGCGCCGACATCGGTCGGCACGGCCCCGAAGTCCGACGGAGTGGGAGCTGCGCAAGCTGCGACCGCGACACCGCAACCGCCGTCGCAAGCGTGGTGTCGCGGTCGCAGCTTACGCAGCTCCTACAGTCGGGCCCCGCTGGATCAGTAATCGGCGGGGTTGGCGCTGAAGTTCACTGGCACGGTGATGTTGACGCAGCCGCCGGCCGGCAGGGCCGTCGCGGTGAGCGACACGGTGTTGCCGCCGGCCGCGCCGCCGCTGAGGGCCGAGCAGGTGCCGCCGCCGGTGCCGGCGCAGGTCCACGGGCCGCTCAGGGTCACGCCGGGGGGCAGGGTGTCGGTGATGGTCGCGCCCGCGGCCGGGTCGGCGCCGGCCGCGTTGCAGGCCCGGATCGTGTAGGTGCTGCTGCCGCCGGGCGTGTAGGTGGTCGGCACGTCGGCCTTGGTGATCGACAGCGCGCTGGTGCCCAGCCGGTTGGTGAAGGTGCAGGTGACCGCCTGCGCCCGGCCGTTGGCTGCCGCGCCGATCACCGACACCGGCAAGGTGATGTTGACGCTGGTGCCGGTGCCGGTGGCGACGGTGGCGCCGGCGCCGTTCACGCAGGCGTAGGTGCTGACGTACAGCGCGGTGGTCGCGGCGGTCGGCACTTCGACGACGGTGGTGGTGATCGCGGTGGTGGTGATGTTCTGGGCGACGGTGAGGTCGGGCGCTCCCGAGGCGCTGTTGTGATACAGCGTGCGGAAGTTGGTGGTGCCGTTGTGGCCGGCGGCGATGGCGAAGGCGGTGCCGCCGATGCCCAGGTCGAAGCGGCCGGTGGCGCCGGTCGGATTGAGCTGCTTGATCACCCGCACCACCGGCTTGATCTCGATCATGTAGTCCTCGACCTCGCCGCTGTCGACGCGGCCGGTCGGGGTGGCGGCGGTCAGCTGGCTGCCCTGGCTCGCGCGCAGACGCACGTAGCTGCGGCCGGCGGTGGTCGCGATCGGCACGGTCCAGCTCAGCGTGGTGCTGGCGGCGCCGCTGGCGACCGCGTTGCATACGCCTTCGGCGGTCTCGAACACGCCGTTGCGGTTGAAGTCGATCCAGCCGCACACCGTGCCGGCGGCGGTGCTGCCGCTCAGGCTCGGGGTGAGCGTGTAAGCCTGGCCGATCAGGCCGGTGTGCAGGGTCGCCAGCGGCGTGGTCAGGCCGTCTTCGTCGCCGCCGTCGCCGGTCGCGCCGTTGTTGTCGGCGCCGGCGGCGACCGCGTTCGGGCTCGGGGTGATCGCGGGCGTGGTGTTGAACACGTTGGTGTTGTCGGCATCGACGCTGCCGCCCAGGCGGATGCCGTCGAGAATGTGGCTGGCCGCTTCGACCGCGTCGTAGCTGGCCGGGGCGTCGCCGAAGTCTTCGTCGACGCTGGTGGTGACCATGTAGCCGTCGTCGCCGAGCGCGTTGCCGATGGTGGCGTTGAAGACGTTGCGGGTGCCGGATATGCCGACGTTGAGCGTCACCGAGGTCACCGTGCCGTTGATGCGCACGCTGCCGCAACCGGCGAGCTGGGTGGCCGGGGCCGCCACGGTGGTGCAGTTGGTGCCGTTGTAGGTCGTGTTGACCAGGTCCAGCGAGGTGCCGCCGCCGAGGGTCTGCAGGTTCACCGCGCCGCCCAGCAGGGTCATGGTCGCGCCGGCCGGGACCGAGCTGGCGATCGCGTGGACGGGGCGGGCGGCGGTGATGGTGACCGTATCGCCGGTGATGCTGCGCACGCTGCCCAGGCCGAGGAAGTGGAGGGTCGGGTTGGTGACCGGCCGGCTGAAGCCGATCGTCAGGGTGCCGATGTTCGCGCAGGCGACCGTGGTCGCGGCGTTGCTGGCGAAGTTGCAGGCCGCGCCGACGGTCTGCAGCTGGATGCCGGTGGTGGTGGTCGGCACGTTCGGCGTGAACATGGCCGCGGTGGCGCCGCCGAGGGTGGTGATCGGCACGTTGTTGGCGACGATCTGGAGATTCGCGCCGGTGACCGTATAGGTCGTGGTCAGCGTCGACGGATACGGCTTGGTCGAGGCGCTGTTGAAGCCGATGGTGCCGGTGGCGGAGGCATCGTGGACCTGTACCGCGCCGGCCCAGGAACTCCACACGGCCAGGGCCGCGCACAAGGCCCACCGTGCAATACGGCGCCCAGACCGCTGAAAACGCGCTTCGATCCCCATGTCCTGTCCCCGAGTGACGCAGTGCAGACCTCGCTTCCAGCGAGGGCCCCTGTGGAATGCAGTGCCGTTTCACTCTACGTGGGACACACCCAATACGGATTCATGCCCTGTAGTCGCTTACGTAATTTGTGCCAAGGTGCGGACAAATTAGTGATGCACAGCGCTATCGCGTCAAAACCGTTCGCAAAGCTAGCCGCATAAAAGACGCTTTTAAGGTGTTCTTGTCTACGTACATAAATGGCTATTGGCACACAGATACGACAAAAAACCCGCCCGGCTTGCGCCGGACGGGTCGTTTGCGGATCGCTGAGGCGGTTGTGCGGGTGGTGCCGGGTCAGTAGGCGCCCGGGTTCGGGCTGAAGTTCACCGGTACCTGCACGTTGATGCAGGCGCCGACCGGCAGGACCAGGCCGGTCAGCTGCACGCTGTTGCCGCCGGCCGCGCCGCCGCTGGCCGCGCAGGTGCCGCCGCCGGTGCCGGTGCAGGTCCACGGGCCGCTCAGGGTCACCCCGTTGGGCAGCGGGTCGTTGACCGTGGCGCCGTTGGCCACCGCCGGGCCGGTGGCGTTGCAGGCCCGCAGGGTGTAAGTCGTGGCGGTGCCCGGGGTGTAGCTGGTGGCGTTGCCGACTTCGCCCTTGACCAGGCTCAGGGTGATGTTGACCGCGATCGGCGCGGGGACCTGCGCGCACTGCGGATTGCCCGCGGCGGGGCAGGTCGGCAGCGGATCGGGGTCGCCGCCGCCGGCCACCGCGACGGTGTTGGTCGGGGTGCCGGTGGCGGTCGCGGCGATCGCCACGTTCAAGCGCACGCTGGCGCTGGCGCCGGCCGCGATCGGCGCGCTCGGGGTGAAGGTGCAGGTCACCGTGCCGGTCGCCGGCAAGGTGCCGCAGGCCACCGTGCCTTGCGCGCTCGAGGCCGAGACCAGGCTGAAGCCGGCCGGCAGGGTGTCGACGATGGTGATCGCGCCGGTGGTCGGGCCGCCGCCGGTGTTCTGCAGGCCGACCTGGAAGAAGCCGTCGCTGGCCGCGCCGGTCTGGCCGGCGGCGAGCGCGCCGCTGACCGTCTTGCTCGCGGTCAGCTGCGGCTGGACCACGGTCAGCACTTCGTCGGCGACCAGGTTCACCAGGTTGTTGGTGCCGCTGATGCTGGCGTTGGTGTTGTGGTACACGCCGACCGTGTTGGAGGTGACGTTGACCGTGACCTGGCAGGCGAGCTGGCCGCCGACCGCGCTGGCGCCGTTGACCCGGCCGCCGTTGACCGTGATCGAACCGCTGCCGGCGACCGCGGTGACGGTCATGCCGCCCGGGAACGTCGTGCCCAGGGTGCCGCCGGCCGCGCAGTTGGTGCGGATGTTCGGGGTCGGCGCGACCACCACGTTGGCCGGCAGGGTGTCGACGAAGTTGATGCTGGAGGTGGTGTTGACGCTCTTGTTGGACAGGTTGAAGGTCAGCGTGGACACGCCGCCGGTGTTGATCGTGGTCGGCGCGAACGACTTGGTCAGGTCGACCGAGCTGATCGCGAAGGTGATGCGGTATTCGACATCGAACGTCGCCGCGCCGGCCGGCACGTTCCACTGCGCGGCCATGCCGTTGTCGGTGGCGTTGTTGGTGTCGATGTTGTTGTTGAGGTTGCCGGCGTTGGCGTTGCTGGCGGCGCTGACGCAGGGGTTGGTCGTGGTGACGGTGCCGTTGCAGATCAGCGACTGCGCCTGGCTGTAGGTCGCGCTGAAGTAGCGGTCCCAGTTCGGGGTGCCCGAGGACGGCTCCCACCACAGCGCTTCGAACTGATCGTTCTTGATCACGCCGACCAGGTCGGGCCGGCCGCTGGTGTTGCCCGGGCTGGTGCGCATGAAGCCCGGGCCGTTGTCGCCGCCTTGCAGGTAGGTGTCGACGTTCTGATAGAACTTGATCGTCGCGCCCGTGGCGGGCATGCCGCTGAGCGAGACGCGGCGGGTGAACCACGCCTGCGGGGTGATGTAGCGGTCGACGATCGTCACCCGCATCGCGTTGTCGGCGGCGTTGGACGGCTGCAGCACCGTGGTCACCTCATACGGCGAGGCGGCGGTGCCGGTGCCGCTGAGCGCCGACTGCGAGACCTGGGTGAACAACGCGAACGGAGCGCCCGCGGCGTTGTTGGCGTTGGTGTAGACGCGGGTGTTCGGGTTGGTGCCGCGGTCCACGCGCAGGAACACGCCGTTGTACAGGGTGCCGGCGGTCGGCGTGGCGTTGGCGTTGTAGACCTGATCGGCATTGCTGAGCCGGACCTGGAACTGGCTGTTGCTGCCCCAGGTCACTCGCAGGCCGTCGGAACCGTCGGCGAGCACGCCGCCGGTGGGGTTGGCGACGCGCTGGCTGGTGGCGTTGGCGGCATACGCGCCGCTGCTCAGAACGAGCGCGCAGGCACACAGCGCCAGACCGGCCTGGCGGCCGAAACGGATCAAGCGATTCATGAAATCCCCTGTTGAACGAGCCTTACTACGAAGGTTTGGGCGCGCTGTCGCTGCCTGGCCGCCCCGGCCCCGGTTGCATTGGGTGCCGTTAGTGACTTGCATAGCACTTGTTATGTGCCACGAATCACATTTTGCGGCAAGGCGATCGCAGACGCCAGCCCCGAGCCGGCGATCACCGAGTCGAACGGTTTGAACGGGGGGAGGGGGCGGCGCAGGACACGGATGGCGTGCCTGGATGCGCAAAGATAGTGCTTCGAAGGTCACAAGGGGCGTAGTCCCGGACCCAGACTGCAGGAGCTGCGCAAAGCTGCGACCGCGACATCGCGCCGGCGACGTAAGCCGGGATAGCGCGGTCGCAGCTCGCGCAGCTCCTACAGTCAGAGATCGCCGGATCAACACACGGCGCGGTGACGCCGGGCAATCGCCGGGCTCAGCCCGGGGCGCAAAGATGCCGTTCAAGCGGTCGAGCGGAGGCGTAGTTCCGGACCCAGACTGTAGGAGCTGCGCAAGCTGCGACCGCGACATCGCGCCTGCGACGCAAGCCGGAACAGCGCGGTCGCAGCTTGCGCAGCTCCTACAGTCGGGGATCGCCGGATCAACACACGGCGCGGTGACGTCGGGCAATCGCCGGGCTCAGCCCGGGGCGCAAAGATGCCGTTCAAGCGGTCGAGCGGAGGCGTAGTCCCGGACCCAGACTGTAGGAACTGCGCAAGCTGCGACCGCGACATCGCGCCTGCGACGCAAGCCGGGATAGCGCGGTCGCAGCTTGCGCAGCTCCTACAGTTGAGGATCGCCGGATCAACACACGGCGTGGTGACGTCGAGCAAATGCCGGGCTCAGCTTGGGGCGCAAAGTGCCGTTTAGGCGGTTGCGCGGGGCGCGTGTTCCCGGAGTCGGATCGCCGGATCGGTAGACGGCGCGGCGACGCCGATCCGTTGCCCGTCTCAGCCCGGGCCGGCGCCGGCGCGCGCGCGACGCAGCCGGTTCACGCGTTCGCGCACCGCGGCGACCAGTTCCGGCAGCGATTCGAAGCGCGGCACGTGGTAGCGGTCGGCGGTGATCTCGACATTGCCCTTGCGCCAGAACCCGTCCGGGCAGGCCAGCAGCAATTTGCCCGAGCCGGCGTGCAGGCCCAGTTCCAGCAGGGTCACCGGGCTCTGCGAGCCGGGCGCGAAGTACATCGCGATCACGTCCGCGCGCTGCAGGGCGGCCAATTCCCATTCGACCTGGCGGCGGAATTCGGGTTCCTGGGCGCTGGGCTTCCAGGCCGGGTTCCAATCGTCTCGGCGCGGGTTGAGCAGGACCACGCCCTCGTCGGCCAGCTCGCGCGCGACCTGCGCCTGCCAGTCGACCGAGCCGCCCATGTCGATGCTGCCGGCCAGGAACACGCTGATGCGGCCGTCGTCGGGCAGCGGATTGGGCGACTGGATCGTGATCGAGCGCGGCGGGTTCGCCGCCGCGCTGTCGCCGGCCACGGCGCCGCCGGACAAGGCCATCGCGGAAAACATCAGCAGCGCTTTCATGTCGGCAGGTCCTGTGCGGGCGAAGCGGCGAGTCGCCGCTGCGCGTGAGCGATCGGCGCGAGCGGATCGGACATCGGCCGGATCACGGCCGATGCAGCTTGCTGCGTTGCAAGCGCCGAGCGCTCATTCCGCCGCGTGCGCCTTGAGCATGGCGTAGGCCGCGCGCAGGCCCTGCGCTTCGCCGCCGGCCGGACGGCCCGGGCGGTCGGCGTCGTTCCAGCTGTACACATCCAGGTGCGCCCACGGCAGGTCGGCGGGGACGAAACGCTCCAGGTACAACGCCGCGGTCACCGAACCGGCCATCTTCGACGGACCGGCGTTGGCGAGGTCGGCGATGTTGCTGGTCAGATAACGCAGGTACGGGCGCCACAACGGCATGCGCCACAGCGGATCGCGCTGGCGCTGGCCGGCTTCGAGCCACTGCACTGCGATCGCGTCCTGGTTGGTGAACAGCGCCGGCAGGTCCGGGCCGAGCGCGATGCGCGCCGCGCCGGTCAGGGTGGCGAAGTCGAGCAGCCAGACCGGTTTCTGTTCGCCGGCGTAGGTCAGCGCGTCGCACAGGATCACCCGGCCTTCGGCGTCGGTGTTGTCGATCTCCACGCTGATGCCCTGACGGGTGGCGATGACTTCGCCGGGACGGAACGCGTCCGGGCCGACCGAGTTTTCGACCGCCGGCACCAGCAGGGTGATCCGCAGCGGCAGCTTGCGCGCCATGATCAGTTCGGCCAGCGCGATCGCGTGCGCGGCGCCGCCCATGTCCTTCTTCATCCAGCGCATGCCGTCGGCCGGCTTGAGGTCGAGGCCGCCGGTGTCGAAGCACACGCCCTTGCCGACCAGGGCGATGTGCGGATGCGTCGGGTCGCCCCAGCGCAGCGCGATCAGTCGCGGCGCGCGGTGCGAGGCGCGGCCGACCGCGTGGATCGCGGGGAAGTTCTGCTCGATCAGCGCATCGCCGGTGATCACCTCGATGTCGGCATCGAAGCGCTGGGCGATCTCGCGCGCGACTGCTTCGAGTTCGGCCGGGCCCAGGTGCTCGGTCGGGGTATTGATCAGATCGCGCACGCGCACGCAGGCGGCGAGCAGGTCGAAACTTTCGTCGCCGGCCAGCGCGGCATCGACGACCAGTCGCGCCGGCGCGCGCATCGGCGCCTTGTAGCGGCTGAAACGGTAACTGCCCAGGCCCCAGCCCAGGCGCAGCGCGCTCACGCTCGCCTCGTCGTCTTCGCCGCCGACCTGCCAGTCGCGCTGCGGCAGCGCGAACGGGGCGTGGCCGTAGGAGAACGGATCGCGCGGATCGCCGATGCCGAGCGCGGCCGAGGCGATGCGGCCGTGGCCGTCGGGCAGGGTCAGCACGGTGCCGGGCGAGGCGTCGAAGCCCTGCGCGTCGACCCAGGCCGCGGCCGACTCGCTCAATGTCGCGCGCCAGCTGTCGAACGAGGCGCGGCGGACCAGGGCCAGCGGCAGTGCGTCGCCGGCATCGGAGGTGAAACCCAGGGGCAGAGTCATGCGGCGGCGGTGTCCGTGCGGTGCGCCGCGTCCAGCCAGTCGGCCAGTTCGGCAAGGGTGGTGAATTCCAGGTCCGGACGCGCGTGGTGCTGCGGCCAGCTTCTATGTTCCCGATTGATCCAGCAGGTGCGCAGGCCGGCCTGCGCGCCGCCGACCACGTCCATCTCGATGTCGTCGCCGACGTGCAGCACCTGCGCCGGCTCCACTTCCAGGCGCGCGCAGGCGGCGTGGAAGATGCTGGCGTCGGGCTTGGCCCGGCCGTGTTCGCGCGCGCCGAGCTGGAAGCGGAACAGCGGCATCAGCCCGATCCGGTGCAGGTCGGCGTTGCCGTTGGTCAACGCCGCCAGCGGCAGCCTCGCGGCCAGGCGCGCGAGCGCGTGCTCGCTGTCGGCGTAGTGCTCGACCTCGCAGCGCGCGGCGAAAAACACGTCGAACGCGGCCGCGACCAGCGCGGTGTCGTCGCCGGAGTCGCGCAGCATGTGTTCCAGGGTCAGGCGGCGCTGTTCGGTGAAATCATGAGCCAGGTCCGGCCGCTGCACCGCGATGCGGTCGCGCAACTCGCGCATCGCCTGCGCCGGATAGCGTTCGGCGGTGCGCGGCGCATGCTCGCGCAGCCAGTCGGCGAGCACGTTCTCGGCCCGGATCATGACCGGAGCGATGGGCCAGATGGTGTCGTCGAGATCCAGGGTGATGGCGCGGATGGGTAAGTTCATCCGTGCATTTTAGCGCGCGGCGCCGGGCTGAATGGGTGACGCGCGGCGACAAGCCCGAGCCGGCACGGGCTCGTGGCGGGTTGTGGAAGGCGGCGGCTGGCCGGCTGTGAGAACTGCAAGGCGCCGGATATCGGACCTGTCGCCACTTGCGCGGGGTCGCACATCTAATGGGGGGAGTGGCTTTAGCTCCGACGATGTTGTCTGAGATCGCCGCGCGGCTTGAAGCCTATCGAGATCGCCTTCGAGGCCGGTCCCGTGGGGCAGGGACTCGGCTTTTGTGGGAGGGGCTTGAGCCCCGACGCTTTTCGCTCAGATCGCGCCGCGACCACCCGCTGCTCGCCGCAAACGCGACGGCCAGCAGTTCGCGTGACGCGGCAATCCGAGACAACAGCGTCGGGGCTCAAGCCCCTCCCACAAAAGCCGGGCCGCGACTGCGCGGCGGCAAGCATCGCCAGCCACCACGGCGGCCGGCATCGAAGCCCCTCACAGCGACAACCGGGCCGTACTCGACGGATCGGCGCATTCGACGGACTACCGCAACGACTTCGCCGCCGCCGGCTCCTCCAGGCCGCGCGCCAGCCGGTCGACCTGCTTGAGCAAATCCGGAATCCGGTGGCTGCCGCTCATGCCGGCGACCGCGGCGCGCGCATCGACCAACGCCATGCCGGCGGCCGATACGTACAACGGCCGATCGCTGCCGCCGCGTCGCACTTCGGCCTCGGCCGGCGTGCCGGCGTAACAGGTCTTGGCGATGCCGACGACCGGGACGCGGTCGTGCAGCGCCTCGCGCAGATGCGCGCCCAGCCCGGGCCGTTGTTCGGCGCCGAGCCAGACGTAGCCGTCGATGGCGATGCAGTCGATCGCCACGTCCTTCAGGCTGTCGAGCTTGGCCAGGCGGTCGAGCAGTTGCACGATGCACGGCAGTTCGCGCCGATAGAACTCGCCGGGCACGTAGTTGGCGATGTCGTCGCAGGTCACGGTGTGCGATGCGAACGCCTGGGCGTCGTCCCATTGAGCGAACACGACGCCGGCGACAGTGGCGGAGGTGTCGCGGTAGTGGACGTCGACGGCGAGGATCATGTGCGGTTCATTCGGGCGCGAGGACTGGGCGGGACAAGCGCTGGAGGTGTCGCTGCGGCGGATCGGACCGCGTCGGGGCTCAAGCCCCTCCCACAAAAGACCTCGCAGGTCGCCGAGTCGGGCATGTCGCGCGATGTCGCTCCAGCGATTTCACTAAGCAACGTCACTCAAGCGACTTCACTCCAGCAACTTCGACCAGCCCTCCAGCCCTTCGATCCGCGCCAGCACCAGCTTCACGCACACCAGCATCGGCACCGCCAGCAGCAGGCCGATGATGCCCCACAGCCAGCCGAAGAACATCAGCGCCAGGATCAGCACCAGCGGCGACAAGCGCATGCGCCGGCCCAGCACGATCGGGGTGACCGCCTGCGATTCGATCGTATGCAGCAGCAGGTACAGCCCCACCGGCAGCAGCGACGGCCACAGTTCGTCGAACGCGACCAGGCCCATCAGCAGCATCACCGCCATGCCGATCAGCGGGCCCACGAACGGGGCGAAATTCAGGATCGCCGCCATCGTGCCCCACAGCAGCGCCTCCTGCACCGGCACGCCCAGCGCATACAGCGCGCCCGCCAAGGCCAGGCCGAAGCCGGTGTTGATCAGGCTGATGGTCAATACGTAGCGCGAGATCTCGCGCTCGATCGAATGCAGGATGTCGATGGTGACGACTTTCTTGCGCTGGCTCGGCAACAGCGCGATCGCGTTACGCTGCAAGGATTCGCCATAGACCATGAAGAAGAACGTCAGCAGCACCACCGCCAGCGCCTGGGCGATGTACTTGGGCGTGGCGGTCAGCGAGCGGTAGGGGTCGTTGATTTCGGTCTTGACCACCTGCACCGGCTTGCTGGTGCTTTCGCCGCCGGCGGCGCGGGCGAAATTCTGCGCGGCGCGGTTGGCGTCCTGCAGCGGCTTGGTCATCTGCCGCAGCTTCGGGCCGATCTGCTTCATCTCGCGCGGCACCTGGCGCACCCATTCGCCGGCGGGGTCGGCCAGTTGCACGGTCAGCGCGCCGGCCACCGCGAGACCACCGGCCAGCACGATCAACGCGCCGAGGAAGCGCGGCACGTAGCACTTGCCGAGCAGGCGCAGGATCGGATTGCCGACCAGGGCGAAGAACGCGGCCAGCAGCACCGGCAGCAGCAGTTCCTGCGCGGCCCACAAGGTGTAGCCGGTCGCGAGCATCGTCAGGATCAGCAGCGACATCGGCGCGCGCGGGCGTGGCGGTTGCGGCGGTTTGGCGGCGGGGTCGGGCGGTGGCGACGCGGTGGCGTCGGTTGCGGACGTCGAGGTGTCGATGATCGGTTCGACGACGGGCTCGACGCTCGGATCGGACGAAGCGATCCGCGTATCGGCGGGCTGCGCTTGCGCCGGGTCGGACGGCTCGGGTGACGCGGACGGCGGCGCGGGCAGGCTCAAGGCGGCGAAGGCTCGGCGTTTTCGGAGCGCGTACTGTGCGCTGTTGCGTGTGTGTTCGCCATCACGTCGGGCACACGCCCGAACAGGGCGAAGCGAGCGCTCTAAAGCGGGGGTCCGAACCGGGTGGTTGCGAGAACGGCGCGGCGGCCGGTGTCGATGCCGGGCGTGAGGTCATCGCGACTCGGGCGCTTGCGCCTGCGACGATCGGCGGCCACGCCTCACGGGCCAGACGCAGGCGCGGTTTCGCGGTCGCGGCTCGCGCCGCTCCTACAGTCGCAAACGAGATTGGCGATGTCTGAAGCATCGCCGTTGCGAGTGCCGCCGCTGCGCGCGGGCAAGCGACCCTAGGCCGCGTCGCGTTCGCTCGTTTGCGCCGCCGCGTGCGCGCTGTCGGCGGCGTGGCCGGCTTCGCGCGCGGCATGGCCGGCCTGACCCGCGGCCTTGTCGGCGCTCTGCGCGGCGTCCTGCGCATTGGTGCCGGCGAACAGCCCCGACAACAGGGTCACGATCTGCATCAGGTTGCCGCTCTTGACCGCGATCTTGACCGGCTCGGCGCGGCCCATCACGAAACCGCTGACCAGGCCGGCGATGACGATCCGCCCCGGGGTCCAGGCCTCGCGCCAACTGGACTTCAACGCATCCTTGCGCTCGATCGCCTGCTGGTAACGGCCTTCGAGCAGCTTCTCGCGCTTGTGGACCCGGCGTTGCAAGGCTTCGAAACGGCTCATCGCGCCTCCGTGCGGTTGGGATCGCGGGGCGTGAGCCCCGGGGCGACGCCGAGCGGGGTCGCATCGTCGTCGTCGTCGCCGATACCCAGCCGGCGCAACTGCCGGCGGGTGGCATCCAGGCGGGTGTGTTCGAAGTAACGCAGGGCCTGCCACACGCCCACGCCGGTCACGATCAGGCTCAATCCGGCCGCGGCCGCCATCGAGGCCATCCACGACCAGCCCAGCACGCCGTTGAGCACCGCGATCAGCGCCGCCATCAGCAACAGCCACGAGGAGGCGCCGAACACGATCGCCACGCTGACCCACAGCAGAGCCCGCCCCAGCGCACTGCGCGCCAGGGCGAGGTCGGCGACCACCAGGCCGCGCAAGGCGCGGCCGGTGTCGAGCGCGGCCGACAGGCCCTCGCGGCCCGCGCTGCCGATATCGCGGAACGCCTCGTCGATCGAAGGTGCGCGATCGTCCGCGGCGGAACGTTGCGAATCGCCGCCTGGGGCGCCCGAAGGCGCCTGGGCGTGAGGGTCCATGCCGGGCGCGTCGCTCACGCTTACTTGTCGCCGCCGCGGGCGAGCTTGGCGATGATGAAGCCGGCGGCGAAGGCCACGCCGAACGACGCCAGCGGACGTTCGCGCACCAGTTCGGCGGCGCTTTCGATCAGGTCGCGGCCCTTGTCCATCAGCGCGTCGACTTGCTCGCGCGCGGCGCCGCCGGCGTTCTCGGCCGCGGCGATGCCGGCCAGGGCGCTGTCGGCCAGGCCGGACTTGACGTTGGCCTTGCCGACCTTCAATTCATCGCCGGCCACGCTGGCGGCGTTGCGGATCGCGTCGCCGGCGTCGACGGCGGCTTGCTTGAGATGGGTGCCGGCTTCGCCCAGGTTGCTCTTGATGGCGTCGGTCGAGGTAGGGGTCATCAGGGTGTTCCTCCGTGCTGCATGGATGAACCGCTGAACAAGTCCAGGGTTCTAGCGGGTTGTCGCGGGCGCCGGCGGCGGGGGCCGATCGGTGACTCGCGACGAAGGTGAGCGGATTGCGCCGCGAACGGTGCAATGAAGCATGGAGCATCGAACATGGCGCGGTGAAGCGTGTTGCCTTGACGGTGTCGCTTGGAACGTATCGCATCGAAACGAAAACAGCGCGGACGGCGACGGCGCGAGGGTCGGCACCTTACGGCATCGGCGATTACTGCATTGGCAGATTGCCGACGCTGTTGCCGCGGCGGATCCGCAGGACCAACTGTGCCGGAGTCCGCGTGAAGCTCGCGCGGAAGCCGGGCAAATCGTCGAAATCGCCGCTGCTGGCCGCAACGATGACGTCGTCCTTGCGCAAATTGTTCGCTTCGGCGCGGCTGCCGCGGCTCACGCTTTCCACCACCACGCCGGAAACGCCGGATTGGCGCAGGCGTTCGGGCACTTCGGCGAAGGTCGCGCCGGTCAGGCGCGGATCGAGCTCGGCGCCGGCCATCGCCTTGGGCTGCTCGCGCAGGGTCGCGTTCAGTTGCATCGCCTGGCCGTCGCGCTGCACTTCCAGCGCGATCTTGCTGCCGATCGCCTGCAGGCCTTCGAAATTGCGCAGCGCGTCGCGGCCGTCGACGCGCTGGCCGTTGGCGGTCAGGATCACGTCGCCGGGCTTGAGCCCGGCCGCTGCCGCCGCGCTGCCGGCGAACACGCGCGAGACCAGCGCGCCACGCGGCTCGGACAGTTTCAATCCGGCCGCGAGCTGCGGGGTGACGTCCTGCGATTCCAGCCCCAGTGTGCCGCGACGCACCACGCCGTTGTTGGCGATCAGCTGGTCCTTGATGTTGCGCGCCAGGTTGACCGGGATCGCGAAGCCCAGGCCGATGTTGCCGGCCATGCTGCCCTGCGGATTGAAGCTGGCGGTGTTGATGCCGATCAGTTCGCCGTTGAGATTGACCAGCGCGCCGCCGGAATTGCCCGGGTTGATCGAGGCGTCGGTCTGGATGAAGTTCTGGTAGCCCAGCCCGCGCAGGCCGCTGCGGCCGACCGCCGAGACGATGCCCGAGGTCACCGTCTGGCCGATCCCGAACGGGTTGCCGACCGCGACCACGAAGTCGCCGACCCGCAGCGCATCGGAGTCGGCCAGGGCGATCG
This sequence comes from Lysobacter capsici, assembly GCF_018732085.1. Classification (NCBI taxonomy): domain Bacteria; kingdom Pseudomonadati; phylum Pseudomonadota; class Gammaproteobacteria; order Lysobacterales; family Lysobacteraceae; genus Lysobacter; species Lysobacter capsici. The sequence continues at coordinate 5,192,696 of NZ_CP076103.1, read as the reverse complement.
CGCTGAGGTTCTGCGCCGGAATGCGCATCACCGCCACGTCGGTGTCCGGGTCCGAGCCCAGGAACTCGGCCTTGACCGTGCGGCCGTCGGCCAGGGTCACCGAGACCTCGTCGGCGCCTTCGATCACGTGGTGATTGGTCAGCACATAGCCGTTCTTGGCATCGACGATCACGCCCGAGCCCAGCGATTCGTTGATCCGCTCCTGCGGGATGTTGGGGAACATGCGGCGGAAGAACGGGTCGTTGGCGAACGGGTTGCGGATGCGCACGGTCTGCTTGGTATGCACGCTGACCACGGCCGGGGTGACCTTCTGCAGCATCGGCGCCAGCGACGGCAGCAACTGGCCGCCGACCGAGGCCGGCAGCGCGGCGGTGGTCGGCATCACCGCGGCCGCGGCCGGCGAGGCCGCCGCGGGCGCTTCGAGTCCTTCGCGGATCGCGGTGGCGGCGAAACCGCCGAACGCGGCGGCCAGGGCAAGGGTCAGCAGGGTCGGCAGAGGGCGCATCGCGTCGCGGTTCCGGTCAACGTGGAGGAAAGAAGGGGAGGCATCGTGGCAGTTCGGCTTGCCGCCAGGGCGGCCGCGCCGATCGCAGGCTTGGACCGCCGCGGCGCCGACTGGTTCGGCGTCGGACCGGTTCATTGTTGAAGCACGGCAATAAATAGCCGATGAAGTCATGCACGGCCAGCGCAGGCCGCGCAGTGTACGCAAGGCCTTTGCCGGCGGCCCGCCGGAACTGGAATCTGTGACAGAGCCGGGTCAGATAAAGCGTGATAGTCATCAACAAGCCGTTGACTTCGCCCAACGTGCGGCGTAGCTTGAAGTCCCTGCGGGGCCACAACATCTAGTGGTCGGCCTGGCAGGAGGAGCCCAAGCGTAGGGGTTCAGCTTGGGCGGGTGTGCAGGCATCGCCTAGACAGTGAGCAGGCGCATGACGACGACGAACGAGAACCTCAAAACACGCATACCAGCCGCACGCGGCGCGTAAATCACGCGATCGCGTGCGTCGTCGTCGGCGGGGGGCTGACGACGGGGCTGACCCACCCGGCCAAGGACGTTAGTCCGGCGCCAGGCGCAACACCCGCGACAGGCTCTACACGCTGCACTCGTTACACAGCATGCGTGGATCGAGTCATGAAGCGGGACATACATAGAGTGTCCCGATTACCAGGCAGTTGATCGACCGATCCACCCGCAGCACGCAACACCTTCAGATCCACCCCGATTACCCGTTCAAAAAAGAAACCACCGGCGGCGGGCGCAACCCAACGGCCCGCCGCCAATAGAAGGAGATGAAACAGGCATGAGCAGCGTGCGCCTCGAGGCGGTGAAGAACCCGGCGGCAGAGCAGGACATGGCCCTGCAGCCCGCGTCCCAGGACATCTGGGACAAGAAGTACCGCCTCAAGACCAAGAACGGCGAGGCAGTGGACGCCGATATCGACGGCACCTACCTGCGAGTCGCCCGCGCTCTGGCCGACGCCGAGCCCAATGCCGAGAAGCAGCAGTACTGGTACGAGCGCTTCGCCTGGGCCCTGCGCCGCGGCGCGATCCCGGCCGGTCGCATCACTTCCAATGCCGGCGCGCTGGAACACAAGCCGGCCACCTCGACGATCAACTGCACCGTCTCGGGCACGATCGAAGACTCGATGGACGGCATCCTCGAGAAGGTCCACGAAGCCGGCCTGACCCTCAAGGCGGGTTGCGGCATCGGCTACGAATTCAGCACCCTGCGGCCGCGCGGCGCGTTCGTCGCCGGCGCCGGGGCGTACACCTCCGGTCCGATGTCCTTCATGGATATCTACGACAAGATGTGCTTCACCGTGTCCTCGGCCGGCGGCCGTCGCGGCGCCCAGATGGGCACCTTCGACGTCAGCCACCCCGACGTGAAGGACTTCATCCGCGCCAAGCGCGAAGACGGCCGCCTGCGCCAGTTCAACCTGTCGCTGCTGATCACCGACGGTTTCATGGACGCGGTCAGGCTGGATGCCGACTGGCCGCTGGTGTTCCCGGTCAACATCAAGGAACGCGAGGACGTCGACCTCGAGGACGCCGCCCAGGTGGTCTGGCGCGACTGGCCGACCACGCGCAACTACATCTCGCGCGAAGACGGCCTGGTCGCCTGCAAGATCTACGGCCACATCCGCGCCCGGCACCTGTGGGACATGATCATGGTCTCGACGTACGACTACGCCGAGCCCGGATTCATCCTGATCGACCGCGTCAACGAGATGAACAACAACTGGTGGTGCGAGATGATCCGCGCGACCAACCCCTGCGGCGAGCAGCCGTTGCCGCCCTACGGCGCCTGCCTGCTGGGGTCGGTCAACCTGACCAAGTTCGTGCGCAACGCCTTCACCGACCGGGCCGAGTTCGACTGGGAGGAATACAAGGAAGTCGTGCGCGTGTTCACCCGCATGCTCGACAACGTGGTCGAAGTGAACGGCCTGCCGTTGCAGCAGCAGCGCGACGAGATCATGCGCAAGCGCCGCCACGGCATGGGCTTCCTCGGCCTGGGCAGCACCGTGACCATGCTGCGGATGAAGTACGGCTCCAAGGCGTCGTGCGAGTTCACCGACCGCATCGCCCGCGAAATGGCCGTGGCCGGCTGGGAAATGGGCCTGGCGCTGGCCAAGGAGAAGGGCGCCGCCCCGATCATGGAAGAGCGCTTCGCGGTGACCGCCGAGATGCTGCGCAAGCGTCCGGAGATGAAGGCCGATGGCTGGAAGATCGGCCAGGAAATCCCCGGCAAGGTCCTGCACGCCAAGTATTCGCGTTACATGCAGCGGGTGGCCGAAGTCGCGCCCGAACTGGTCGAGGAACTGGCCGACGTCGGCAGCCGCTTCACCCACCACAGCTCGATCGCGCCGACCGGCACCATCTCGCTGTCGCTGGCCAACAACGCCTCCAACGGCATCGAGCCCTCGTTCGCCCATCACTACAGCCGCAACGTGATCCGCGAAGGCAAGAAGTCCAAGGAAAAGGTCGACGTCTATTCCTTCGAACTGCTGGCCTACCGCGAACTGATCAACCCCAAGGCGATGCCGTTCAGCGAGGAAGCCGAGGCCAAGCTGCCCGACTACTTCATTTCCGCCGACGACATCACCCCGAAGGAACACGTCGACGTCCAGGCCGCCGCGCAGAAGTGGGTCGACAGTTCGATTTCCAAGACCGCGAACGTCCCCACGGACTATCCGTACGAGGACTTCAAGGACATCTACCGCTACGCCCACGAGCAGGGCCTCAAGGGCTGCACCACCTTCCGCTTCAACCCGGCCGCGTTCCAGGGCGTGCTGGTGAAGGAAGCCGACCTCGAGAACACCACCTACCGTTTCGAGCTCGACGACGGCAGCGTGGTCGAGGTCAAGGGCAACGAACAGATCGAATACGACGGCGAAATGCACACCGCCGCCAACCTGTTCGATGCGCTCAAGGAAGGGTATTACGGCAAGTTCTGACGCCGGTCCGGCCGCGCGCCCGCCACCGCGGGCCGCGCGTCCGGGCGCCGTTCGACGCGTCGGTGCGGCGCGATCGCAGGCGCCGCGGCTGGATGCGATGGCCTCGCGGCCGCGGATTTCCAGATCGAATCACGCGCGCGCGCAGCGAACCGACGAGCGGCCACTGTCTAGCCGCGCGCAGCAGGTATAGCATCGCTCCGGTAACACCCCCCGATTGCAAGTAACGCTCACGTACCGCGATTAAGAACGCCCATCAGGAGGGCATCATGAGCAACGGAAATGGAGTGACGGCGACCCTGACCCAGGCTGCCGAGAACGTGAAAGAAACCGCATCCAACCTCGGCAGCGCGATCGCGACCCGGGCCGAGGAAGCCGTGGCCTCGGTCAAGAAGACCGCGACCAAGGCCCGCAAGGCCGCCAAGAAAGCCGTCGGCACGGCGAAGAAGAAGCTCGCCACCGCCAGCGCCAAGGCCAAGAAGGAAGCCACCGCGCTGAAGGACAAGGCCACCGGCAAGAAGCCGGCCAAGAAGGCGGCGAAGAAGGCCGCCAAGAAGGCTGCGCCGAAGAAAGCCGCCAAGAAGGCGGTCAAGGCGGCCAAGAAAGCCGTCAAGGCCGTGAAGAAGACCGCGAAGAAGGCGGCCAAGAAAGTCGCGACCAAGAAGGCGCCGGCCAAGAAAGCCGTGAAGAAGGCCGCCGCCAAGAAGGCGACCAAGAAGGCGCCTGCGAAGAAGGCCGCCAAGAAGGCTGCGAAGAAAGCCGCCAAGTAACTCGGTCGCAACCGTCCCTCCCTCTCCCGCTCGCGGGAGAGGGCTGGGGTGAGGGCACTGGGCGCATCGCGCGCCGCCCCATCCCCGCAAGTTCCGCAACACCCGCACAAGAACACGCACCGCCGCAATCAGGAGTCGGGCCCATGGCCGTCAAGATCGAACAGAAAATCAAGGGCTACAGCGTCATCAGCCAGGAAGACAAGGCGAAGGACGCCCGCGCCGCCGAAGCCGCCGCCGCCGCGCGCAACGCGCCGGTCGAGCTGCCGGTCGCCGACGTCATCCAGATGCACGAGCGCATCGAGCGCCCCGAGATCCTGATCGGCTCGACCTACAAGATCAAATCGCCGCTGTTCGAGCACGCGCTGTACGTCACCATCAACGACATCGTGCTCAACGCCGGCACCGAACACGAATCGCGCCGCCCGTTCGAGATCTTCATTAACTCCAAGAACATGGACCACTTCCAGTGGATCGTGGCGCTCACGCGCATCATGTCGGCGGTGTTCCGCAAGGGCGGCGACGTGACCTTCCTGGTCGACGAGATGAAGGCCGTGTTCGACCCGCGCGGCGGCTACTTCAAGGCCGGCGGCGTGTACATGCCCTCCCTGGTGGCCGAGATGGGCGCCATCGTCGAGGACCACCTCAAGTCGATCGGCATGATCCACGACCCGGAGATGAGCGATTCCCAGCGCGCGCTGATCGCCGAAAAGCGCGCCGCCTACGAGCAGCGCGGCTCAAAAAAAAACACTGAGGTAACCGCGTCGGCATCGATCACCGTGATCGAGCCGCGCGTGGAGGACGTCAGCGTCACCGGCGACGGCGCCTCGTTCCCGCCTTCGGCCACGGTCTGCCACAAGTGCAGCACCAAGGCGCTGGTCCTGATGGACGGCTGCGCGACCTGCTTGAACTGCGGGTATTCAAAGTGCGGTTGAGGGCGATGACGCGGTAATCGCGAAATCGCTTGTGCGAGTGCTAGAAGATGCTGATACCTAAATGGGGCTCTCCGGAGCCCCATTTCTTTTGGCGACTGCTTGTTCTCGAAGCCGACCGTGGTGGCTGTGAACGGTCGGAGTTCAGTGCTCCCAACCGCTGGGTATTCCATGTCCGCGGAACGTCTCAATGACGGAGATATGCCTGGTGCAAACTAGGCAAAAGGGGGCATCCGCCGAATGGCCGCGCAGAATCCGACGCCTGCTGACCATCGCGCACACAAGCATGTTCTGGACCGAGAAACGGGCGATGGGGCGACGCTGGTCCAGTGCATGGGACGTGCGGCTACGGGAACGGACCGTCAGGGCGATCGATCCACTCACGCCGCGCCGTACGGCTACTTGCGCGCTACCTGTCATCAGGCACGGATACCTTTGGCAAGCGACACCGCGCTGGCCGTCGTCTTCAAAATATTGCGCACTCATCACCCCGCCGCTGCCCAGCAAGCGACGGTGAACTGAGTTGAACCCCAAATGGATTTAACCACCGTCAACAAGGAGGACCAGCAATGATCAGCAACACGATGAAGGTATCGCTCGGCATCGCCATCAGCGCCGTCAGCGCGCTTGCAGCACCCGCACTGGCCGCATCCCTGGACCCCGCGTTCGGTTCGGCAGGCATCACTTCCACCGCATTCGGCAGCTACGGTGCCGCCGCCCGGGTCGTCATCCAATCCGACGGACGGATCGTCACCGCCGGGCAGACCGCGCTCGGCGAGTTCGCGCTGGCGCGTTACACGACCAGTGGCGCGCTCGATACGAGCTTCAACGGCACCGGCAAGGTCGCCACCACGCCATCGGGCAGTTGCTCGGGACAGGCGCGCGCACTCGCCCTGCAGTCCGACGGCAAGATCGTCGTTGCCGGCACCTCGTGCCCGAACTTCACCTCCACCCGCAACTTCACGGTTTATCGCTACAACACGGATGGTTCGCTGGACACGACTTTCGGCAGCTCGGGCAAGGCGACCGTCAATTTCTACGCGGGCGCTTCGGAGGCCTACGCCGTCGCCGTGCGGGGCAGCGCGATCTGGGTGGCGGGCTATGCCGGTTCCGGCTTTGCGCTGGCGCGCCTGACCAGCAGCGGGGCCTTGGACTACAGCTTCGGCAGCGGTACGGGTACGGTCACCTCGACGGTTGGCACCGGCTCGGCCCTCGCCAACGGCCTGGTCATCCAGGCGGACGGCAAACCCGTGCTGGCCGGTTACGCGTCGAGCGGCGGCACCGTATTCGCGTTGACGCGTTACACCACCAGCGGCGCGCTGGACACCACCTTCGGTACCGGCGGCAAAGTGCTGACCAATGTGGGCGGCACGTCCGCCGGCAACTCCGCCATCGCCACGTCGCTGGCGATTCAAGGCGACGGCAACATCGTCGCCGCCGGCTACGCGAAAAGCACGAGCGCCGACTACTACCGATTCGCCGCCGTTCGATACACAAGCGCCGGCGCGCTCGACAGCTACTTCGGATCGGGCACCGGCAAGGTCCTCAGCGCCATCGGCAGCGGCGATGCGATCGGCAAGGATGTCGCCATCGATGCCAACGGAGGAATCGTCGTCGGCGGCTACTCCAATGCGGGCAGCTACCGCCAGTTGACCTTGAATCGCTACGACCCGTTCGGCAACCAGGACCTCAGCTTCGGGCCTGTCGCCACCACCGTCGGCAGCGCGGATGCCGCGGTTCAAGGGCTCGCCGTACAGGGCGACGGCAAAATCGTCGTGGCGGGCTATGGCAACTCGCCAGCGGCCTTCGTGGTTGCGCGTTACCAATAAGCGGCCGTTCGAAACTACGAGTATCAACGGCAGCATCAGCAAAGCCCCCTCCCGCCCACTGTGGCGGGAGGGGGCCTCGCTCCTTGGTCATCGGCCAGCTCGTTGCGGGTAAACCGGGGCCGTGGAAACGAGCCGGCCTTTGTCCCAGGCACCCGCTCAGCTGCCCCGAGCCGACCCCAGACGACATCGCGCCCGCTAGTCGATATCGGCGTCCACCAGCGTGTAGCCGGGCGGTGGATCGCTGCTCAGTCGTCCAGGTGCGACCGGTCCGTCGACGGTGAAGCGGTAGTCGATTTCGAGCCCGGCGCCGTTCTTCTGCCGCATCGCCAAAGGAAGGCCATCGGGATCGGCCCAGATTTCCATGTCCATGCCGCGCACCCGCAACGACCAGCCCTGCGCCGGGCGCCCGTCGATCATGCGCGTGTTCGGCAAGCGCGTGGCATCGCCCTTGAAATTGCGCAGGTCGTCCAGCCAACGCAGCGTGCTCTGCGGCGATGCCTCGGCTTTTGCCAGCATGGTCAGTGAGGCTTGCCTGGAGTCGTGGAGCAGGCTCAGCAAGCGCCCGCGTTGCGGGTCGACGATGATGCTGAGCTGGTCGCCCACGTCGGTGCGCAGCACGCCATGCGCGTCGACCAAGGTGCGCGAGGTCTGGATCACCCGGCCCTGCATGCGCTGGGTGACCTGCATTTCCAGATGCGCGAAATGACGCAGGCGGTCCTGCACCGCGGCGAAGGCATCGCCGCCGCCGGACAGCATCGGCACGCTCATCACCGCGACCACCAGCAAGGCCGCGAGCGCGGACGCGGCGAGCCAGCGCGGCGCCTGCACGCGGCGCGGACGGGCCTGGCTGCGCAGCCGTTGAGTCAGCCGCTGCTGCGCGCCTTCGACCGCATCGGCCGGAACCGCATCGGCGTCGCGCACCCGTTGCGCGAGCGGGGCGGACAGTTCGTGATCGAATCGCTGGTTCATGGGGCGATCTCCGTGGCGGCTTCGCCGAGTTGCGTTTCCAGCCTGCGCCGCGCGCGGTGCAGGACGACGTTGACGTTGTTCTCGCTGAGCGCCAGCGACCGGGCGATCTCGCCGATCTCCATGCACTCCAGATAGCGCAGGCTGAAGCACTGCGCTTCGCGCTTGGGCAGTTTCGCCAGCGCCAGGCGCAGGCGCTGGCTGCGTTCGCGCTCCACGCTCGCCTGTTCCGCCGAGGCGGACGCGAGCGGTTGTTGCGCGCGCCACAGCGGCACGACCCGCCACCAGCGCTGGCGGCGGCGCAGCACGTCGATGGCCGTGCGCACCGCCGAGGCCGACAGATACGCCGGCCATGAGCCGACGTCGACCGGATCGCTCTCGATCAGTTTCACGAACACGTCCTGCTGCACGTCCTCGGCCAGCGACGCGTCGCCGAGCACGCGGTAGGCGGCCTTGAACACCAGCGGGCCGTACTGCTGGGCCAGCCATTCGGGCGACGGCGACGGCACGGATTCGGTCATCGGCGGGTTCCAGTTGATACCGGCGGGTAGGTCGGTCCGGGCAAGCGGGTTGATCCGGGCAAGCATGGCATAGGGGTCTGCGCTGGGCGTTCGACCAGGAAGACGCGCCGGCGCGGCGAAACTTACATCGATCGGACGATGCGGCCGGGATCGGCGCGGCGATGTAAGTTCCGCCGGCCCGGCACGTCATAGCGTTCGACTCCAGGAGAACTGCCATGACACCAACCGCCTCGTTGCATGCTCGCGCTGCTTTGCCGTTCACCGCCCGCAGGCTGGCATGGCTGCGCTCGCTCGCCGCCGCGGGCCTGCTGGCGCTGCTCGCTTCAGGCCCGGTGGCCGCGCGGGTTCCCAGCGCCGACGCCTTGGACGCACAGGCCGCCCAAGCCATGGCCGCGACCCAGGCGCGCGGCCTCGCTATCGCGGTCGTCGATCGCGGCCGCGTCGTCCGGGTCCGCAGCTATGGCAGCCGCAACGCGCAGGGCCAGCCGCTGCGGACCGACACGGTGATGTACGGCGCATCGCTGACCAAGGCCGCGTTCGGCTATTTCGTCGCGCAACTGGTCGACGAAGGCCGGCTCGACCTGGACAAGCCGATCGCCGACTATCTCGACCGGCCGCTGCCGGACTATCCCGACGAGGACCGCTACGCACCGTGGTCGAACCTGGCCGGCGACGATCGCTGGCGCAAGCTGACCGCGCGCCATCTGCTGACCCACAGCTCGGGCTTCGCCAATTTCTTCTTCCTTGAGGCCGACGGCAAACTGCAGTTCCATTTCGATCCGGGCACGCGTTACGGCTACTCCGGCGACGGCCTGATCCTGCTGCAGTTCGTGATCGAGCGCGGCCTGGGCATCGATCTCGGCGAAGCGATGCGCGAACGGGTGTTCGCGCCGCTGGGGATGCGCGACACCAGCATGATCTGGCAACCGCGTTTCGCCGCGAACCTCGCCGATGGCTGGCGCGCGGACGGTGCGGCCGAACCGCACGACGAACGCGGCCGGGTGCGCGCGGCCGGATCGATGGACACCAGCATCGACGACATGGCGCGGTTCGCCGCCGGCCTGGTGCGTGGCGCCGGCCTGTCGAAGGCGATGCGCGCGGAACTGGCGCGGCCGCAGTTGCCGATCACCACACGCAGTCAGTTTCCGACCTTGCAGCCCGAACTGTCGGCGGCGCAGCGGCGCGCGGACCTGGCCGCGGGCCTGGGCGTGATCGCGTTCCGCGGACCGCGGGGCGCCGGCTTCATGAAAGGCGGACACGACGACTCCACCGCCAACACCCTGGTCTGCATCGAGCGCGGCCAGCGTTGCGTGGTGATCCTGTCGAACGATGTGCGCGCCGAGGCCGCGTTTCCCAAGCTGGTCGAATTCGTGCTCGGCGAGACCGGGGCGCCGTGGCGGTGGGAATACGGGGACATGAAGTTCTGGGACGGATCGCGCTGAAATCGCGGCACGTGCGAGCCGAGTCAACCGATCGCGCGGAGCGGCGCGCCAACGCCTGTCCCGCAAAGGCCAGGACTGGCGTGTCGACCGCCAGTTTTCGTGAACCATTCATCGCAAAGCGGCAGTTTCCGCACATCCGCGCCGCATCGTCACAGCCACAGCACAGGCCTCAGGCACTGTGCGAACTCGATTCCCGGAGTTGCCCATGTCGCCCACGCCCACTCGATCGTCCGATCAACTCGCTTCCATCGCCCAGGCGGCACCGTGGGTGATCGCCCAGCGCTTGATGGAAACCGCGCAGGGCGGCTATCCGCCGTCGGCGCAGACACAGCGCGAATGGAGCCGGATGGTGTCGGAGAAATCCGCCGCCGCCATGCAAGGCTGGTGGGCGATGGCGGGCGCGGCCTGGATGGCGCCGTGGACCACCTCGGCATGGAGCGCCTGGATGCCCGGCGCGACGCCGTGGCAGCAGTGGAGCGGCTGGTTCGCCACCGGCGATCGCATCCTCGCCGAAGGGCTCAAGCCGGTGGCACGCACGGTCAAGGCCAATCGCAGTCGTTTGTCGCGACGCAAGCCGCGCTGAGCGTCGCGATCATCGCCGAGGCTTCGATCGCTACCTGATCGACGCCGGCGCAGGCCGCGGCACGAACGGCAGCGCATTGTGCAGATGGGTGGCCGCGATCGCGGCCTGGCCCACCGCCACCGAGATCTGGTTCAAGCCGCTGACCATGTCGCCGATCGCGTACAGACCGGGAAGCCGCGTGCGTTGATGCGCGTCGACCACGGTTTCGCCGGGGCGCTCGGCGCCGGCTCCGGCGCAGGCGACCAGCGGATGCTCGGCTTCCACGCCGAGATACGGATACAGCGTGTCGAGTTCGGTGACCGTGCCGCCCGGTTCGCGATACGCACAGCGTCGGCCGTCGAACTGCAGTTCGCCGCCCGGTGCCAGCATCTGCGTCGCGCCGTCGGCAAAGGCTTCGTCATCGCCCGCATCGAACGCCTGATCGGTCGAAATCAGCACCAGCCGGCTCGTGTAGCCGCGCAGGAAACGCCCGTGCGAGGCCACCGCGCGACGCGGCCCATACACACCGATCCGCAGATCGGTGGCCTCGAACGCATCGCACACCGCGCACAGGCGCAGCGCGCCGCAGGCGATCGCGTCCTCGGCCCAGGCGACGTCGGGCAGCACATCGCGCATGCCGGTCGCCAGGATCACCGCGCGGCTGCGCCATTGCCGCGATCGCGCGCTGACCACGAAACCGCCGTCGTCGCGCCGGGTCAGCGCATCGACGCTGCCCGATTCGAACGCGACCCCGGCCTCGCGCGCCTGCGTATGCATGCGCGCGACCAGTTCCGGACCCGACACGCCATCGGGAAAGCCCGGGCAGTTGTGGCTTTCGGGAATGCGCAGCGCGCGGCTGTCGCCGGCGTCGATCAACAGGCAGCGCCGATGAAAGCGCTGCAGATAGGTCGCGGCGGTCAAGCCGGCCGGCCCGCCGCCCACCACGATGACGTCGAGGAGTTCCATCGGGTTTCCTTGTCGCCGATTCAGCGTTAACGGTTCAGCCGCATCCTACGGGTTCGCGAATCGCGTCGCCCGATTCGGCGACCACGATGCGATCGCGATACCGGCCGCGTTCGAGCGTACCCTAGGCGTCCTTCGAACCGAGCGTGGCCGTGGACGCGATACTTTCCGATCTGGACGCCATCGCGCGGATCACCGCCGTGCCGGGCATTCTCGAAGCCGCGGCCCGCACCACCGGCATGCGCTTCACCGCCGTGGCCAAGGTCACCGAGGACCGCTGGATCGCCTGCGCGGTGCGCGACGAGCTGGGTTTCGGCCTGCTGCCCGGCGGCGAGCTGCAACTGGAAACGACGATCTGCAACGAGATCCGCCAGCATCACACGCCGGTGGTGTTCGGCCATGCCAGCGCGCATCCGCTGTTCAGCGGTCACCACACACCGAAGCAGTACGGCCTGGAGAGCTACATCTCGGTGCCGATCTTCCGCGTCGATGGCTCGTTCTTCGGCACCTTGTGCGCGATCGACAGCGTGCCGGCCGATCTCGACGATCCCAACGTGCTGCGCACCTTCGAACTGTTCGCCGAACTGATCGGGCGCCAGCTCGAGATCGAGGAGCGCCTGGAGCAATCCGACGAAGCGCTGCGCAGCGCCGAGAAGATGGCGTTGCTGCGCGAACAGTTCATGGCGCTGCTGGGCCAGGAAATCCGCGATCCGCTGCAGGCGATCGTCACCGGGCTGTACCTGCTAAACCAATCGCCGCAGTTGCCGGCCGAGGATCGCGGCTATATCGCCGAGATGGTCGCCAGCTGCACCCGCATCAGCGATGTGACCAGCGACATCGTGGATTTCGCCTGCGGCCGGCTCGGCCTCGGCATTCCCTTGACCGTCACCCGCAACGAGGATCTGTCGCAGCGCCTGCGCACGGCGATCGAGCGTTTGCGCCGGGCGCATCCCGGCCGCGCCATCGATGCCGATATCGGCCTGGACGGCGCGGTGTTCTGCGATCCGCAGCGGATCGTGCGAGTGCTCGACAACCTGGTCGCCAACGCGATCGGCACAGGCGAGCGCGGACGGCCGATCCGGGTGACGGCGCAGTGCGAAGGCAACGTGTTTCGTCTGAGCGTGCATCACTTCGGCGGCATCGCGTCGGTGGCCGCGCTGTCGCCCGAGTTCGAACCTTACCCGCGCGACGGCGTCGCGACCCAACGCGCGGGCCTGGGGCTCGGGCTGTATATCGCCGCGCAGATCGCCAAGGCGCACGCGGGATCGCTCGACCTCGACGCATCGCCGCAGGCCGGGACTACCTTCACCTGCCGCTTTCCGGCGGTCGCGGCGAGCGAGTCGGTGTAGACATCGAGCGCGCGCCGCCGCCGCGTTCGAGCGTCGGCCGCGAGGCGCTCGATCGGAACGGTCTAGCCGCGGCGCGCGGCCAGCAGCGACTGAAGGCTGCGCGCATCGCCGATCGCATGCCCGGCCGCGGTGTTGTCGAAGATCGCCCAGGTCTCGCCGCCGTCCTGCGTGGCCGCGACTTGCCCGGCCAGCTCGGCCAGGGCCGAAGGCGAATAGGCGCTGTAGTACATCCGCGGCGAGCCATGCCATCGCCAATAGCGCCATGACCCGTCGGCGCCGGGCACGCGCGCGTCCTCGCCGAGCGCGGGATCGGCGCCGACCCGGCCGATCGCGTGCTTGCGCAGAAGCTCGGTCGCCGCCGGCGTGAACCAGCTCGCATGGCGTGGCTCGCACACGCAGCCGCCGTGCCAGCGCGCCCGCAGCATGCGCAAGAACGTCGCGACGGTGCGCGCATCGAACGCCAGGCTCGGCGGCAGTTGCAGCAATAGCCCGCCCAGGTTCGCGCCCAGGCCGGTGACCTCGTCGATGAACGGTTCGAGCAACGGCCCGGTGCGATGCAGGCGTGCCTCGTGCGAGATGCTCTTGGGCAGCTTGGCCGAAAAGCGGAAATCGGCCGGCACGCTGGCGGCCCAGCGTTCGTAGGTCTTGCGCTGGTGCGGCCGGTAGAACGAGGAATTGATCTCCACCGCGTCGAACACCGTGGCGTACCGCGCGAGCATGCTGTCGCCCGCGCCGAACCCGTCGCGATGCGCGGCCGAGATCGACCAGCCAGCGCAGCCGACGCGAACGCGCGTGCGTTGTGCTGAAGATGACTCGTTCATTCGCGCAGGCACTGCCTTGATGTCGTGAGCAACGAGCATCGCATGGCGACGATGCATTCGCGTTGACGCATCGCTAACCTTGCGCGCCGATACTGCGGTCATGCCTGAAGGCCCGACGATCGTCATTCTCAAGGAAGAAGCCGCCGATTTCGCAGGACGCGAAGTGCTGAGCGTTGCGGGCAACAGCGCGCAGGACATCCAGCGCATGCGCGGCCACACCATCGTGGCGTTGCGCACCTGGGGCAAGCATTTGCTGATCGAGTTCGAAGATTTCAGTCTGCGCATCCACTTGATGCTGTTCGGCAGTTATCGCATCAACGAGCAGCGGCCGGCCGCGCCGCGGGTGAGCCTGCGCTTCGCGCTCGGCGACGAACTCAATTTCTACAATTGCTCGGTCAAGTTCATCGAAGGGCCGTTGGACGAGGCCTACGACTGGACCGGCGATGTGATGAACCCGGCCTGGGACCCCAAGGCGGCGCGCAAGAAACTCAAGCTGCGCCCGGACGAACTGGTCGCCGATGCCTTGCTCGATCAGAACGTCTTCGCCGGGGTCGGCAACATCATCAAGAACGAAGTCCTGCACCGCATCGGTGTGCATCCGCTCAGCACGGTCGGCGCGCTGCCGCCGCGCAAACTGAGCGAACTGATCGAACAGGCCCGCGACTACAGTTTCGATTTCTACCGCTGGAAAAAGGCGTTGGTACTCAAGCGGCATTACCAGGTGCATACCAAGACCCACTGTCCCCGCGACGGCGCGCGTCTGAGTTACAGCAAGCACCTGGGCCGGTTCAAGCGGCGCGCGTTTTTCTGCGAGGTCTGCCAGAAACGCTACGGCTAGGGTCGCCGGGTCGATCGTCCTGTCGCGATTCGCGAACGTTCCCCGCCGCCGCAGTCGCCATCGGTCGCGCTGCCGGCTCGGCGCCTACATGTAACGCAAGCGAATCAAACCGGCGCGAGGTCGCACAACCAGGCTGAACGTTTCAGCCTGGGCCGCCGAGTGTGCCGACGCGGTGCCATGACACCAGGCCTATTGCACATAACCCGGCCTCGACGCGATGATGCGGCCTGCCTCGGGAGCGTATGGCCGCGCGGTGCGACCTCACCCAGACGGCCTTCCTACTCATGCCCCTACGCTCCGTCGACCGACTTTCGCCGTTCTGGCAGGCCACCGGGCTGGCGTTCGTCATCGTGCTCATCGTGGTCGCGCCGGCCTGGGTCCTGTTGCAGGCCAACCAGTCCGCGGTGGAGGCCTCCGACTGGGTCCAGCACACCCTCGCGGTGGATGCCCGGGCCCAGGCGCTGGGCCAGAACATCCGCGATGTCGAGGCGGCCTCGCTGGCGTTGGCCGCCGGCGTCCCGCGCAACGAGCGTTTCGACCGGCGCATCGCCGACGCCCGCGCGGGCGTGAGCCAGGAATTGCAGGAACTGCAACGGCTGACCCAGGACAACCCGGGCCAGCAATTGCGCCTGGGCGAGTTGCGCGGGCAGGTCCGGCTGCGGTTGCAGTCGATGCACGACATTGCCCGGCCGCATGCCCAACCGCTGCCGGTCGAGCGGATCAGCCAGGCGGTGAGCCAATACCCGGTCGGCGCGCTGATCGCCGCGCTGATCAAGCAAGAGCGCGACTTGCTGGCGCAGCGGCAGACCCAATACGAACAGCGCATCCGCCTGACCGAACTCACGCGCTGGGGCGCGGTGTTCGCGCAGATCCTGGTGCTCGCCGCGATCAGCTTCTTCGCCCTGCGCCAGATGCGGCGGCGCTTGAACGCCGAGCGCGACGCGCAGACCGCGAGCGCGCATGCCTCGGTGGTGCTCGATACCGTGCGCGAGCCGATCGCGGTGGTCGATCGCGATCTGCGCGTGGTGCTGGCCAACGTCGCCTTCGGCGAGCTGTACGGCATGCGCGACGAGCCCGACGAGCGACAGAAGCTGACCGAACTCGGCGGCGGCGCCTGGGCCGACGAGGAAACCACGCGCCGGCTGGCCGAAGTGCTCAATCGCGGCCGCGAGCTGTGGGACTACGAGCGCGAGCAGATCACCCACGACGGCGTGCGTCGGGTGATGGTGATCAACGCCCGGCGCATGCCGCTGCCGGAAACCGAAGAAAACACGGTGATGATCACCGCCAGCGACATCAGCGCCCGCCGCGCCGGCGAGAACCGCATCCACGAACTCAATCGCCAGCTCGAGGGCAAGGTCGAGCAGATCTCCGACGTCAACCGCGAGCTGGAAGCCTTCAGCTACTCGGTCTCGCACGATCTGCGCGCGCCGCTTCGCCACACCGCCGGCTTCGCCGACAAGCTGCAGCGTCACTTGGGCGAGGCCGCCGACGAAAAGTCGCGCCACTACCTGCAGGTCATCTCCAATTCCGCCAAGCGCATGTCCGACCTGATCGACGACCTGCTGGTGTATTCGCGCCTGGGCCGCAGCGCCATGCGCCTGCAGGCGGTGGACATGCAGTCGATGGTGCAGGAGACGCGCTCGATGCTCGACGCCAACGCGCGCATGGACCAGCCCGGCCGCAACATCCAGTGGAAACTGTCGGCGCTGCCGGTGGTAGTCGGCGACGAGAACATGCTGCGCCAGGTCTGGCTCAACCTGCTCGGCAATGCGGTCAAGTACAGCGTCAACAGCCAGCCCTCGATCATCGAGGTCGAGCACCGCTACGACGACGAACGCAACCATCACTTCAGCGTGCGCGACAACGGCGCCGGCTTCGACATGGCCTTCGCCGGCAAGCTGTTCGGCGTGTTCCAGCGCCTGCATTCGGCCAGCGAATTCGCCGGCACCGGCATCGGCCTGGCCAGCGTGCGCCGCGTGCTGACCCGCCACAACGGCCGGATCTGGGCCGAGAGCCGGCCGGGCGAGGGCGCCACGTTCCATTTCATCCTTCCTTCCAATACCGAACTTGCCAGGGGACCTTCGGGCCATGACTGACATCCGCACCATCCTGCTCGCCGAAGACAGTCCCTACGACGCGGAAATGGCCATCGACGCCCTGCGCGAGGCCAACCTGCTCAATCCGATCGTGCACGTCACCGACGGCGTGGAGGCGCTGGACTACCTGTTCCGTCGCGGCAAGTACGCCGACCGCGGCGAGGGCGATCCCTCGGTGCTGCTGCTCGACATCAAGATGCCGCGCATGGACGGCCTGGAAGTGCTCGAAGCGTTGCGCCAGGACGAAAAACTGCGGCTGTTGCCGGTGGTGATCCTGTCGTCCTCGCGCGAGGAGGCCGACCTGGTGCGCAGCTGGGACCTGGGCGTGAACGCCTACGTGGTCAAGCCGGTCGACGTGGATCAGTTCTTCGAGGCGGTGCGCACGCTCGGCAAGTTCTGGGCGGTGATCAACGAACCGCCGTTCAAGGTGCAAGGGTAAGCGCGCCATGACCTGGCGCTTGCTGTTCGTCGACGACGTCGCCGAGGACGTCGAACTGGCGACCTTGGAGCTTGGCCGCTGGCCTGCGGCCTGGGTCAGTCGCCGGGTCGACAACGAGCCGCAACTGCGCGCGGCCCTGGCCGAGTTCGCGCCGGACATCGTCCTGTGCGATCTCAACCTGCCCGGCTTCGACGGCGAGGCCGCGCGTGCGATCGTGCGCGCGCAAGCGCCAGCCAGCCTGTTCGTGTTCCTGACCGGTGCCACGGCCGACGCAACCGAACACCTGGACGAAACGGTCTGGGACAAGAACCGGTTGGAGCTGTTGCCGATGCAGTTGCAGGCCCTGATCGACGAACGCGGCCAACGCACGCCGCGTCATGCCGACCTCGACCGGAGCCAGGCCGAACGCGCCGATACCGATTCGCCCCGGGCGCCAGGCCGCTGAGGTCCGCGCGACGCCGGCCGAACCGCCGGCGCTGCATGTCGCGCTAACGCGGGCTCGCGCACAATGGCCGCCGATAGACGTCCTTCGGCTGATCCATGGCAAAGCAATCCACTCGCAACACTTCCGGCTTCGACGCGTTCGTCAGCGTGCGCGGCGCGCGCGAGCACAACCTCAAGGACATCGACGTCGACATTCCGCGCGATGCGCTGGTGGTGTTCAGCGGCGTGTCGGGTTCGGGTAAATCCTCGCTGGCATTCGGGACCTTGTTCGCCGAGGCGCAGCGCCGTTATCTGGAATCGCTGTCGCCGTATGCGCGGCGCCTGATCGACCAGGTCGGCGTGCCCGACGTGGACGCGATCGACGGCCTGCCGCCGGCGGTGGCGCTGCAACAGCAGCGCGGCACCCCGAACGTTCGCTCCACGGTCGGCAGCGTGACCACGCTGTCGAGCCTGCTGCGCATGCTGTACTCGCGCGCCGGCACCTATCCGCCGAAGCAGCCGATGCTGTACGCCGAGGATTTCTCGCCGAACACGCCGCAAGGCGCTTGCCCCAATTGCCACGGGCTGGGCTACGTGTATGAAGTCACCGAACGGGCGATGGTGCCCGATCCGTCGCTGAGCATCCGCGATCGCGCGATCGCCTCGTGGCCGCCGGCCTGGCATGGCCAGAACCTGCGCGACATCCTGGTGACGCTGGGCTACGACGTCGACGTGCCCTGGCGCGATCTGCCGAAGAAGGACCGCGACTGGATCCTGTACACCGAGGAACAACCGGTCGCGCCGGTGTATGCCGGCTTCACCCCCGCGCAGACCCGCGCGGCAGTACGTCGCAAGGCCGAGCCCAGTTACATGGGCACCTTCACCGGCGCGCGCCGCTACGTGCTGCACACCTTCGCCACTACCCAGAGCGCGTTGATGAAAAAACGCGTCGCGCGTTTCATGAGCGGCGCGCCGTGCCCGGTCTGCGACGGCCGCCGGCTCAAGCGCGAAGCGCTGTCGGTGACCTTCGCCGGTCTCGACATCGGCAGCCTGTCGCGGCTGTCGCTCAACCGCATCGCCGAGGTGCTGGCGCCGGCCGCGAGCGGGCGCTTCGATGCGCCGACGAAGGCGACCACGCGCAGCCGCGCGGCCAGCGCCCAGGACACCGCCAAGCGCGTCGCCGCGGGCGGTTCGGCGCACGCCGGCGGCACCGACGTGCGCCGCACGCCGGACCTGTCCGAAGAAAAACGCATCGCCGCGCAACGCATCGCCCACGACCTGGTCGAGCGCATCGCGACCTTGCAGGCCTTGGGCCTGGGCTATCTGGCGATGGACCGCACCACGCCGACCCTGTCGCCGGGCGAACTGCAACGCCTGCGGCTGGCGACCCAGATCCGTTCCAACCTGTTCGGCGTGGTCTACGTGCTGGACGAACCCTCCGCCGGCCTGCACCCGGCCGACAGCGAAGCGCTGCACCGCGCGCTGGATCAACTCAAGCACGCCGGCAATTCGGTGTTCGTGGTCGAACACGATCTGGACATGATGCGGCGCGCCGACTGGCTGGTGGATGTGGGTCCGGACGCGGGACAGAACGGCGGACAGATTCTCTACAGCGGCCCGCCCGATGGCCTGCGCACGGTCAAGACTTCGCACACCGCGCGGTATCTGTTCGCCGCCGACGATGCCGCCGCGCAGCGCGCGAGAACGCCGCGTTCGCCGAGCGGCTGGCTGGAACTGCGCGGCCTGCATCGCAACAACCTGCACGGCCTGGATGCGCGTTTTCCGCTGGGCGTGTTCACCGCCGTCACCGGCGTGTCGGGTTCGGGCAAATCCAGTCTGGTCAGCCAGGCCCTGGTCGAGCTGGTCGGCGATCATCTGGGCCACGAGCCGCCGGTCGAAGAATCCGACAGCGGCGAGCCGCAGCCCAGCGAAATCGCCAAGACCGCCGGACGCATCCACGGCGGCGCCGAAGCGATCAAGCGGTTGGTCAACGTCGACCAGAAACCGATCGGACGCACGCCGCGCTCGAATCTGGCGACCTACACCGGCCTGTTCGACCACGTGCGCAAACTGTTCGCCGGCACCGCGCTGGCCAAGTCGCGGCGCTACAACGCCGGCCGGTTCTCGTTCAACGTCGCGCAGGGCCGCTGCGAAACCTGCGAGGGCGAAGGCTTCGTCCAGGTCGAATTGCTGTTCATGCCGACCGTGTACGCGCCGTGCCCGACCTGCCACGGCAGTCGCTACAACGCGAAGACGCTGGAAGTGGTGTTGAACGGCCGCAGCATTGCCGACGTGCTGGCGATGACGGTCGACGAGGCGCTGGCGTTCTTCGCCGACGAAGACGCGGTGCGGCGACCGCTGACTCTGTTGCGCGACATCGGTCTGGGCTATCTGCGCCTGGGCCAGCCGGCGACCGAACTGTCCGGCGGCGAAGCCCAGCGCATCAAGCTGGCCACCGAATTGCAGCGCAGCCAGCATGGCAACAGCCTGTACGTGCTCGATGAGCCCACCACCGGGCTGCATCCGGCCGATGTCGACAAGCTGATGGCGCAACTGCATGGCCTGGTCGATGCCGGCAACACGGTGATCGTGGTCGAGCACGAAATGCGCGTGGTCGCCGACAGCGACTGGGTAATCGACGTCGGCCCGGGCGCGGGCGAAGATGGCGGCGCCATCGTCGCCAGTGGAACGCCGCAGCAGGTCGCTCGCGCCAAGGGCAGTCGAACCGCGCCGTATCTGCGTCGGGTGCTGGGCTGATCCGCAAGGTCGGTCCGCATCGGCTTCGAATGCCGCGAACGAAATGAACGCGTGCGCTTGGGGCCGCCAGGTCGCGAGCGGCCACGAAGTATTTTGTGGGAGGGGCTTGAGCCCCGACGGCGTCCCGATCGCCGCGCACGATCATGTCACCGCGCGGCCGTGCCGAAGCCGCGCCGATGCGCCGCGACTTACCCCGCGACGCGGCTCATGGCGCCAGCGCCTTCAGCGTCTCGATCCGATCGGCCTGCTCGGCGGTCTTGTCGCGACGCCAGCGCAGGATCCGCGGAAAGCGCACCGCGATCCCCGACTTGTGCCGGCTCGACCGGTTGACCGCCTCGAAACCCAGCTCGAACACATGCAAGGGCGTCACCGAGCGCACCGGCCCGAAGCGTTCGAGCGTATTGGCGCGGATCCAGCGGTCCAGTTGCAAAATTTCCTCGTCGTCCAGGCCCGAATACGCCTTGGCGATCGGCACCAGCGCCTCGCCGTCCCACAGCGCGAAGGTGTAGTCGGTGTACAAGGTGCTGCGGCGGCCGCTGCCGGCTTGCGCGTACACCAGCACCGCATCGATGGTCAGCGGATCGATCTTCCATTTCCACCAGTCGCCGCGCCGGCGCCCGACCTGATAGGTCGAATCGCGGCGCTTGAGCATCAGGCCCTCCACGCCGCGTTCGCGCGCCTGTTCGCGCAACACCGCCGCTTGCGTCCAGTCCTCGGCGTCGACCTGCGCGGACAGCACGATCGCCGGATCGGCATGCGCCGCCAGCAGCTCGGCCAAGGCGGCGCGACGTTCGTGCAGCGGCCGCGGCCGCCAGTCCTCGCCGTCGAGTTCGAGCAGGTCGTAGGCGAGCATGCGCGCGGGCGTGTCGGCCAGGATCTTCGGCCCGGGTTTGCGGCGCTGGATGCGCGTCTGCAAGGCGGCGAACGGCAGCGGCCGCGCGTCGCCGTCGCGCCAGCCGAGCAGCTCGCCGTCGAGCACGCAATCGCGCGGCAACCGCCGCGCCGCTGATTCGATTTCGGGAAAGCGTCCGTCCAGGCGTTCCTCGCCGCGCGACCACAGCAGCGACTGACCCTGGCGATGGATCAGCTGCAGGCGGATGCCGTCCCATTTCCATTCCAGCACCCAGTCCTCGATCGGTCCCAGCGCCTGCGTGGGCGGCGCGTCGTCCTTGGCGTCCAGCGGCGAGGCGAGAAAGAACGGATACGGCTGCTGCCGGTCCTGCGCGGTGGTTTCCTTCGCGAGCAGTTGCTGCACGAACTCGGGCGAAGGCTGCCATGCGCCGAGCATGCGTTGCGCGATCAGCGCGATGTCCACCCCGGACCATTGCGCCAACGCCTGCTGCACCAGTCGCTGCGATACGCCCACGCGCAAGGCGCCGGTCAATAGTTTGTTGAACACGAAACGCTGCTCGGCCTGCAAGCCGCGCCAACCGGCGACCACCGCATCGCGTCGCGTCGCCGGGTCCACGCCGCTCAGCGGCGCGAGCCGCAGCTCGATCCACTCGTGCAGCGGCCGGTCCACGACCGCGGCGGCCTCGGGTTCGTCGAGCAGCAGGCCGAGGGTTTCGGCCAGGTCGCCGACCTGATCGTAGCTGTCGTCGATCAACCAGCCGGCCA
Organism: Lysobacter capsici; assembly: GCF_018732085.1. Lineage (NCBI taxonomy): Bacteria > Pseudomonadati > Pseudomonadota > Gammaproteobacteria > Lysobacterales > Lysobacteraceae > Lysobacter > Lysobacter capsici. The sequence goes on along the minus strand of NZ_CP076103.1, from coordinate 5,170,919 downwards.
GTCCGGTTTCCTGCGCGACCCATTCGCGCAATTCGCGCTGGTTGGCGATCTTGGCGAGCTTGTGGCCCGACAGCAGCCACAGGCCCCAGGCCAGATCGCGCGGCGCGGCGGCCTGGAAGTAATCGATCAGCGCGGCGCGCTTGTCCGAAGTCGCGGTGCTGCGATCGAGCTCGCGAAACAGGGCGGCGAAGCGTTTCATGCGCGTTCGCCTTCCACGCCGGTATCCAACCGGTCCACGCGCAGGCCGCGCTCGGCGAGCAGGCGCAGCAACGGCTCGGAACGGCCGTGATGGGCGATCACCCGCTCGGCGCCGCTTTCCTCGATGGTCCGCAGCAGCGCCGGCCAATCGGCGTGATCGGAGATGACGAAACCGCGATCGTAGTTGCGCCGGCGCCGATTGCCGCGGATGCGCATCCAGCCCGACGCGAACCCGGTCTGCACGCGACGGAACCGGCGCATCCACGTCGAACCCGCGGCCGACGGCGGCGCCAGCACCAGTTCGCCGGCCCATTCGTCGCGCGATTTGGCATCCGCGACCAACTGGGTATCGGCCATGGCCACGCCGGCCTGGCGATAGACCTCCACGCCTGACGCGATCGCGCCGTGCACCCACACCGGCCGCGAGGATTGCTTGGCGAGCTCGGCCAGAATGCGCTGCGCCTTGCCCAGCGCGTAGCAGAACAGCACCGCCGCTTCGCCGCGCGCGGCGCAATGCTCGCGCCATTCGACGATCTCGGCCACCACCTGCGCCGTGTCCGGCCATCGATAGATCGGCAGCGCGAAGGTCGACTCGGTGATGAAGGTCGAGCACGCCACCGGTTCGAACGCGGCGCAGGTCGGATCGTGCTGGCGTTTGTAATCGCCCGATACAACCCAGACCTCGTCGCCGGCTTCGATGCGCACCTGCGCCGAACCGAGCACGTGCCCGGCCGGATGCAGCGACACGCGCGCGCGGCCCAGACCGAAGCGTTCGCCATAGCCATGGCTTCGGTAGGCCTGCTCGCCCAAGCGCCAGCGCAGGATCGGCAGGCCCGCCTCGCTGCCGTGATACGTGCCCATTCCGGGGCGCGCGTGATCGGCGTGGCCGTGAGTCACGACCGCGGTCGCGACCGGTTGCCACGGATCGATATAGAAATCGCCCGCCGGGCAATACAGTCCTTGCGGACGAACCACGATCAGATCATCAGGCTGCATGCACCGGTCCGACGATGGAATGCCGTTACTGTGCAAAACGCTTCGTGATGGCGTCGTAAGCTCGCTTGGCGGTGTGCAATGCGTTCGGTCGAGACGGCGATCCGGCGGTATTGATAACGAACCATGCACGCGTGATGCCGCGTGCAAGATCAACGCAGCGTGAGTTATCGCGAGAATAAAAAATATGAACTGTTCATCGCGACCCATTGCATGAACCGTTGCGTGCGAGGGTCACGAGGTCTTAATGAGCGATACGAAATAGTCCACGTCACCGGCGCACATCGCCGGCTCATTACGAGCAATCATCCCCACACGACCGGCGCGACACGATCTTGCCGGTCAGCCAGGAGCTTCAATGAATACCCAGACGAAGACGACGCATACCCTCAACGACCTCATCGAAATCGCGCGCGACGGCAAGGACTTCTACACGGAGGCGGCGCAGAAGGTGAAAGATGCCGAACTCTCCGCGTTGTTCGTGCGCATCGCCGGTGTGAAAGGCGACATCGTCACCAGCCTGAGCTCGGCGGTGGTCGCCGCGGGCGGCAAGCCGGCCGAGCACGGCACCTTCGTCGGCTCGATGCAGCAGTTCTACGGCAAGGTGCGCGCGACCCTCGGCGACACCCAGTACGGCTACGTGGCCGAACTGGAAGAGTCGGAAGATCGCCTCCTCAAGGCTTTCAACGAGACCCTGTCCGACAGCGACACGCCGCCGGCCGCGCGCGTCGAAGTCGAACGACTGCTGCCGCAGGTACGCGAGTGCCATCAGGTGATGAGCTCGCGCAAGCATGCGCTGAAAGCCGCGTCCTGACAGGCGGCGTCGAACCACTGAGGTTCGAGGCAGCATCGACCCAGCCGCGTCGAACACGCGCTGCGGCGGACGATAAAAAGAAAGCCCCGTCGGCAACGACGGGGCTTTTTCATATCTGCATCTGAGCAACAGCGATCAACGCAAGCGAATCGCCAAGTCGCGCCCCGCGCTCGCCTCGTTGCCGCTGTAATCGCGCGCGCTGATGCGCAGGGTGTAATCGCCGGCCGGCAATTCGCTCGGCGACCACAGGCCGGTGGCGACCTTTCCGTTGCGCACCGTGTTGGTCAGCACGTAGCGGAAGCGGGTGATCGCGCTGCCGTGGACGGTGATGCCGCTGTCGGCGGCGTACAGCACCTTGGTCGCGTCGTCGGGCGGCTTGCGGTCGAACTCGATGTTCATGCGCGGCTGTTCGTAGCCGGGCAGCGGCTTGCCCGCGGCATCGAGCCATTGATAGCCCAGCGTGTACAGACCGAGCCGGCGCCGCGCCAGGTTGTCGTCGACCTGATCCCAGGCCTCGACCACGATCTGCACGCCCGGTTGCCCGCGCGATACCAGCAGGCGGCCTTGCTCCTTCTGCGCGAGCGGCTGTTCCAGCGCGTCGAGCAACTGGATGCGTTCGATCCGCGGCGCGTAGTGATCGGCGTAGCCGGTGAAGCCCAGGGTCACCGCATTGCGCTCGTACCCGTTCGACCCCAGCGCCAGATGGACATGCGCCATCGGGTTGATCGTGCCGAGCACGTCGCCGGCCTTGAAACGGGTGCCGCGACGCAGGCGCATGCGCTCGGTCTTGCCGTCGTCGCCGGCGATCGGCTGGAAGCGCGCGATATCGATCGGTTCGCCCTTGCCGTTACGGCCCACGCGCATGTGGATGTAGCTGATCGTATCCAGCGACGCGCCTTCGCCGAGGCTGCCGTAACCCCACGAACTCGACGGATTGCTGGTCTTGGCGTCGGCGATCGCCAGCACCTGCTGGCCGATGTCGCCGCGGATGTCGAAGCCGCCGTGCAGGTGATGGCGGCTTTCGCCGCGGCCGTCGCCGCGTACTTCACCCAGGGTGCCGACGACTTCGTGCCACGCGTCCTGCGGATGCAGCGGCCAGCGGCCGGCGGTGAACGGCAACGGGTCCAACGGTGACGGGCCGGCGACGGTGACGATGGGCTGCGCCGCGGCCGGCGCGATGCGGTGCACGCGGTAGCTGCCTGCATCGGTGAGGTAGATCGCGCCGTCGGCGTCGAGGCTCATCGCCGCGGGCAGCGACAGGCGTTGCTCCTGCGCGTTGCCGGTCAGCGGCACCCAGTTACCGTCGGCGCGAACCTGCAACACCATCCCGGTGGACATGTCGCCGACGTACAACACGCCGTCGTGAGTGATCGCCAACGCAGTCGGACGCGACAGCGGATTGTCGCCTTCGGCGGTCGGCAACAGGTTCAAGGTGCTGACGTCGCCATCGGGTTCGACCCGGCGGATCGCGTGGTTGCGGGTGTCGGCGACCCAGACGATGCCTTGCGCATCGATCTCCAGCGCGGTCGGCGTATCGAAGCGCGCGATTGCCGCCGCGCCGTCGCTGTCGCCGGGCCGTTCGCCGCCGGCCAGCGTGCTGACGGTGCCGTCGGGTTCGATCACTCGGATGCGGTCGTTGTAGGTATCGGCGACGAAGACGCGGCCGGCTTGACTCACCGCCACGCCGATCGGCCCGTTGAACTGCGCCTGCGCGCCGGCGCCGTCGCGATAACCGGCCACGCCGGTGCCGGCCAGTGTGCTCACCACGCCCTGCGGCGAAATCTTGCGGATCGCGTGATTGCCGGTGTCGGCGACATACAGGTTGCCGAGGTTGTCGATGGTCAACCCGGACGGCGTATTGAACGCCGCCTTGGTGCCCGCGCCATCGGCGAAACCTTCGATCGAACCGGCCACGGTGGCGACGCGGCCGTCGGCGCGGATCAGCCGGATCAGATTGTTGTCGCCGGCATCGGCGACATATAACGTGCCGTTGCCGCTGCGCGCCAGACCGTAGGGATCGGCGAAGCGCGCCTGCGCGGCGGTCGCGTTGCGCAGGCCGCGCACGCCGTCGCCGGCGATGAGTTCGAGTTGCGCGTTCCAGCCGAACGGCGTCGGCGCGGGTGCGGGCTTGGCCGCGTTCAACAAGGCGCGCGGCGCGCCCGGTTCGATCACGAAGGTCGCGGCGAGCGCGGCCGCGGTCAGGCCGATCGCGACCAGAATCCAGGAAGTGCGGTTCATTCAAGTCCTTGTTACGCGAGCCCGCGCGACAGCGGCGGGGCTGCACCAACCTGGATTCTAAACGGCGCGCGCGCACCAGTGCGCAAGCGGCCGCACGGGCCGCTTGCGCATGCACTGCAAGATGCCGACGCGCGGACTCAGCGGCGCGCCGCGCCGATGCCCAGATGCTCGGTCACGATGCTCGCCACCGAGGCAAGCACGGCGTCGCGGCCGTCGCCGTCGAGCTTGCCGGTGGCCAGGTAGCTGACGATCAGGATCGGTGCGCGGCCGGGCGGCCAGACGATCGCGACATCGTTGGTGGCGCCGTCGCCGCTGCCGGTCTTGTCGCCGACCCGCACCCCGGCCGGCAGACCTGCGCGCAGGCGCTTGTCGCCGGTCTTGTTGGCGACCAGCCAGGCGATCAACTGCTTGCGCGAGGATTCCTTCAAGGCATCGCCCAGCAGCAGGCGCTGCATCGTGGCGACCTGCGCATTCGGCGTGCTGGTGTCGCGCGGATCGTCGGGCGCGCCGCCGTTGAGCGTGGGTTCGGTGCGATCGGTGCGGGTGATGCCGTCGCCGATCTCGCGCAGGAATCGGGTCAAGCCCTGCGGGCCGCCGACGAGCGGATACAGCAGATTCGCCGCCGGGTTATCGCTCAAGGTCACCGTCGCCTCGCACAGTTGCGCGACGCTCGCGCTGTGGCCCACCAGCGGCTGGGTGAACGGCGCATGCGCGATCATGTCGGCGGCGGTGATCGGCACTTGCTGCGACAACGTGACTTTGCCCAATTCGACCTGTCGCAGGATCGCCGCGGCCAGCAGGTACTTGAACGTGCTGCACATGCGGAAGCGTTCGTCCTGGCGCCACGCGATGCGCTCGCCGCTGCCGGTGTCGAGCACGGCCACGCCCAGGCGCCCGCCGCTGCGCCGTTCCAGTTCGCCCAGGCGCATGGACCAGAACGGCACCACCGGGGTCAGCGCGGCGGCGCCGAAACTGGCGCTCGCGCCGGCGGCGAGCAGCAGGCCGCTGGCGCATTGCAGAAAATCGCGTCGTTGCATGGGCAGGTCTCCTTGGGGAACCCGGATTATTGGCAGCGCGGGCCATCACGACAAACGAGGATTTCTCGCGGCAGGCAAAAGAAATCCTTGCAGCGGCTGCAACCGTCGCGACCTGGGCCGTATCTGTTGCAGCAACTCAAGTTTGTGGCATCGGCATGAACGCTACCGTGCAGTTGGTTGTAATCGCTTCGCTGCTGACCGTCGTGGTCGGCCCGCTGCTGTGGGGCGTGGTCGGCGTGCTGCGCTCGCGCGGCGCGGCGGTCCGGGTGGCGCCGCGCAGCGAATGGAGCTGGCGGCCGACCCTGCAGTCCACCGCGTTGTACGCATTCAGTTTCAGCCTGATCTTCTTCATCCAGGAACTGTTCCTGGTGGTGCCCAAGGCGCTGACCCCGGGCCTGCGGCCGACCTTGTTCCACAACAATCACCACTGGGACGGCGACAATCCGCTCGCGCATCTGTTCCAGGGCACCGGCGCCTTGGCGATCTTGCTGGTCGCGATCGCCTGCACCGCGTGGCTCGCGCTGCGCCCGCCGCGCAGCATGGGCTGGCGGCTGTTCGCGATCTGGATGGCGTTCCACGGCTACTTCCAATCGCTGCCGCAGATCGTGGTCGGCTCGGTGGTGCCGCAGAACGACGTCGGCATGGCCTTCGACTATCTGCAGCTCGGCGCGGGCACCAAGCTCGCGTTGGGTCTGACGGCGCTGCCGATCATCGCGGCGCTGGCGATCGGTTTCGCCAGGCCCTTGCTCGCGCTCGCGCCGCAGGCCGGCGACATCGCCACGCCGGGACGGCGCAGTGGCTTCATGTTTCGCATCGCGACCTTGCCGGCCTTGCTGGCATTGCCGTTGATCATTGCGATGCGGGTGCCGGGCAGTCTCGATCAGGTCGCGATCGTGCCGATCGCCGAGTTCGTGATCGGCGTGTGGTGGCTGCAGGCCGCGGCATGGTCGACCGCGTCGGCGCGATCGGCCGGCATCGCGCCCGCGCGTTCGCTGGCAGTGCCGGTGGTGGCGGTGATCGCGCAGTTGCTGATCTTCCAACTCGTGCTGCGGCCGGGCATCGCGTTCTTCTGATGCGTCGGCCTTACTGAGCGCAGGACGCGGTCTGCGCGTCCGCGTCGCCCGCGGCCGAACGCGCGCGGCCCGGCGCGAAAATCGCCAGGCTCAGCGCGGCCAAAGCGCACACGCCGAGGCCGCCGTACCACAGCACCCATCCGAAGCCCTCGATCAACGCGGCATGCGCGACCTCGTGCGTGCCGCCGCTCACCGCCCGCAAGGCGTCGACATCGCCCGCCGCGATCCGCCCGGCGAGCTGCCGCAACTGCGCGCTATCGAAGCGCGCACCGAACACCCCACGCAGATGCGCGGCGATGCCCGCGACCAGGATCAACCCCATCAAGGCGATATTGATCGCCAAGGTAATCAACCGCGCGCTCATGTCGATGCCCGCGGCCATTCCGGCGCGCGAACTCGGCACCGCGGCGGTGGTGGTATTGGTCACCGGCGTATTGGTCAGCCCGAGGCCCGCGCCGGCGAGCAAGGCGCCGGGCAGCATGCTGAGCCAGCTGGCGTGTTCGACCGCGCTGCCGTAGCGCATCGCCAGGAAACCCGCGCCGATCGCGAACAGGCCCAGCGGGATCACCACCCCGGACGAATAGCGCGCCGACAAGCGTTCGGCGAGCGGCGGCATCAACAAGGTCGGCAAGGTGTAGGCCAGCAGCGCCAGTCCCGCGCTCACCGTGTCGTAGCCCAGCGCGCTCTGGTAGTAGATCGGCAGGTAGATCATGAACGGCCAGAAGCTGAAGTTCATGCCGATCGATCCCATGATCGAGCCGGAGAAATCGCGGATGCGGAACACCGCGAAATCGAACATCGGATGCGTGCTGCGTTTTTCCGCGATCACGAACGCGATCGCGCCGATCACCGCGATCGCGAGCGCAGTCAGTGCAACCGGACTGGCGAAGCCTTGTTCCGGCGCCTGGGTCAGGTAATAGGTCAGGCCGAGCACCGCCAGCGACAAGGTGACGATGCCGGCGCGATCGAGCTGGTGCGCGTGCGGATCGCGCGACTCCTGCGCGCCGAGCGCGATCAGCACCCAGGTCAGCGCCGACAGCGGCACGTGCACCAGGAACACCCAGTGCCAGTTCGACAGCGCGACGATCGCGCCGCCGATGATCGGCCCGAAGCCCAGCCCGGCGCCGAACACGATGCCGAAGATCGCGAACGCGCGGCCGCGTTCGCGCCCGGCCTGGAACTGGTGCGACAGGATCGCCATCTGGCAGGTCAGCATCGCGCCGCCGGCGAGCCCCTGCGCGAAGCGGCTGGCGATCAGCACTGGCATGCTCTGCGCCACGCCGCAGATCAGCGAAGTCACGCCAAACGCGATCACGCTGAGCACGAACACGCGGCGGCGGCCGTAGCGATCGGCCAGCGTGCCCGCGGCCATCAGCACCGTGGTGCAGGCGATGGTGTAGGCGTTCATCACCCACTGCATGTCGCGCAGATCGCCGTGCAGCTGGTTTTCCAGGGTCGGCAGGATCACCGGCACGCTGGAGATCTCCAGGCCGAACATCAGCGCGGCGAGGCTGACCGCGGCTAGGGCGAGGGTGTTTTTGCCGGAGGGGGACAGGGGCATGGGGTGTCCTGGGAAACGGTGGGGCAGGGCTTCGCATCGCCGCGCTTGGTTTGCGCCGCGGTCGTGTTGCCAGTGGTCAAAGGTGCGTGCGTCGCCGGCCAGCAGGTTGGCTGGCGCAAGATCGCATCGCAGCGTCGAGGTTTTTTGTGGGAGGGGCTTGAGCCCCGATGCCTTTCGCTCAGATCGCGAAGGTCTTCAGTGACCTGAGCGAAAGGCATCGGGGCTAAAGCCCCTCCCACAAAAGACTCCGAAGCTTCGCGGCAATTGGCGGCGTCGCCAATCAACCGACACCGCTCATTCTCCCCGCCCCGGACTCATGAGAGAAATGATTTAATTTTGTAGAACCCATTACGGCCCCTCATCAATCGCCGTATCCTGAGCGCATGGACTTCGACCCGGCCCTGCTGCGCACCTTCGTCGCCGTCACCGAAACCGGCGGCTTCACCCGCGCCGCCGAACGCCTGCACCTGACCCAGTCGGCGATCAGCCACCAGATCCGCCGCCTGGAAGAACAAGTCGGCCGCCCGCTCCTGCGCCGCACCACCCGCCGCCTGACCCTGACCGAAGACGGCGAAGACTTCCTGCGCCATGCCGGCCAGATCCTGCAATCGCTCGACGCCTTGACCCGGCGCTTTCAGCCCTCACCGATCGCCGGCGTGGTCCGCTTCGGCGTGCCCGAGAACTTCATCGGCGATCGTTTGCCCAACGTGCTGTGCCAGTTCGCGCGCGCGTTCCCGTCGATCCGCCTGGACGTGAGCGTCAGCATGAGCATGGACCTGCGGCAGATGGTCGAAGCCGACGAACTCGACCTCGCGGTGATCATCGCCTTGCCGGGTAGCGGCGCCGGCACCGTGCTGCGACGCACGCGCTGGGTCTGGGTCGCGGCCGATTACTTCGACGTCCCCGCCAACACCTCGTTGCCGTTTGCCTTCTTCCCGCCGCCGTGCATCAACCGGCAAGTCGGCATCTCGGCCTTGGATGGCACCGCGGTCGAATGGCATGTCGTGTTCACCTCGCCGAGCCAGCAGGGCCTGCACGCGGCGATCCTCGCTGGCCTTGCGATCACGGTGATGGCCGAGGACGACGTCGAACCGGGCATGCGCATCGTCGACGGCGAATACGGCCTGCCGACCTTGCCCGACGCCGAGTTCGTATTGATCTGGAACTCGCTGGAAGCCGCACCGGCCGTATGCGAATTCGGCAAACTGATCCGCGACCTGCCGGCGACCGCGCCGAACCCTGCGCCGAATCCGATGCGCATGCGCGGCGTTTGATTCGTCGCAACGCTCATCTCGCAACGCCCGCGTCCATTCCCCAACCCCGTGCTGTTCTCCCCTTTGAAAAAAAGGGGGGGATTTGCTTTTCGTTTCAGACCAAACGCAAAAGCAAATCCCCCGCGCCAGCCACTACAACCCAACCTCACGCATCGCAGGGCGCAGCCCCCTTTTTCAAAGTGGGCGAATCGACTCGCACGCTCACACCTACAAGCCGACGCACGACCACACCCCGTGCTTTTCCCCCCTTTGAAAAAGGGGGCAGGGGGGATTTGCTCTTAGCCCGTCCCCCCACACCCGCCCCATCCACAAACAAACCCCCACCCCCCTCATCCCTCAGCCAAAGCCCGATAGACCCTTCACCCCCACCTAGCTACCATCGGCCGACCTACCGAGGGCCTCCCCAATGAAGTTGCCAATCGCCACGCCCCTGGCGGTGCTCTGCGCCGCCGTCCTGTCGCTGCCGGCCCACGCCGCCAAGCCCGCCAAAGCCCCGAAGGCGCCCAAAGCCCCGACCTTCGACACCAAGCGCCTGTCCGACGAGGTCAAGACCCTGTCCTCCGACGAGTTCGAAGGCCGCGGCCCGGCCACCGCCGGCGAGACCAAGACCATCGACTACGTGGTCGCCCAGATGAAGGCGGCCGGCATCCAGCCCGGCGGCGACCTCAAGGACGGCAAGCGCCTGTGGACCCAGGCCGTGCCGCTGCTGCGCACCGAAATCGCCGGCACCCCGACCCTGTCGGTGTCGGTCAAGAAGAAGGCCCGCGCCCTCACCCAGGGCAACGAGATCGCCGTGCGCGCCGCGCTCGACGGTTCCAAGAGCGTCAGCTTCAAGAACGCCCCGCTGGTGTTCGCCGGCTACGGCGTCGCCGCGCCCGAGCGCCAGTGGGACGACTTCAAGGGCGTCGACCTGAAAGGCAAGATCGCGATCGTGCTGATCAACGACCCCGACTTCGAAACCGGCAACGGCGACTTCGGCGGCAAGGCCATGACCTACTACGGCCGCTGGACCTACAAGTTCGAAGAAGCCGCCCGCCGCGGCGCGCTCGGCCTGCTGATCGTCCACGAAACCGAACCGGCGTCCTACGGCTGGGCCACGGTCAAGAACTCCAACACCAACACCATGTTCGACGTGGTGCGCGACAAGCCCAGCGCCACCCACCCGACCATGGAAGGCTGGATCCAGCGCGACCTCGCCGTCAGCCTGTTCAAGAGCGCCGGCCTGGACTTCGAAAAACTCAAGAAGCAGGCGCAGACCCGCGAGTTCAAGCCGGTCGTGCTCAAGAACGTGACCCTGTCGGCCAACTACGCCGTCGACAGCCAGGTCATCACCTCGCAGAACATCGTCGGGCGCATCGACGGCAGCAAGAAGCCCGACGAAACCGTCATCTACAGCGCGCACTGGGATCACCTGGGCGTCGGCCAGCCCGATGCGAAGGGCGACAAGATCTACAACGGCGCCGTCGACAACGCCACCGGCACCGCCGCGCTGATCGAAATCGGCCGCGCCTTCGCCAAGGGCAAAAAGCCCCTGCGTTCGGTCGTGCTGCTCAACGTCACCGCCGAGGAAAAGGGCCTGCTGGGCTCGGAGTACTACTCCGCGCGACCGCTGTACCCGCTGGCCAAGACCGTCGCCGTCATCAACATGGACGCCCTCGACCCGACCGGCCCCTCGCGCGACTTCACCACCTCCGGCAGCGCCAAGCAGGACCTGCTGACCGACCTGATCAGCACCGCCCAGCGCTGGAACCTGAGCTACGTCGACGACCCGAAGCCCGAAGCCGGCCACTTCTTCCGCTCCGATCACTTCCCCTTCGCCAAGCGCGGCGTCCCGGCGATCTCGTTCGGCTCGGGCGAAGACAAGGTCGACGGCGGCATCGCGGCCGGCAAGGCCGAGAGCGAAGCCTACAACCGCGACCGCTACCACCAGCCCGCCGACCAGTGGGAGCCCACCTGGACCTTCGCCGGCATGGCCCGCGACATGCAGATCCTCTACACCCTGGGCAACGAACTGGCCAACTCCAACAAGTGGCCGAACTGGAGCGAAGACTCCGAGTTCCGCGCCGCGCGCGACGAGACGGCGGATCAGCGTCCGAGCAAGTAAACCTGCAACCGCGCCGGGCCCACCCCGGCGCTGAAAACCAACGGCCGCGTCGGAGCGCACATCGCTCCCCGCGGTCGTTTCGTTTCTGACAGCAGGTCGCCTGTTCCATCCAAGGCGCATCACCCGCCCCCCAATCGCGACGCCAGCCTCGTCCACCCCCTGTAGGAGCGGCGCAAGCCGCGACCGCGCAACCTCACCTTCCGCGACCATTCCAATCAAGATTGGTAAACCCAATCCCGTCGAATAAAGTCGATGCCTAGCTTCCCCCGCCGGCCCATTCCACCGAACACCTAAGCCGCCGCGAAACATTCGATCCCTCGCTCCGACCGCACCCAAGAGCAACCCCCATGACCGACCCCTCCGACCACAACCCCGCAGGCCCCCGGTCTTTCGCATTGCGCGGCGAAGGCGCGGATAAGGATTTCAACGAGGACGTAGTCGACGCCATGCGCGCCGCGGCAAGAGCCGGTGAAAACGTGGCTGCAATCGTCGCGCGGGCCTACGCGGTCGAGCCGGACTTACGCGGCAGCAAAATCTGGTTGATGCGCTATTTCCGACTGTCGTTCGGCCTCGCGATCCACACAGTCATGCGCCTGGAAGGCGCGCACTGCGTAGACGGCGGCCCGATCAGCGACGATCAGCTCGACGAGATACTGCTAGCCAAGATTCGCGAGGCCCTGCCGCACATCCCGCCGGATTGATCATTGCGATCACGTCGGCAGATTGCGCGTCCCGTCCAGCCCCGTTCCCGACTGTAGGAGCGGCGCAAGCCGCGACCGCGAACCATCGGCCCCGTCGCTTCCTGTTCTACCGACTACAGTCCGCACAACCACGTAAAACCCTACCCACTGATTCCGTGCGAAGCCCCTCATGCGCGCTGCGACATACACGTTCTACTTCGACCGCGAACCCGTGGGCTATTTCGATCGCGTGCCGGACGCCCCCGGACCCTACCCATACGAAGCCTTCCGCGGACCAGGGCACTACCACCTGCACCTCGCCCTGGAGTCCGACGGCACAGCCCATTGCCTGGGCCGCATCAACCCACACCAGTGAATCGAGTTCGACATAGTGGGCAAATCGGACGACGGCGAACTGCTGCTAGCAAACATCACAGCGATACCACTGCCGCAAGCCGAATAAAGCCACGCAAGCCGCAGCCTCATTCAAAGCCAAACCCCTCACCTCCGGGTTTGCAGCCCACCACGACGATCCCACCGATCGGACCGACCCATGAGCCACGAAGCCCTGCTGCTGACCTACCTGCGCGAGCAATGGCCATTGCTGGACCAGCTTCGCCTGGGCGTATGGGTGGCCCTGCACGAGCCCCTGACCGAAGACGACGACCAGGCGATCACGCCCGTGCGCAAGGCATGGCTGCTCGACCACCGCCAGGCGCATCCGTGCAGCGCGGTGTCGTACAAGATTTTCAGCGAAGCGCAGACCAACCCGGGTGCGGGCGGACGCTTCGAACGCGGATCGGCGCGACTGGCGCCGTATCCCACCGAGGGGCACTACTACCTGGATTACCAGGCCGGCCCCTTGTTCGGCGAAGCTTGGCGCGTGCGCATCGACGAAGGCCACGTCGTGCGCGTGCGTGGCCTATGGAAGTCCTGACGCCGACGCCACCGCCGCGCCCCGGCCCGGCTCCGCGAGCACACTGAGACCCAGCCCACGCGATCAGGTCGGCAGGTTATGCCCGATCCGCCACAACACCCCGCTCGGATCGAACAGCGTGAAATCGCGCATCGCCCAGGGCTGATCCTCGGGCTCGCTGATCGCCACGCCGAAGGTGTCGGCGATCTTCTGCTCGTCCAGATGCCGCCACCAATCGTCCGCGTTCTCGACCAGCAGATGCATCTGGAAATTCTGCGCGTGCTCGGGGACGTAGAACTTCTGCAACAGGAAGCTGCAATTACCGTGGTGGACGTAGGCGAGGGTGTCGTCGGACCAGGGGATGGTGAAGCCTAAAGCCTGGTAGAAGCGCTTCGACAAATCGAAATTGCGCGCCGGAACAAAGGCTTTGGCTTCGATGGATTGCAAATTAAGTTCAGTCATAAACGATTCGGAGAGAGGGCGTTGTGCGATTATTGTGAGGCGTTAGGGGGCGGAGCGTAGTATCTATAACTTTACTTCAGTCGGCAGGGGGGCGGATGGAACTGAACGGTTGCGCTAAAATATTTTATACAGGCGGCGGGCTGGCCTGGGCGTTTGCTGGTCTTGATGGAGTCTTGAAGGGATATGTAAATTCTGATGTGATGAGAGGGCTGGTCATAGTGGGTATTTTCTCATTGCTGATTGCATTGTCGCTTTCAATAGCGAACTTTGTGATGAAGCGGGGTACGTTTGAGGGGTCCTATAAAGCTCGGCATGTCAAAAGACGAGAGCTGAATGAGGTGCTGGATTTTTCAGCAAGCTTTGTTCCGCAAGTTCCACCTCTAGATAGATTGTTAGCGATACACGATGCGAGTAAATGTTGCATATGGTTTGTTGAGAGGGTGTCTGGTTTGCATGGCGAAAACACTTCAAGACGTGTTGGTTTTTTTTCAATTATTAGCTTAACCGAAGGCGCTGTTTCTCTATTGTCTGGCAATAATATTAATGGCCTTAGGCTAGATCGTTCGCATATTGCTGGCCCGCGTCGAAAGGTTGCGGGTCTGTATATAGGAGGTATGGGGGCGCGCGGGTTTAGAGCCCGAGGATGGCTTGTGCAGCACATTCAGGCGCGTATATCTCAATTCTTTGATGATGGCGGTCCAGTCGTTTTTACGAGGCCCGTTACTCAGGATGGTCTCCGTCTCGCAGAGAAACTAGGCTTCGTGCCAGTCCTGGCGAGCGAACCTGGGATTGGCGCCGTTTATCGTCTGGATGGCGAATAAATTTAGGGGGCGGGCTAGTTTTCGATTTTATCTGATGCATCAGCGATTTTTGTTGGATTGGAGTGGCCATGATTCCACTAAATGGGCGCTGACTTATCTCGATGACTCATGCACTTGGGTGGACTTGGTAACTCAAGTGTGATTCGGCTAACCCGAAATGGGTTATTTTGACTTGGGCTTTAATCTTCTTGGGTGCCTACAGTCCTCAACAAGCCCGAGTACCTGCGCCTACGCCAGTTGTTGGTAGAGGCCCGTGAACGCGCTGGTCTGACTCAGACCCAGGTAGCCGAGAAGCTGCACCGCGCACAATCGTTCGTCTCCAAGTACGAACTGGGCGAGCGCCGATTGGATGTCATCGACTTCATGCACGTGTGCGCCTGTCTCGATGTTGATCCGGGCGATGTTATCCGGCAGGTCGCTAAGTCCCGCAATTAACCATCTGTATGCTCGCGCCGCGCCTTTATTGTGGATCGCGGGCTTTTCTTTGCATTGCATACCCCAAAACGGGTTGAAATTACCCCAAAACGGGATATAAAGGCGTTGATGATCTTTGCATCGGTCATCACGAATAGCCGCAGCAATGTTCGGAAGGAGTCGCGCATGCCAGTCCCTACATCACAAGCATCTCTTGCTACCTCGCTTCAGCGTCACGAAGCCGTCTTAGGCGAAGCCAATCTAGCGATGGCTCGAAACTGGGCCGACTGTCTCGGTGTCCCATTGGCCTACCTCTACGCCGACAACGCCGACCTGGCCGAAGTGATCCTCGCCTTCGGACTGCTGTCCGAACCAGAGCAACGTCGCCTCGCGGTAGAGCTGAAGGCGCGCGTCAGCCCACAGGCCGCGCGTACCCGCCCAGTCCGCAAGGCGCGGACGACGCAGCGCACGCGCTGAGCCGGGTCTTGCCGCGCGGTTGCCGGAGTGAAGCCGCTGACGCCGGCACGGTGAAGAGCGACTCCAGATGTTGAGAGGGTTTCGTCCGGCCCGACATGCACCATCGATATGTATTTTTTCCATTCCGTAATCCAAAAAAGCCTCATCGATAGGCCGGCGAGTGATTCCGGAATCCGAAAAAGCTCCATGCGAATAGCGGATAGCTGCTTCGGAATCCGAAATGGCTGCATGCGAGCAGCAAATCGGTACTCCCGAGTGCGAAAGCGTCATTCGCGAGTCCGAAATCGAGACTGCGGAGTCCGAAATAGCTTCACGCGAGTCCCGGATCGGGACTGCGGAGTACGAAAACGTCCTTCGCGAGCAGCAGATTTGGACTACGCAGTCCGAAAGAGCTTCACGAGAACACCGAATCGGTATTCCGGAATGCCAAATTGGCTTTCGCGAATGTCTCGCCCGTTCTACGGAATCCGAAATAGCTTCATGCGACCACCTCGCTGGCCTTCCCGAAGGCCGGTCGGGCCTTCGCAACCGCATCGCCCCTGTTCGCAAGTGCTGCCCGGGGTCTGCGATGCAGCCTCATGGCGCAACTGAACGCTGCCGGGCGCGTCGCGCGCAGCCCCTTGGTACGCGGTGGGTGCAAGTAACAGGCAAAAGCGCGGGCGCTGGCAGGCCGAAAAGTGCGTGACGCTGGAGCCGCCGGCCGCGTAAGGTTGTCCACGCGTAACAGGAGAAAACGCATGGTCTGTCGACAGGGACGTTCGCCGCGATCCAAGCCAGTCGCGCGCCGGAGAGGGCTTCGATTAGCCAGCGCGCTCGCCGCGCTGTGTCTGTTGGGCAGTGCCGGCAGTGCGATGGGCCGTTCTGCATCGGAGGAGGGGGCGCCTGCAAACGCGTCATCGCCGATCGTCACCGAACCGGTGGGGCAATCGGTGGCCTGCCCCTCCGCCGACTTCAAGGAGTTTTTGAAGGCATTCGCCAACCGTGGCGCTGTGCAGTCGGCCTATTCGCTATGGCCGTACAAGGCCAAGTTTCCCTATTACTGGGAGCACGACACTCAGCCGGGCGATCCAAAATTCCCGCGTTGGCAGGTCGAGGAGCGCGGCGACGTACCGAGCATCCAGTATCGCTACGATGCCGCGCGCGACGTGTATGTGTACGACACGCAAGTGCTGGCGGCATCCGAGCGCTGGACGAAGCCACGCGATACCCAGCATAAGCGTCCGCCCCCGCCGCTCGCGGGGTTCAAGATCAAGCGTGTGTCTGCGACCCGATACGACGTCGTGATCGATGGGGGCGTGACCGACAGTTTCGAGAAGAAATCCGACTGCTGGTACTTCGCGCAGCATTGGGAGTCCGAGCCGCTGGCGGTTTGCAAATGGCCGGATGAGTGCCGCAAGTTGCGCGAATACGAAGGCCCGTCCAACTGACGTTGCCCGGTTTGTGGTGAGTGGGCGAAACCAGGTTGCGGGTCTGGTGGCGGGTCGGCTTCCTGTCGAGGCAAGCGCGAGAGAGAACGTACAGCCGCGCCCCGTACGTGATGACAGTACGTTGCCGCCCTGTTCCGATCCTTCGCTGCGTCAACGTCGCCACGTCATTACGGCGGTTACTGCACGGCTGCTACTGCTTGTAAATTTCAATCACCCGAAGGCATTCCTCGCCGCCGTATTCGCCGGTCAGGTCGATGCGAACCTCGGCGCTATCGAACCGATAGTCCACATGCCCCGTGACGATGTCGCTGCCGGCCGTGGCGAGCATGCGCTTGGCGCCGATCCACTCGGCCGCGCGTGCGACGGGCAGACAAGGCTTGGCTGCGAGGTCTACTCGCACATCGCGGGCGTCAGGATTGGTCACGGTTTGGACAATGACCGCGCCGTCATCGAGCGAAACCGGAGCCTTGCTGTTGACGAACGGGGACAGTGGCGTGCCTGAGGCAACGCCGTAGCGCGCTTGCAGTGCGGAAGTCACTTGATCGACACCCGCGGCGCCGCGTTGTGCGGGTACTCGAATCAGGCTTTGGGTGTCGAGCGCATCGGATGCGGATTTGGTTTTATGGGTGTTGCAGCTCACCAAAAATACAGCCAACGCGGAAATGCGAAACATGGAGTTGCGCATTGGGTGCCCTGGTCTGCTTTTCATGGTCGATCCCTCGATAACTGGCGCTAGGATAAGACGCGTCATTGCAGGTAAGTATCGCGGAGGATCGAGTCATGGATGAGAGAGGTGAGCACTGGCGCTGTGAGCGAGATGCCGATTGCCCACGAGGTAATGCCGGGTTCGGCGCTGTGAGCGGGAGCGGGAGGCGGGGAGCCACAACGATGCGTTGTGCAGCGCGATCGGCAGGCATCGGCCGTGGTGATGCGGAGGTTTTCTCGCGCTTGTTTACTGGCGAGGCAAAGCTTATTGCGAGAGGCGCTTGTAGATGGCGATGGAACGAACGCAAGCCGGGCCTTGGCGCTGCGCCTCCATTTCGATGTCGATCTGCGCGCTTTGGAAGAAATAGCTCGAATGGCCGGTGGTCATGTCATCGCCATCCACCTCGTAGCCCTTCTTCGCGCCGATCATTGCCGCAATGCGATGGGCATCCAAGCAGGGACGTTCCGCAATCCCCAGGAATACGTCCCTCGCCACGTCGTCGCTGCCGTTGATGTTGGTGACTGCCTGAGTGATGACCGTGCCGTCGGCCAGGGTAATGGGCGTCGCAGTATTGGTGAGCGGAGACAGTTCGACGTTCGAGCGTTCGCCATAGCGTGCCTGCAGGGCGCGAACCACTTGATCGAGGCCCGCGTGCCCGTTTTCGGCGGGCAATCGCACCAGCTGTTCTATCGACAAGCTTGATGCAGAAGGCGTCGTGCCGATCGATGGTGCGCTGGTGCAGCCGGCAATCACGGTCGCGAAGGCAAGCCAGCCAAAGGTCAATCGGATTGAGGTGATGTAGAGCTTGGTCGCCATGTTCCGGTCCTTCGGTGCTCGACAGGTCAAACGCAGTATAGAAGCCAAGATCGTTGATGGATCAGTTGGGGGGGGTATGACCGATGAAGAACGCAAGCGACACGAGGAAAATACACAGTTTCTGGCTCGCAATGCTGAGTTCCTCGATCTGCCCCAGGAGTTTCAGTCGCTGGTTTTGAAGTCCTCCCATGCCAGTGCCGATTTCAAGGAATTCTTCTCCAATGGCGGGCGGTTGGTGGCAGATCCTTCCGAGCCTTTAGCCGCCTATCGATCGGAACCGCATCGCGAAATTCTCGTCAACAAGAGTCAGTACGAGTTTGCGAAGACCCCTCAGGGGGCGCATCTCGTGGCGGGATTGTTTTCGCGCATGGCCCACGAGGTGGGTCACGACAAGGATCGTCATGCGGTTTTTCCCGTGAACGCAAGTGCCGACGACTACGTTCAATTTCGCAGCGAGAAGGAAGCTCGGGCGATCTTCAACGCATTTCCCATCTTTGCCGATCTGAGTAAAAGCGAGCCGTCGTTCAGGCCCAGGTGGAGCGATCTTGGCTACAGCACGCTGGGCTTGGACTGGCCACAGTTATATGACGGCTGGAAGGATGGAAGCCTGGACGATGCATCGGTGATCAAGGCGATGGCCAAGGTCGTCGTCGATCAACCGTACACGCGTGCCGATGGCCTGGAGGATCAAAATCAGGATGGTCGCCTGACCCAGCGCGATCTCTATCTTCGCGATTACCAACGCCTGCTGCGACCTTCGCCGTCGCAAACGGATGCTTCCGTTGATCCATCCGATCCGGCCGACCGGGCTTTGATTCGCCAACTGCATGACAAGTTGCCCGGCGCGTTGGCGGGCCAGAATTCGATGCCTGCCGGGCAGGCGCTGGACTGCATTGCGGCCAATCTGGCGGTGCAATGTCGGCTGGCGGGTATTCGGCACCCCGATCACGTCGTGCTGGGTAGTCCAATATCGGACGGCCGGCGCAATCTGTTTGCCGTCGAGGGCGGATTGTCCGACCCCGCGCACCTGCGGGCGCACGTACCCGCTGATCCGGCCATGCAGGCGCCAGTGCGCGAATCTGTGCAGCAGTTGGACGCGCTTAGCAAGGAGCGGGCCCAGGAACAGGCGCAGAGCCAATCGCAGGCGCCAGTTCAGCAGCAAAGCGGTTCACCCGTTATCAAGCTATAGAGACTTACGGGTCGCGCCTCACCACGTCCTTCCCCGCCCGCAACGCATCCATCACTTCATCCCAGCACCCAAACTCGTCCCTCAGCACCGGCTTCAACTGTTCGGGCACCGGATAACCGTCCAGGTCGTCGTCGTACTCCCAGTCCTCCCACGCGGCCGCGCGGGTGTCGAAGGTGTACGGGGCGTTGATGGTGGCCGCGTTGAAGAAGTGGTCGTCCCAGATCAGCAGCGGCGCGGTCGCGGTGCCGTCGATGTAGAGCTCGCCGTGGTTGGTATGGCCGAGCACGGTGTCGGTCACGTCGGCGTCGCCGCGGATGCGGATGAACGCGCCGCCGGCGATCAGGCTGCGCGCGCGCAGGTGCTCGCGTACCAGCAGGACCGGGCCGGCCCAGTGGCTGATGATCGCGCCGCCGACGTGCAGGCTGCCTTCGATGGCAACGCCGTCGATGGCTTCGTCGGGCGGGCAGCCGGCGGCGTCGCGCCAGTCGTGCCGCGGCGGGTTGGCCTTGCCGTCGGGGCGGTCCCATTCCAGTTGCAGGTCGCCGTCGACGCGCAGGTCGCCGGGGACGACGAGGATGCGCCAGTGGGCGGGCAGGTAGTCGGGGACGCGGTAGGCGTCGGCGAGTTCGGACAGGGCGACGATGCGGGGCGGGTTCGGCGTTGGGGCCATGGGGACTGTTCGACGGACGGTCGTGTTCGGGCTTGCGATCTTAACGGTGCTTACGCATATTCTTGTGACCCAGGTCGCACAAGGTTGGGGCTCATGGACAGGGCAGGCGAAGGCGAGAGCCTCCAGGCGCGGGCATCGTCGCGGCGCGGCGAGCGGCCCAATGCAGTGCGGGTGTCGGCCATCGCCGGCGCGTTGGCCTTGCATGCATGGTTGCTGCTGGCGGTGACCTTGCCGGTCAATCCATTCGAGCGGTCGGCTTACGTGCCGGCCGGCGATCCGTTGGTCATCCAGATTCCGTACCCCGAGATACCCGATCCGCCCGGTTGTGGTGGCCTGCGCTTTCCCGCTCGGCCGCCGAACCTGACGGCCATCGCGCAGCATGTGCGCGTGTCGATCGATCCCACGCCGACGCTGCCGTTGTCGGTGCCGAGCCTGCTGGACACCTTGCGACTGCCGCCGGTGCATTACCGCGCCAGTGTCGATAGGCCGCTGCAGGCCGTCGCTTCGCCCGCGCCGGTGTATCCGCGTAAGGCGTTGCGGGCCGGACTCAGCGGCTCGGTCGAGATCGAAGTCGTCGTCGGCATCGACGGCGTGCCGTTGTCGGCGAGGATCGCGCGCAGCAGTGGCCACCACGCGCTCGACGAGGCGGCGTTGGCCGCGGTGCTGAGCGGCTGGCGTTTCCAGCCGCGGATGCGCGATGGCGAGGCGGTGGAGGCGGTCGCGCGGGTGCCGATCGATTTCGTGTTGCCCGGACGCGTCGCGCGCGGTTGAACCATCGGGCATGATGCCGCGTCGGCGAGGGAGCGCGGTTTGCGTTCGCCTCGCCGAACAACGATCGAAAACCAAAAACACTCCAGGAGGGATGTGTGATTACACGTAGTTTGTTGTCGGCGCTGTTGCTGTCTTCGTTCGTGGCCATGCCTGCATTTGCGCAGGGTGCAGCCGAGCCGTCTGCGTCGCCGCCGGCCGCCGCGTCGGCACAGGCGACCGTGCCCAAGCTGCACATCGTCTGGGATTGCGGCGAGTGCGAGCACAACGACAAGGTGCCGCCGCTGATCGAGCAGGCCTATGCGGAAGAGGCGCAGAAGCATTCGGTCACGGTGTCCGAAACCGAGATCGCCGAAGTGGCGATCACCGATATCCGCCAGCGTCCGCCCGGCGTGCGGGTGATGTTCGGGGTGATGGCGGGGCGCGATCGTCTGGCGCTGCGCATCCGTTATCGCGATCGAGACCACGAGGTCAAGGACACCTCGTCCAACATCATCCAGGGGCTCAACAGCCTGTCGGCGTCGGTCGGCCGCAAGGCCTATGCGCAGTTGTCGGCGGCGCCTGCGCCGTAACGTCCTGGCCGCGCCGGGACGCCGCGAATCTGTGGTTGCAGTCGCACAATCGCGTCGTCCCCTGCCGGGCCACGATTGACGCACCGGCCACGGCGGGCGTATTGCTGACCGGCAGGCCGCCGCGGGCGCGCGTCACCGCCGCCTTGCGCCGGCGCTGCGGGGAGTTATCGCACGCATCAACACTTACGAGGGACTGTATGAAGAAGTTGATCGGAACGACCATCGTCAAGAACGCCGTCACCCTGGCCATCGCCGCGCAGCAGCAGGTCAGCCAGAACCAGGCGCCGGCACCGACGCCGGAAGAGAAGGCGATCCTGGATCTGCTCGCCAAGTAAGCGGCGGGGTACGACCGAAGCGGCACGGCTCCGGCCGGGCCGCTTCGTTTTTTGAAACCATGAGGCAAGGAGTGCGGGCATGATTCCGTTGGAACGCGAGCGATCGCTGGCGCAGGCGCAGCAGGTGATCGAAGCATTTCTCGCGCGCCAAGGGTGGAGCGCGCATATCGACAGCACCGACACGGGCCTGCAAGGCGCGGTGTGCGTGCTGCACGACGCCGATGGCGAGGCCATCGGCAGCGGCTTCGGCAAGGGCGAGCGCGAAGCAGCGCGGGTCGGCGCGCTGTACGAAGCGGTCGAGCATGTGTATGCGAATGCCAGCGCGCCGCAGGAGCGCGCCGAGTTGCGCTTGGCCTCGTCGGTGTTCCACGATTCGTCTTATGTCGGGATGCCGTTTCACGCCGAGTTCGGGCGGCAGGGCAAGCGCAGGCGCAGGCGCCAGCGCAAGCTGAGTTGTCTGTGGTATCGCTCGTTCTTCCACGACGATTACGAGCTCGCGGTGCCGGCCTTCCTGTGTCGGCCGAACGCGCTGGCGGATTTGTTGCCGGGCGACAATTTCGATTACAGCAGCGTGATCCGCTACGGTTCCAACAGCGGCACGGCGATCGGCGCGAGCCTGGAAGAGGCCGCGGTGCATGCGCTCGGCGAGTTGGTCGAGCGCGATTCGTGGTCCTTGTTTCTGGTCGCGCATTACTTGGGCGACCCCGCGAGCTTCGGCGCCTGGATCGACCCAGCCTCGATGCCCGAAGCGGTCGCGGCCGTGCATGCGGCGGCGAGCGCGCAGCTCGGGCGCGAGGTGCTGCTGATCGATGCGACCAGCGATCTGGGCGTGCCGGCCTTCATCGCCACCACCGATCGCATGGTCGAGGGCGAAGTCGTGTATCCCGGTGGGTACGGCGCGTCTTTGTACGCCGAGCATGCGGCGATCCGCGCGCTGACCGAACTGGTGCAGACCGTGGTGGTGGGACAGCGCCTGACCAGCGTCGGCGACTACAGCCGGCAGGTGCTGCTGGCCTTGTCCGAGTATCCCAAGCTGCGCGCCTGCGCGTACTTTCAGGTGGATCGCGAGCGAATGCGGCATGCGGCCTGGTCGCATCCGCAACGCGAACGCCAGCCGCCGGAGGCGTTGTTGCGCGAGTTGGTCGATACCTTGGAGATGGGAGGCGTCCCCGTGTATCACCGGGTCCATCATCGCGAAGGCGATGCGTTCTGCGTGGTCAGCTGCGTGGCGTTGGAGCTCGAACGGTTTCTTTTGGTCACCACCGGCATGGTGATGGCGCCGGGGCGGCGCGGGATGGCGTTGCTGGAGGGGACGCTGATGGGGCGGAAGCGGCAGAATTACGTGGCGTGATCCCCGGGCCGGCCCGCGGGCGTTCGTCATGCCGATCACCCCGCGCCTGCGCCTGGACCGTTGGGTCTTGATGTCTGGAATCGGCCGAATGCGCGGCGCGGGCGCCTTGATTGACTGAAAGGAACTGCTCATGAAAGCCATCGTCGTGGCGACGATCTCGACGCTCGCTTTGCTTTTTGCAGCGTGCTCCCAGTTCGCCAACGCGCGGGCCGCCGGCATGGACGGCGAGCGGCGGCAACCGATGCCGCACGACACCAGGACACCGGCCGACCCGGCGCGGATTCAGGCATTGGCGAGCGACCGGTTTCCGGACACGTTCGGCGGCTTGTACATCGAACAGCGGCCGCGTTATCGGGTGGTCGTCAATTTCAGTCGCGACGCGCAGGCGAGCTTGCGTCAGTTGACGGATGACGCAAGCTTCGAGGCTGTCGCCGTGACCCATTCGCTGCGTGACCTGGAGCGGATCGGCGAGACCGTCAACCAGGTAGTGCGGGCGAAGGGGCTGGACTGCACGCTGTCCGTCGATCCGAAGCGGCCGAGTCTGAAGGTCTGGTTACGTGATCCAGACGTGGCGCCGGCTCGGGCGGCGTTGGACGAAGCGGGGCTGGCGCGGCCGTTCGTGGTCGTGGTGGCTTACGAGCGCGTGGAGCCGACGGGTGTTGGGCGGCGTTGAGCGCGGTGGTCGGTTCGCTTCGACAGGCACCGATGGCGGGGCGGGTGCGAGGCCTGGGCGGAGTCAAACGTTCGCCCGGTGGACGCATGAGGAGCCGTCGGGTATTGCGCGGTATCTGTATTTGAGTCTTGGCACCGGTAGATGAGGCCGGCCACGGCGATCTGTTTCGGCCATATGCCGCGACCGCGCGATTACGGCAATGCCGCAACCGGCGTCGTTGTTGCAGTGGCGCGGTCGCGGCTTGCGCCGCTCCTACAGGGAGGTGGCGTTGCATTGGCTGACGTTCGATTTTTGCCGTTCGACGGTGCGAGGTTGTGGCCGTAACGGAAGGCGAGGGGGATGTTGCGACCGGCGCGGTGGTCGTAGTGGCGCGGTCGCGGCTTGCGCCGCTCCTACAGGGAGGTGGCGTTGCATTGGCTGACGTTCTATTTTTATCGTTCGACGGTGCGACGCTGTGGTCGTAAAGGAAGGTGAGGGGATGTTGCGACCGGTGCGGTGGTCGTAGTGGCGCGGTCGCGGCTTGCGCCGCTCCTACAGGGAGGTGGCGTTGCATTGGCTGACGTTCGATTTTTGTCGTTCGACGGTGCGAGGCTGTGGCCGTAACGGAAGGCGAGGGGATGTTGCGACCGGCGCGGTGGTCGTAGTGGCGCGGTCGCGGCTTGCGCCGCTCCTACAGGGCGGCCATGTGGCTTCTGCCCCAATCCACGCAGTTCATCCAGCGCTGCGAAGTCATCAACTCGCCTTAGCAACAGCACACCCGGAGGGCGACGCGCATGGATGCGCGTCGCGCGCCACCGGGACATGGATGTCCCGTGTGGCGCGTGCCCGCGTCCGCTCCGCACTTGCGGGCCCTTGATTCAAGAAAAAGCGTTTTTCTTTGGTTACCTTTCTTTTGTCGCTTTAGACAAAAGAAAGTAACTCGGCCGCTTGCGGACGAAAGCTGTTGATCCTGCCTCTGGCCTCTGGCTTCAAAGCTTCAAAGCTTCAAAGCCTCAAAGCTTCACTAAGCCAGATCACAAAACAAACGCACCCACACCGCCGAAAACCTCAGTGCGCATGCGCCTGACCACGATGCTTCAGATAGTTCGCGGCAAACGGATCAAGCTCCATATCGCCCAGATCCGCGTAATCCGTCTCGCGATAGTCCGAAGTCGCCGTAAACGCACCCTCGGCGCCGACCCGCTCGAGCTTGCGCAACCGCAACTCGTAAGCCCCAGCCTCACCCGACTTGCCCTTGTGCGCGCCAGTACGGTAGTACGAAGGCAGGCCGTCGCCCTCGATCCACTCCAGCGCGATCGCCTGACCCTCGGCGCTTTCGCCGCGATACCGCAAAGCAACGCCGCCAAAGGCCTTTACCTCGCCATGACGTTGCAGCCGCATGCGCAGCTCGGGATTGATCGGGCTGGCCAACTGCTCCCACTGCGGCATCTCGCCGATGGTGCGCAGATCGCCGGGCGACCACGACACGCTGCGCTGCTCCTTCGCGAACAACTCCAAACGGGCGATCCCGTCGGGCGTCTTGCGCCAGACCTCGACCGGTTCACCCTGCATGCGGTACTCGATACGATCGGCGGAGCGCACCAACACCAAGCTGCGTTCGCCGTGGGCGTCGCGCACTTGGTACTCCGCGAGCAGGGCCGGCGTGGATGCCGCGTTGGCAGCGGTTGGCGTCGATGCGGCTTTCGCGGCGACTGAGGTGTTGCTGCCGCGATGGCCAGCGATCGCGCCAGCCATCGGCGCCTCGGACCGCACCGCATCGCCAGCCCACACCGGACCGGCGAACGCGAGCGAACCGGCGACGTACAGCGTCGCCGTACCCATAAAAACCCAGGCGCGCATTACAGCGAAGCCGACTGCTTCGCCATGCCCGCGCGCAGGTCGTCTTCCATCAGCGGCGCGGGAATCGCCGAGCGGGTGCGGCCCTGGCCGCACTGGCCGAGCAAGGTGCACAGGAAGATGCTGGTGTTGCGCTGCGACTGCCCCATCACGTGGAAGATCGTGTTCTGCTCGACCACGCCCTGGAACGCGTGGGCGCCGGGGCCGCGGGCGTAGATGGCGACGTCTTCGGCGGCGTGGGTTTCATCGCCCAGCGGCACGGTGGCTTCCTGCAGGTAATCCGGGTGCGCGGTGTCGATCGCGGTCAGGTCCGGGCGTGCGTTCGGGCCGCGGTAGCCGGGGCCGTTGACGTAGCCGAGCGTCGTATACGGCTTGCCGTTCTTGTCCAGCGCGAGCTGGCCGTTGGTGACGACCTTGCCGAGGATGTCGTTGCCGCGATCGGGGTAGCCGGCGACGGTGAAGGTGTGGCTGTGGTCGGCGGTGACGATGATCAGGGTGTCGCGCTCGGAGGTTTTCTCCAGCGCCTTGCGCACCGCGTCCGACAGCGCGATGGCGTCGGTCAGCGCGCGGCTGGCGTTGCCGGCGTGGTGGGCGTGATCGACGCGGCCGCCTTCGACCATCAGGAAGTAACCCTTGCGGCTGCTGTTTTCCAGCACGTCGATGGCCTTGGCGGTCATGTCGGCCAGGCTGGGTTCCTTGCCGGCGTCGTTGGGACGGTCCTGTTCGTATTCCATGTGCGAGCGCTCGAACAGGCCGAGCAGGTGGCGGGTGCGGCGCGGGTCGATCGCATCGAACTGGGCCTTGTTCCACACGTACGACGAACCCGGGCGCGCGGCCCATTCGGTCGGCAGGTTGCGGCCGTCCTTGCGGCGGCCGGCGGCGCCGGCGTCTTCGGGATCGCTCACGGTGTTGGGCAGGAAGTAGCTGCGGCCGCCGCCGAGCGCGACTTCCAGGCCGTCGCCGTAGGGGAATTCGATCAGCTGGCGGGCGATGTCCTTGCAGCCGTTGGCCTTGGCTTCGGCGGACAGTTCCGCGTCGCTTTCCCAGTCGCGGTTCGGCGTGTGCGAGTAGGTCGCGGCCGGGGTGGCGTGGGTGATGCGCGCGGTGCTGACGATGCCGGTGGCCAGGCCGAGCGCTTCGGACAGTTCCAGCATGCTCACCACGCCCTGGCCGCGCGCGGAGGCGCAGTCGCCGTACTTGGCTTTCTGGGTGACGCTGAGCACGCCCTGGTTGGTCTTGATGCCGGTGACCATCGCGGTCATGGTCGGCGCCGAGTCCGGGGTCTGGCCGTCGACCGAGTAGGTCTTGGACAGGCTCACGTACGGCAGGCGTTCGAACGACAGCGAATTCTCTTCGCCGCTGCCGCCCTTGAGCTGGCCTTCGCGGATGCGCGCGGCGGCGATGGTGGAAATGCCCATGCCGTCGCCGACGAACAGGATGACGTTCCTGGCCTTGCCCGGGGTCGGGCGCAGGTTGGCGCCGTCGCGCGCGGTCTGCGCGCCTTCCTCGAACCAGCGCTGCGCGCTCTCGGCGCGCGGCGGCGCTTTGCGTGCGACCTGCTTGGGCGCGGCGAAGGCGTCGGTGGCCAGCAGGGGCAGGGCGACGAGCGCGGTGAGGACGGCCGCGCCGAGGACGGTGGCGGCGAAAGAATGCGGAATCTGGCGCATGCGAGGCTCGGGTAAATCGGGGGAGGCTGCACTGTGCCGAGCGTGCGTTGCATGCAAATGACGCGAGGGCCCGGATCGGCCGAAAAAGAGGCGCAGTTCGCGTTTGCGGCGTTCGCCGATGGGCGGTGCCGCTGTTCAGCTTGTTGCGTCGCTGATGGTTTCGCCGCAGTGGGTACGCTGTCGCTATTATCGGCAGGTTCCGGCAGGAACACTGGCGCATCGCCAGACAAGGCTTGGAAGCCCCGCGGTCGCCGACGGCACGGCGGGACGACACGGCCGTCCATGGGTTCGAATCGGGAGGTTGCGTGAAACTTGTTCACAGTCTGAGTGCGTTGGCGTTGTGCGTCGTCATGGCGGCATGCAATTCCGGTAATGCGGCATCCGAAGCGGCCGCGGCCACCGCCGCGCCGGCGCCCGCCGCCACCGCGCCGGCCGAGGCCGCGCCTGCACCCGCGTCCGATGCGAATGCGCAAGCCGCCGCGATGCCGGCCGCCGCGCCGAGCGCTGCGCCTGCGGCCGCGGACTCGGCGACGATCGTCAAGAACACGCAAGCGGCGCTGAGCAAGGGCATGGCCTACGGCGACTTCCGCAAGGCCGTGCTGGCGCAGGGCTGGCAGCCGTTGGTCGATCCGAAGTGCAAGGCCAACGTGGTCGGCGGCAAGTACGAAAAAATCTGCGCGGCCGATCCGGGCCTGTGCCAGATCTGCGAGGACCTGCCCGAACTCAATTCGTGCAGCGGCGACGCCCATTGCCTGGTGCAGTTCACCCATGCCGGCGTGACCGGCGTGCTGCAGGCCACCGGTTACGGCGAGGCGCAGTACTGGAAGGACAGCGGCAAGGATTCGGGTTTCAAGGTCACCGGCTGGGAACTGGCCGCGAAGGCCGACTGATCGCCGCCGATCGCGGGCCGTCGCCGGCCGCAAACAGCGTTAACAGGAAGCATCGGGGTGCATGCGCGTGAGCGGCAAAGAGGACGCCGCCGCGCATGCACCGATTCATACGACAGGAAAGGGAGATTCTCATGAGCAACAATCCATTGCTGGAACTGATGTACCGCGGCGAGTCCGGCGCGGCCGGCTACAACGCGTACAACCGCGGCACCTACACCGATGACGCCGGCAAGGAGCGCATCCGCGGTCCCAACGGCCCGATCGATTTTTCGCAGATGACGCTGGGCCAGGTCATGGACCGTCAGGCGTTGCCCAACGGCAACGACGATCGCGTGTTCGCGGTCGGCAAGTACCAGATCATTCCGCAGACGATGCGCGGCGCGGTGGCCGAGATGGGCCTGGACCGCAATCAGCCGTTCACTCCCGGCCTGCAGGACAAGGTGTTCTCCGAATACCTGATCGTCGACAAACGCCCCGAAGTCGCCGACTACATCACCGGCAAGCCCGGCGCGACCCTGGCCGAGGCGCAGCACGGCTTGTCCAAGGAATGGGCGAGCTTCGGCGATCCGAACAAGAACGGCGCCAGCCACTACGGCGGCGCGAACCACGCGAGCATCAGCCTGCAGCAGTCGGCCGACGCGCTCAACCAGATGCGCACCGAGTACAAGGCCAACATCGACAAGGGCCTGTCGCCGGCCGATGCATGGAAGGCGACCACCGGCG
The DNA here is from genome assembly GCF_018732085.1 of Lysobacter capsici. Classification (NCBI taxonomy): domain Bacteria; kingdom Pseudomonadati; phylum Pseudomonadota; class Gammaproteobacteria; order Lysobacterales; family Lysobacteraceae; genus Lysobacter; species Lysobacter capsici. Next base: position 5,142,234 of record NZ_CP076103.1, on the reverse strand, counting down.
ACGATCCCAACCGCACCTTGCCCGCGTCGATCACCAGCCCGGGTTCCTCGCAGCGCGCGCCGCGCGACGCGATGGCCGACGGCGTGCTCAAGCCCGACGAGCGCGGCCCGGCGGTGACTTCGTTGCAGGAGCAGTTGAACAAGGCCGGTTTCCGCGATGCGCAGGGCAATGAGCTCAAGCCCGACGGTCACTATGGCAAGCACACCAAGGAAGCGGTCGAAGCCTTCCAGCGCGCCAACAATCTGGAAGTCGACGGCAAGGCCGGTCCCAAGACCCTGGAGGCGCTGAAGAACGCGCAACCGGCCGGTCCGCAGACCGAGAAGCCGGCCGAGAAGCCCGGCGAGGTGCAGCTGTCCAATCCGGCGCATCCGGACAACGCGATGTACAAGCAGGCCGTCGCCGGCCTGGAGAAGCTCGGCCCGCAGGCCGGGTTCAAGGACCACGCCGCGCTTGAGCGCGCGGCCGGCACGCTGACTTACGAGGCGCGAGTCAGCGGCATGACCAAGATCGACCACGTCGTGCCCAACACCAGCGGCACCGGCCTGTTCGCGGTGCAGGGCGAACTGCGCGATCCGAGCAGCCAGCGCGTGGTGGTGGACAAGACGCAGGCCAGCAGCCAGAGCATCGAGCAGTCGACCCAGCAGCTCAAGCAGGACGTGCCGACGCAGAACCAGACGCAGGAACCGGCGCCGGAGCGTCAACAGCCCAAGACGATGATGGCGTAAGCCCATCGCGATCGCGGTCCGCCCCTGCGCGGGGCGGACCGTTGTGGCATCGTCCGCGCTGCACTCGCACGCCTTTGACGACGATGACCGCGCAGATTTCCGACAAGTTGCATAACGATTGCGCCGCGGTCGATCTGACCGGGCTGTCGTTGTATCGCATCGTCGCCGATGCGCCGCACAAGCCGCATCGCTGGGAAGGCGGACGCCACGAGCTTGCGGCCCAGGCCACGCCCGATCCAGGCATCCGGTGCTCGGCCTTGTGGAGCGGTTATCTGTCGGTTTATCGCCTGGCCGCCGATGGCGGGCTGACTTTGGAAGCGTTCGAGTATCCCTTCCATCGCGGTCGCCGCCCCGAGCGGGTGGGCGAACGTTTGCGCGGCGATTTCTGGTTGGCGCTGAGGCGATCGTTCTTCGATTTCACTGTCTACGTACCGTTTCGCGACGGCCGGGTGGTGGTCGATCGCGCGCAGTGGCGGGTCGAAACCGACGACGGCGGATTCGCCAGCGGCAGCGAGTTTCCGCCTGGGTACGAACAGCCGAGGAAGCCCGGTCTCCTGGAAAAGCTGCGCCGCGAGCACCTGGCCAAAGCGACCGCGACATTGATCGTCTGCGCCGATGCCTCGTTGCCGCTCGCCGATTACACCTTGTACGTCGATCGCAATCACGCGGGGCGCAGTATCGATCGCGGGGTGGCGGGGCTTGGCGACAACAGCGTGCATATCCGCTTGTCGCCCGGTTCGCATGTCGTGACCTTGCGTGAGGGCAAGGTGCATAAGCCCGATCGCTTGGCCTCCAACACGTTGCAGATCGAATTCGTCGAACACCAGCGGGTAACCGTCCGCGCGACTTTGATCGACGCGACCTTGAACCTGCAAGTACAGACTTCGACCTGAGCTCGCGCCCGCTCGGCCCGCGGCGCGCCGCGAGGAAATCTCGGCGCTTGTGCGAACGCGCGCGATTGCCGTCGCATTTCCGATGACACGCCCGCCGCGTCGTCCATGCGCTCGCCCCGCGTGTCCCGATTCGTTCCCGGATTGTTCCTGGCTCGCGGGCGCGGCGATGGCTAAGGTAAGTCCGGTAAGACGTGCATCCCGGTCAGCGCCGTGCGCACCGGGCCGTCGATCCGGGCAAGGCCACGCCGCGACCGTCGCTGTCCTCCCTGTGGGCGGTGACGGTTCGCGGCGCGGTTTCTCTCGGTCGCGTTCGGCCGCGCGGCGGCAATCACTGCGCGGTCGATGCCTCGTGCACTTCCAGCCGCAGGTGCTCGAAGCCTTCCTCGGTGCCGTGGATTCGCTCCTCCGGTCGCTGGTGGCCGTCGATAAACGCGAACTGCTCGATGCGGCCACGCATCGTCCTCGACCAACGCGGTCTGTTCGATCGGACCTTGGGCGTCGGCGCGACCCATGGCGCGACATCGTCGGCGCCGAGTTGCGGTCGAGGCAGTGCAACCACGTCATCTGCCTGGAACTGCGCAACCCAGAGCACTGGATCGGCAAGCTGTCGCCGACCCAGCGCAAGCTGGTGGCGCCTAATCAGCGCATGGGATACTGCGCGCTCAACCTCAATCTGTCGGGCGTGGCGGCCGATTCGCATCTGGCGCTGGAATTCATTGTCAAGATCGCGGCGCTGCACGCGCCCGATGGCGATCGAGTGACCGCCACACGTCCGGCCCGGCGCGCCGTCGCTTTTCGAAAGGATTCGTTCATGCACGTGGTCTTGCTCGAAGACCTGCTCGCAGTAGTCAGCGCCCGCATCGGCGTGGCGGTCTACGACTTCGATTTCGAGCTGTATTTCCGCTGCCGCCATCCGACCTTCTTCGACGAAGGCACACCGTGTGTGTTGCGGGTCGGCGCGGTCGAGGACTATCAAGCGCAGTACCAGGTCCTGCGCGACTGGGGGCTGCGGCCGGTCAACACGCCCGAGCAGCACGAACGCGCCAGCGAACTGGCGATGTGGTATCCGCTGCTGACCGACATGACCCCGCGCACGCGGATTTTCGAATCGCTGCCCGACGCGGCGCAGATCGAGCAAGCGTTCGATTGGCCGATCTTCCTCAAGGGCTCGCGTCAGACCAGCAAGCACAACGCCAAGCTGTCGGTGATCGGCGATCGCGAACATTACGCTTGGGCCAGCGAACACTATCGCCGCGACCCGGTCCTGCACTGGCAGCGGCCGGTGGTGCGCGAGTTCGTGCCGTTGCAGGCGGTGGCCGGTGGCATCGCCGGCAAGGTGCCGGCCTCGATGGAGTTCCGCAGTTTCTGGTGGCACGGCGCGTGCGTGGGTTGGGGCCGTTATTGGTATCAGGCGGCCCAGTACGCCTGCGACGATATCGACGACGGCCTGGCGCTGGCCGCCGAAGCCGCGCGCAGGCTGCAGGTGCCGTTCCTGGTGGTTGATATCGCCAAGACCGCCGACGGGCGCTGGATCGTGATCGAGTGCAACGACGCGCAGGAATCGGGCTATGCCGCGGCCGCGCCGCGCGCGATCTGGTCGGCGATCATCGAATCCCTGCAAGGGGGCGCGGCATGATCCGCCGCCTGCGCATCGCGGTGGGCTGCATCGTCGCTGTCTGCCTGGGCGGCTGCGGCGCGTTCGATTCGCGGGTGGAGTGGGTGTCCGGCTCTTACGAGGTGCTGTGGATCGACGAACCGGCCGATTCGCATCTGGCTTATCGCCTGACGACGACCGCCAGCGCGCCGGTCGTGAATGCCTGCGTGTCCGCGGTCGCCGAGAACGCGGACTACATCGCGGTCCGGCAGCGCCTGCGTGTTGCGGGCGCCGACGAGCGTTTCGTGATCCTGCCCAAGCAACGTTACCGGCCCATGGCCGATACGGCTTCGATTGTCATCGGGCCGTTGTCTGCCGCACAGTACGCGCAGGTGTCGTCGCGGTTGGCATTGCCGGCGCTGACGTCGGTGGGCGTGCCGGACATCTGCAACGGCGCGTCGCGTTTGTCCGGCGGCCCTTGGCCAACCGACCCGCGATCTACCGATTTCAAAAGACTTGGTTCAAACGACCAGATTCCAAACGATTCGACCCGCGACCGCGTGAACGCATCCCATCCGACCCTGACCCGACCGCATCCGCCATGACCGACACCACCCGCGCGCACCACATGAAGGCCAAGTACATGCTGGCGAGCAGCGCATTGCAGGACCCGGTGTGGTTCGTCAACACCTTCGCCGCCGACAGCGGCGAGGAAGCCTTGCGCAAGTATTGGCGCTTGCTCGGCGAGGACCTGCCGGACGAGGATCGGGTCGAGGGCGAAGGCTTGCAGGTCGATCGCGTCCGCCTGGGCGCCGATGGGCCGAAGCTGCTCGTGCTGACCTTGCCGGCGCCGCAAAGGCGCAACGAAGCCTATTACCTGGCCGCGGCCTTGCTGCCGGGAAAGTTGCGGTTCTTCTGCCTGGAATCCTCGCTGTCGGCGATCGACGGTTCGGCCACGACCGTGCTCGCCGAACTCGCGCCCGAGGGCCGCTACAACTGGGGTCCGGGCAGCGTCGCGCAGGTTCGCGATTTCGTCGAGTCGCTCGGCGCGCTGCTGAGCGATGCGGACGCGCGGCCGTTGTCCTTCGTCGAGATGCAGCTCGCCTGAGCGGCGAGGGGTGACGATGCGGTCGCGCTGTCGGCGGCACGCCGGTATCGCCGACGTGCCGCCATACAGCGTGCTGCCGATCAGCGCGCCGCGTTCGCTCAGTACGGCACCAGCTTCCATTGCTGCTGGGTGCTGCCGTTGCAATCCCACTGCTGCACCGGCACCAGCGTGCCGGTCGGGCTGCCGGCCAGGTGCAGGCATTTGCCGCTCGCGCGGTTGACCAGCTTGTAGACGTCGCTGCCGACGTAGCCGGTGCCCGGCATCAATTGCCACTGCTGCGATGTCGCCGCGCCGGCGGTCTGCTGACTGACCGAACTGCCGTTGGCGGTGCCGGTCAGCACGTCCAGGCGCTTGCCCGATTCCAGGCGGGTCAGATGGATGAAGCCGGTCGAGTTCGGTCCGGACGCCGCGATCGGCGGCAGCGGCGTCGACGCCCAGCCGATCGGCGCGGCGCTGTTCGCGCAGTCGCTCATCTGGGCCAGGGTGCCGGTCGCCGCGCCGCCCATGATTTCCAGGCAGCGCGTCGAATTCAGCGGCATCAGCCGATAGCCGACCGCGGTGTTGGGGTTCGCGTTGGCGGACAGGCCTTGCTGCGCGTAACGCCAATAGCCGTACGACACCGGCGGCATCGGCCAGTAGTACGCGGTGGCCTGCGAATCGGCGGTGCGGGTGACCGGCCACTGGGTCAGGGTGATGATCTGGTCGCCGGCATTGACCGCGGCGTTGATGCCGGCGGCGGTGCTGGCGTCGTTGAGGTAGGCCTCGCCGATCATCAGCGGCGGATCGCGGAAGCGCGGCGCCATGTTCGCGCGGTAGCTGCGCAGCGCGGCCAGCACGTCGGCGGTGGTCTGGCCGCTGCCGGCGATGTCGCTGGAATAGATATGCACCGAGTAGGCGTCCGGATGGTACTTGCCGTACAACTGGGTGATCAGGCCGAAACGGTTGGCCACGTCCCAGGTGTTGCCCACGATGATCGAAAATCCGATCGTGTCGCCGGTGCCGTAGGCGTCGACGTAGCGCTCCCACAAGGTCTTGAGATAAGCGGTTTCGCAGGCCAGCGTCGTCGCGTTCGACGGCGGGCTGGCTTCATTGGCCAGGTCCATCACGTAGGGCACGTTGACCGCGCGCGCGATGTCGCGCAGTTCGCGTAGGACCTGGAAATTCTCTTCGCGCGCGGTGATCACCAGCGGGTCGTTCGGCGTCGCGCATTGCGAGGTGATCTGGTTCGGCCCGAACTGGCCGGACGCGAGTTCGAAGTGGGTGAAGCCGATGTCGCGCGCGAGTTCGAGGAAACTCTTCAGGTTGTCCTGGCATTTGCGGTCGAGGTAGTAGGTGCCGCGCGCATCGCTGCGCTGGCGCGAGCCGCAGGCCCAGCCCAGGTCGTCCACGTTGAAATCGTGGCTGTGCGGGATGTGCAGGCGCAGGCTGCGCTGGCCCTGCGCGTGCATTTCAGTCAGCTGCCTGCGCAGGATGTCGCCCACGCCGCGATCGTTGAAGCGGGCGTACGGCGTGTAGCGTTCCCAGGCGCCGTGGACGGCATTGGCCGGGTACTCGACGTTGTAGTAGACGAAGTTGCTGCCGCCCGGCTGCGCCAGCACCTGGCCGAGCTTGGCGTAGACGCGGCTGTGGGCCTTGACCACGCCGCCCACGCGCATCTCGAAGATCAATCCCGGCCAGGCGTTGGTGTAGGCCCAGCCACCGGAGCCGTTGGCGGGCTGGCCACCGGCCCACAGCTGTTCGCTGCCGGTGTAGGGGTGCTTGACGTACAGATCGACCAGCGGGCTGGTCGATTGCCAGCTGATGGTGGTGGTGCAGGTGGTCTGTCCGGGCTGCAGCACGCACGGCGTGGCCTGGATCGAATCGGCGCGCGCGTGGCCGGGCGCCAGCAGCGCGGCGGCGATCAAGGCGCCGATGGCGCAGATCCTGGTGGCATGTCCTGTCGCGTTGGTCACAAGTCCTCCTGATGCGGCGATGAAGGTGGGCGCGATCGGGGACGCGTGGTTTCACCGCTTCAGCGACGCTGCGCTCCGATGCGCGCGCTCCGCCGAGGACTGGCGATGGCATCGTCGTCAATTCGTGCGGTGCCTTGATGAACTCGCAAAAGCGCGCGGCAACGGCTCATCGCCTCGCCGTGATCGGCGAGGGGCGGCGCGGTAACGGGAAGTGCGTCGCGGATTGCGCGGTGCGCGCCGGTCCGTTGCGGTTCAGCGGGCGGCGGTCTGAGCCAACGCGCGCGAGCCGGCCAGGATGATCCGGATCATCGTGCTCATTTCTTCGATCAGTTCCGGGTCGCGCGCGCGCGGCATGTCCATCGCGCTGGCGCCCATCGCGAACACCAGGCGGGTGATCGAACGCGCGACCACGGCCGGTTCGTACAGCGGCATCTGGTCCTGCGCGGCCAGCCGGATCAGGTCGACGCGCAGTTCTTCCTCGAAGAACGACAGTTCGCGATCGACCGCACGCTTGAACGCGTCCGAGCCGACCGTGCCTTCGCGCAACAACACGTGCAGCAGTTTGTCGTCCGCGCGTAACTGTTCCATGAAAGCCTCCAGCGAGCTGCGCACGATGCTGCGCCGGGTCGCGGCGCGATGGCGCGCCTCGCCGACGATCTTGCGCAGCGACTGCCCGGCCAGGTCGATCAGCGCGACGGCGAGTTCGTCGGTGTCGCGGAACTGGCGGTAGAAGCTGTTGGGTGCGATGCCGGCCTCGCGCGCCACCTCGCGCAGGCTCAGGCTCGACACGCTGCGGTGCGGGCCGATCAGCTTGAGCGCGGCGGCGATCAGGTCTTCGCGCGAGATCGTCGCTTTGCGGCCCGGGTGGATGTCGACGTCGATGTCGGTGATGCGTTGGCTCACGAGTGGCTGGCGCTAAGTCGGGCAGCGCACATCATACTCCCGTCCCCATATTAATATACGGTTGTGCACACATCTGTGCGGATATGTGTATAGTGCCCCCATGAACGCTGCCCTCCATCCCGCCGGCCACCGTCCGCGCAGCCGCCTGCGACGCCTGATCGCGCCGCTGGTCGTTCCGCAAGTCTTTGATTTCTGGGCCTCGCGCCTGCATCCGACCTGGAGCTGGGAGCGTCCGCTCGCCCGCATCGTCGGCCGCAGCGAGGCGTCGGCCGACGCGGTGACCCTGCTGCTGGCGCCGAACCGCAACTGGGCCGGCCGCCGTCACGAGCCCGCCCGCGCCGGTCAACACCTGATGATCGGCGCCCGTATCGACGGCGCGCTGGTGTCGCGCAGCTACAGCCTGTCCGAGGCAGGGCGCGCCGACGGCCGCATCGCGATCACGGTCAAGGCGATCGAGGGCGGCAAGCTCAGCCGGCATCTGCACCGCGACGCGCGCGTGGGCGATGTGCTCGAACTCGGCCCGGCGTTCGGCGAGATGACCTTGCCCGCGCGCGTTGACGGCTCCTGGCTGTTCGTCGCCGCCGGCAGCGGCATCACCCCGTTGATGGCGATGACCCGGCAACTCGCCGCGCAGGGCATGCCGGTGCCGCTGACCCTGCTGTACTGGGCGCGTCGCCGCGAAGAACTGTGTTTCGTCGAGGAATTGCGCGCGACCGCCGCGGCGCATGCGAATTTCCGCGTGCGCTTCGTGCTGACCCGGCAAGAGCCGCAGGCTGCCGACGAAGACGCTGGCCGCATCGATGCCTCGCTGCTGGATGCGCATGTCGACGATCTCGCCGCGCGTCAGGTCTATGCCTGCGGCCCCGGCGGTTTCGTCGCCAGCGCGCGCGGCCTGATCGAAGCGCGCGCGCGGGCGTTCGCGGCCGAGGCGTTCACGCCGCCGCCGCGCGCGGTCGAAGACACCGGCACGGTCGCGGTCACCCTGGCGCGCAGCGGCCGCACCCTGGAACTGGCGCGCGGAGAATCGTTGCTCACCGCGCTGGAAGCGCAGGGCCTGAAGTTGAATTCCGGCTGCCGCATGGGCCTGTGCAACACCTGCTCCTGCGGCAAATCCTCGGGCGCCACCCGTCATCTGCATACCGGCGACGTGCATGCCGAACCGGTGTCTTCGCTGCGTCTGTGCGTGAACAGCGCGACCAGCGACCTCGTCCTCGACCTGTGATCCGCCCATGACCGCATCCAAACGCAATCGCGCGCTGACCCCGACCGAACTCGACCGCTTCGGCGCCGAACTCGACGCGCTGCGCGCGCGCACCGTCGCCCAGATCGGCCGGGTCGACGCCGACTACATCCGCCGCGTGGTCGCGGTGGTGCGCTACACCGGTTTGCTCGGTCGCTTGCTGCTGATGGTCGGCGCGATCGGCGGTGCGTTCGTGTCCTGGCTGTTCTGGCCCGGCGTGATCCTCGGCACCGCGCTGCTGGCGCTGTCGAAGATCCTGGAGAACATGGAAGTCGGCCACAACGTCATGCACGGCCAGTACGACTGGATGCGCGACCCGCATCTGGACGGCAAGACCTACGAATGGGACATCGTCGCCACCGGCGACAACTGGCGCAAAACCCACAACTACATGCACCACACCTGGACCAACGTGCGCGGCATGGACGACGACATCGGCTACGGCCTGCTGCGTCTGTTCCCGGAGCAGCGCTGGCGTCCGTTCTATCTGCTGCAGCCGTTCATCGCGGTGGTGTTCGCGCTGCTGTTCGAATGGGGCGTGGCGATCCAGGAACTGCGCATCGGCCGCTGGCTCACCGGCAAGACCAAGCACCGCGCGATGTGGCGCAAGTTCGTGCCGGTCGGGCGCAAGATGGGCAAGCAGATGCTCAAGGACTATGTGCTGTTTCCGGCGCTGGCCGGCCCGTTCTTCCTGCCGGTGCTGCTCGGCAACGTGGTCGCCAACGTGATCCGCAACCTGTGGACGTACACGGTGATTTTCTGCGGCCACTTCACCGCCGATGCGGAAGTGTTCCCGAAGGAATCGGTGCGCAACGAATCGCGCGGGCATTGGTATCTGCGCCAGCTGCGCGGTTCGGCGAATCTCAGCGGCGGCAAGTGGATGGACCTGATGACCGGCAACCTGAGCCATCAGATCGAGCATCACTTCTACCCCGATCTGCCGGCGCGCCGTTATGCGGCCTTGGCGGTGGAGGTGCGCGAGATCTGCGGGCGTTACGGCCAGCATTACGACACCGGTTCGCTGCCCAGGCAGTTCGGCCAGGTGATGTGGCGGATCGTGCGTCATGCGTGGCCGAGCCGGCCGCGCGCGCGGCGGCCGTTGGTGCGGGCTGAGGTGGTTGAAGCGCAGGGTTGATGGCGCGAGCGGTTGTTGGGTTGCAACGTTAACGGCAACAGCAACAGCTCAAACCCCCCGCGTCCGCTGCGCGGACGCCGCCCCCTTTTTCTAAAGTGGGCAACGGCAAAAGCCGCTTCGGTTTGAGTGATCGCGTTCTTCGACGCGCACGCATCCACATTCGACGCGCACGAATCCACCCGTTGGATTCCCCCCTTTGAAAAAGGGGGGCTAGGGGGGATTTGCTCTTGCTCCGCCGATCAATCGTTTCCTCGAACAACCCCCAAGCGCCGCGCATCAAGCCACCCGCTTGAACCCCAACGCCTCCTCCAACCCGATCTCGCCTGCGAACCCACCGCCGCTGACCGCCGGCGTCTGCTGCTCGATCGCATGGGCGAAGATCACCGCCGGATCGGCCTCCAGCTTGTCGTACAGACGCTGCAGGTTTGGATAGTCGCGGCGATCGACCACGGCGTGGTACTTGGTCCAGCGTGCGATGCCGATGAAGTAGGCGTCGGCCAAGGTGCGATGCTCGCCGAGCAGCCACGGCTTGTCGCCCAGCATGCGTTCGAGTTGCGCATGCGCGCGTTCGACCCGGGCGCGACCGTAGGCGGTCAACGCGGCCTTCTCGTGCTCGTCGCTCTCGTGTTCGAGCAGATGCCACAGCGAAGCGAACGCGCTGAAGAAGGTGGTGTTGAGGAAGGCGAGCATGCGGTTGAGTTCGTCGAACTCGCGCGTGCCCTGGGCGAAGGCGATGCCGCTGGCGATCGCGTTGGCGCCGATGTGATTGAGGATGGCCAGGCTTTCGGCCAGCACTTCGCCGCGTGCGGTCAGCAAGGCCGGGGTTTCGCCGACCGGATTGATCGCGAGGTAAGCCGGGGCGTGGATCATCTGCGGCATCTCGACCCGCACCAGCCGGTAGGGCAGGCCGGACCATTCCAGCGCGACGATGGAGCCGAACGAGCAGCCGGACGGGACGCCGTAGTAGAGGATCGGGGGCATGGGGATTCCTTGAGTGATGGGGTTGAAAGGAGCAGCGGCCGAACGAGACGACGCTCGCTGGCAGGCTCGCTGCCCGTGCCGATCACGGTAGGTGTGTGGACTTCCCCCGAGTAGTCGGCAGAAAGTGGACGCAAAGTCTTCCTGTGTGTACTTTGCGCCGATGCTCAACCTCAACGACTTGGTCCTGTTCGCCGCCGCGGTCGAGCACGGCGGCTTCGCCGCGGCCTCGCGCCGCCTGGGCGTGCCCAAGTCCACGTTGAGCAAACGCGTGGCCGCGCTCGAGGACGATCTGGGCGTGCGCCTGATCCATCGCACCTCGCGCAGCTTCACCCTCACCGACACCGGCCGCGATTTCTACGAGCACGCGCGCGCCGCGCTGATCGAAACCGAAGCGGCCGAGAACAGCGTGCGCCGCCGTGTCGCCGAGCCCAGCGGCAAGGTCCGGATCAGCTGCGGCGTGCCGACCGCGCAGGACCATCTGGCCGAGCATCTGCCGGTATTGGCGCGCAAGTACCCGCGCATGCACGTGCAGGTCGATGTCAGCGATCGCCGGGTCGATCTGGTCCAGGAGGGCTACGACATCGCGGTGCGCAGCCATTTCGCGCCGCTGCCGGATTCGGGATTGATCCAGCGCCAGGCTTCGGTCGAAGACATCGTGCTGGTGGCCGCGCCGATGTATCTGGCCGAACACGGTCTGCCGACCGGGCCGCTGGAATTGAGCGAACACGATGCCTTGTTGACCGGCCTGGCCGGCGGCGAAGCGTGGACGCTGACCAGCGCCGACGGCGCGCAGATGCAGGTCGAGCCGCGGGCGCGCATGACCGCGAACGAAGGCCGGGTGCTGCGCGCGAGCGCCGTCGCCGGCCTGGGCATCACCGTGCTGCCCGAGCGCATGTGCCGCGCCGAACTCGGCAGCGGCCAACTGCTGCGCGTGTTGCCCGAATGGACCGCCGGCCGCGTGACCACGACGCTGCTGGTGCCGCATCGGCGCGGGCAGTTGCCGAGCGTGCGCGCGACGGTGGAGTTCCTGCTCGATTGTTTCGCGCGCCCGTGAGCGAAGGCATCGAGCGCGTTTCAATTCCGTTCGAATGCTTCAGTCGGTGTCTTCGATCGCGCCCTCGGTAACGATCAACAACACCGTGCTGGTGGCGTCCAGGCCATGCAGCTCGCGCCGCGCGCGATCGTCGGCCGCGTGCAGCAAACCGGCCACGCCAGCCGCGCCGGACGGCGTGCTGCGCGGTCCGCCGCATTCCGACAGCTCGCGCGGCGCACGCCGCAGGGTCGGCTCGTCGACAGTCAGCGCCTGCGCGCGATGCCACAGCAATAAAGCCAGCGCCGAGGCCGAGGCGAGGCCGCACGACAGCATCTGCGCCGAGGTGTCCAATTCACCGTCGATCTGCGCGGGTTTGCCACGCGCCAATGCGCGCGCCACGCAGGCCGCGGCTTCGGGTTCGACCACGATCAACCGCCCCGGCGCCTGCGCATGTGCATGCAAACCATCGGCGAGCGCGGCGGCCAGTCCGCCGACGCCGGCCTGCACGAACAGATGGCTGACGCTGGTTGCCGCGCACGCGCGCAACTGCGGTGCCAGTTCGCGCGCGATCAGGCCGTAACCGGCCATTACGTCGATCACCGCCGGATCGGTGGCATCGTCGCTGGTGTCGGCGATCAACAAGCCATCGCCGCGCGCCGCCACATCGCGCGCGGCGAGGACTGCGTCGTCGTAACTGCCGGCCACCGCCACCACCTCGCCGCCGAGCGCGCGGATGCGCGCCGCGCGCACCGACCCGACCGCTTCGGGCAGGAACACCGTGACCGCCACGCCCGCGTGCCGCGCCGCCGCGGTCACCGCCAGGCCGTGATTGCCGTCGCTCGCGCAGACCAGGCGCAGCGCGACGGGCCATGCGCGGCAACGGCGGCGCAGTTCGTCCAGCGACTGCGCGCCGGTGATCCGCGCCAACCCGCGCAAGCCGGCGACCATGTCGCCGAGCGCCTTGAAATTGCCCAGCGGCCGTTCGTTCTCGGCCTTGACCAGCACGCGCGCGACGCCGGCGCGGCGCGCGAGCGCGGGCAGTTCGATCAATCGGGTCGGTCGGTAATCCGGCCACAGCCGGGTCGGGTCGCTCAGCCAGTGTTCGCTCATGCCGCCAGTGTGGCGGGCGGCGTGCGCGCGTCGGCGGCGAAATCGACGGCTGCGCGCGGAATTTCGGCGCGTTCGCCCCAGTCATCGCGCCTGCGATCGCGGCCGGCACGCGTACGCGCGCGGCCGGGCGCGCGGCTCAGTCGTCCTCGTCGAGCGGCACCGGAATGGTCAGCCCGCGCTTGACCAGGCTCAGTGCGACATTGGTGGTGAAGCGGCGGATGTTCGGGTTCTCGCCGACCATGCGGATCATCAGCGCGTCGAAGTCCTCGGTGTCCGGCGCGGTCACCACCAGCACGAAATCGGCCTCGCCGGTGACGTAGAACACCTGCTGCACCTGATCGTGCGCGGCCAGCCAGCGGCGCAGTTGCGCAAGCAACTCCGGACGCTCGCGCTCGACCTGCAGCGAGACGACGAAGAAGGTCGGCTTGCCGACCTGTTTGGGATCGACCACCGCGGTTTCGCGCACGATCACCCCGGCTTCGCGCATGCGCCGCAGCCGGCGCTGGATCGCCGAGGGCGACAGCGCGACCTGCTCGGCGAGGCGGTCGGCGGTCTGGCCGGCGTCGTCCTGCACGAGGTTGAGCAGTTGACGGTCGAATCGGTCGAGTTTCATGGCCGCATCTTAGAGCGCGAACGCGCCGAAAAACCGCGCGGGCGGGTATCGGTTCGCGGCAAAAGCGCGCGCCCACGCCGTTAGCCTTTTCGCCTCATCGAGAGGTCATTGCATGGATTTCCCCGCGCTTTGCCAACATATCGACCGCGCCTGGCAGGACGACATCCTGCCGGCGCTGTGCGATTACATCGCCATCGCCTGCCAATCGCCGGCATTCGATCCCGATTGGGCCGACAACGGCCATATGGATCGCGCGGTCGCGTTGATGACGCAGTGGGCGCGCGAACAGCTCGCCGACCTGCCCGGCGCCACGGTCGAGGTGCTGCGCCTGCCCGGACGCACGCCGTTGCTGTTCATCGACGTACCCGGCGAAGCCGGCCCGCCGAGCCTGATCTACGGCCACCTCGACAAACAGCCGCCGATGCCGGGCTGGGCGGCGGGTCGCGCGGCGTGGACGCCGGTGCTGGAAGGCGAGCGCTTGTACGGACGCGGCGGCGCCGACGACGGCTACGCGATGTTCGCCGCGATCGCCGCGCTGCGCGCCTTGCGCGATCAGGGCTTGGCGCATCCGCGCTGCATGATCGTGATCGAGGCCAGCGAGGAATCGGGCAGCATCGACTTGCCGGCGTACATCGAACAACTGGCGCCGCGGCTCGGTGTGCCGCGTTTGATCGTCGCGCTCGACGCCGGTTGCGGCAATTACGATCAGTTGTGGACCACGACCTCGCTGCGCGGTCAGGTCGCCGGAACCCTGAGCGTGCGGGTGCTCGACGAAGGCGTGCATTCGGGCGATGCGTCGGGGATCGTGCCGTCGAGTTTCCGCATCGCCCGGCAGTTGCTGTCGCGGCTGGAAGATCCGCTCAGCGGCGAAGTCATCGCTGACTTCCAGGTCGAGATTCCCGCCGCGCGGCGCGAACAGGCCTGGCTCGCCGCGAATGCCTTGGGCGAAGGGCTGGCGCGCGGCTTTCCGTTTCATGCCGACACCCGCCCGGTGGTCGAAGCGCCCGGCGAACTCGCGCTCAACCGCGCCTGGCGCGCGCAACTGGCGATCACCGGTATCGATGGATTGCCGTCGGTGGCTGATGCGGCGGCGGTGATGCAGCCGCACACCGCGCTCAAGCTGAGCCTGCGCTTGCCGCCGACGCTGGACCCACGGGACGCATCGCAACGTTTGAAGGCGCTGCTCGAAGCCGATCCGCCGTATCGCAGCCAGGTAGGATTTACGATCGATTCGGTCAGCGAAGGCTGGCATGCGCCGCCGGTGGCGCCGTGGCTGGCGGACAGCCTGCAACGCGCCTCGCGCGACGCGTTCGGCCGCGACGGCGCCCTGATCGGCGGAGGCGGCGGCATTCCGTTTCTGGGCATGCTCGGCGAGCGCTTTCCGCGGGCGCAGTTCGTGGTCACCGGCGTGCTGGGGCCGCAATCCAATGCGCACGGGCCGAACGAGTTCCTGCATCTGCCGACCGCGCGTCGGGTCACCGCGGCGCTGGCGCGGCTGTTGCACGATGCGCGCGGCGATGCCGAGCCGCGATGACTTCGTGTTTTGATCCTTATCTGCTTTGAGGAACCCGCACCATGCAACTGCTCTATCAAACCCACTCGCCGTATGCGCGCAAGGCGCTGGTGTTCGCGCACGAGGCCGGCTTGGCCGACCGGATCGAGGTGGTGCATCACGAAACCAGCCCGACCCTGCGCAACGACGCGGTGTACGCGCAGAACCCGTTGGGCAAGGTGCCGGTGCTGATCCGTCCCGGCCAACCTGCCTTGTTCGACTCCGACATTATCTGCGCCTACCTGGACACCCTGCACGAGCGCGCGCCGCTGATTCCGCGCGACGGCGAAGCGCGCTGGCAGGCTTTGCGCCTGCAGGCGATCGCGCAGGGCCTGGCCGATGCCGGGATCAAGGTGCGCTGGGAAACTGTGCGCCGCCCAGAGGCTTTGCGTTACGAAGCCTTGCGCGAGGCGTATACGCTCAAGCTGATCGAGAGCTACGACTGGCTAGAACGCGAACTCGACACCGACTCGCCGCTGCACGTAGGCCATATTTCCATCGCCACCGCGCTGAGCTGGCTGGCGTTCCGCGAGCTGCCGGGTTTCCGCGAGGGACGGCCGAAACTCAGCGGCTGGTTCGATGCGTTCGAACGGCGCGACTCGATGCGGGCCACGCCGTTGTCGGGGGAGACCCACGATTGAGTCGCGCGCTTCACCGCTGAAACGCGCGCACCTCGACCGGTGCGCGACAGGCGATCGCTTTCCCCATTCGAACGGCCGCAACGGCATCGACCGTATCCGGCGCCACCATCGATTCACGCCGCGCCCCGTGCGCCGTTTGCCCAGTGAGGGAGGGCGTCGAGCGACGGTGCGAGCGTGCCTGGGCCGATCCTTCGTGCCTTCCCCTTTGCCAACGACCGCGCCAGTCGGCGCCCGATTGCGAGGTGGGAATGAACAAGATATTCGGCGGCTTGATCTCGGTGATCCTGCTCGGCATTTACCTGCACCTGACCGTGATCGCGGTGCTGGTGGCGCGCTGCGCCGACCGGCCGGGCTGCACCGATTACACGATCGCGTATTTCAACGACGGCATGGCCCAGGCCTTGTCGGTGATCGGCGGACTGGTGTCGGCGCTGGTGATCGCCGAACTGGCCCTGGCCAAACCCGGCCAGGCGCCGGGGCTGCGCGTACTGGCCAACGACGCGTCGACGGCCGCGGTGCGCACGGTGACGGTGATCGCGTTGTCGTTCGTGCTGGTGTGGATCGGCACCGGGCTGACCGCGTTCCTGGTCGGCCTGTACCACCCCGACGCGATGCCGGTACTGACCACGCACGGGCAGGCGTGGCTGGGACTGGCGGTGTCGGCGGCGTATGCGTACTTCGGCTTGTCGCCGTTGGAACGCTGACGCCGCGCCGCTCGCGCGATTGCGACGGATGAATCACACGGTTGGCTGGAGCCGGCCGCCCGCTTCAGTCGTGGCCGTCGGCCAGCACGGTCGAGCTGGCCGTCGCTGCCGGCATCGGCGCGGGATCGGTGTGGGCCAGTGCGCGCTCGGGCGGTCCGAACAACTGCCCGAACATTCCGCGCAGGCCGCGTGCGCGCCAGGCATCGCCGAACATCGCGATCCATTCGTGGAAGGTCAGCTTGATCGGATTGTGGCTGCGGATCTGGCCGATGATGCCGTACTCGCACGGCACCGCTTCGTCTTCCTCGACATAGGTGCCGAACCATTTGTCCCACACGATCAGCACGCCGGCGTAGTTGCGGTCGATGTACTTCGCGTTGCGCGCGTGATGCACGCGGTGGTGCGACGGGGTGTTGAACACCTTCTCCAGCCAGCCGAGTTTGCCGACCGCCTGGGTGTGCACGAAGAACTGGAACGCCAGATTGATCGCGACCACCGCGACGATGTGCTTGGGTTCGAAGCCGATCCAGGCCAGCGGCAGCCAGAACAGCCACATGCCGGAAATCGGGTAGGTCAGGCTCTGCCGGAACGCGGTCGACAGGTTGAGCCGCTCGGAAGAATGGTGGGTGACGTGCGAGGCCCACATCCAGCGGATGCGATGGCTGGCGCGGTGGAACCAGTAGTAGAAGAAATCCTGCGCCAGGAACAGGCCGGCGATGGTCCAGGCCGAGGCCGGCAGTTCGAACAACCGATGCGCGTAGACCGCGTAGTACAGGCCGATCACGATCAGCCAGGCCACCGCGTCGCTGGCCTGGTGCATCAACGCCAGCGCCGCATTCGACAAGGTGTCGCGCAGGCTGTATTGCTCAGGCCGGCGCTTGCGCCAGTACCAGGCTTCCAGCGCGATCAGCAGCAGAAATATCGGCGCCAGCGCCAGCAGGATCCACTCTTCCATCAACGACGCTCCTCGCGCCACGCGGTTTCCAGGGTTTGCGCCATGCGGTCCAAGCAGCGCCGCATCGCCGCGCGCATGCAGCCTTGCAGCAGCGGCGCAGCCAGCGGCCAGGCCAGGGGCGAGGTGAGTTCGAATACGTAGGTCCACACCACGCGGGTGGTGCGCGCGGCTTGCGCATCGCCGGAGTCGGCAGCGGCGTCGAAGCGCCAATCGGCCTGTCCTTCGCGCGCCAGCCACGACAGCGGCGCACGGAATCCGTCGAGTACGTACGCGTGACGATGCGGCGGTTGCAGCACGGTGATGCGTTCGCGCAGCTTGGACCCGTCGCGGTTTTCCAGCGCGCGCAAACTGCCGAGCGCGGGCGGCGACAGCGGGGTGATGCGCTTGAGTCCGGGAATCGGGCCGTAGCCTTCGAACAGGGCCGGGAAGCGTTCGTGGTCCAGCGCCAGCGCGAATACCGCCTCGGGCGCGGCGGCGATGCTGCGTTCGGCGGTGAGGGTCAGGTGCATCGGTGGAGTCTAGGAGGGTGGTTCGGGGCTGTCCACACGCGGGCGTATGTTTTGTGGGGCTTGGCCGTTATGGGCGATTTGGGTTGCGATGGGGATATGCCATGCCCGATGTTCCTGCGTTACACGAAACGACCGTTCGCTCTATCCAGGGCCTTCGGGTAGGTCGTGCGGGGAATGGGATTTCTGCACGATCCGGCGGACTTTAGGTCGCCTGTCGAGATCAAATGTTTCGGGCACGCGCCACATCGGACATCGATGTTCCGGTGGCGCGCGACGCGCATCCCTGCGCGTGGCCCTCCGGGTGTGCGATTGCCAACGCGAGTGACAAGCCTCGCAGTGCTGAAGATCGGCGTGACCTCAAACTCAAGCGAAAACCGCATGGCCTAGCTGTAGGAGCGGCGCAAGCCGCGACCACGGCATTACAAAGACGACGCCGGTTTCGAACTTGCCGCAATGGCGTGACTAAGGCTCGTGATAAAAGGAAATCTCGCCGGGAGCCGCTCCAATAGCGTCTTGCTCGCCGACCGAGCCCGAAGGCGGCGACCTCACTGCAGGTCGTGCAGCAGTTTTCGGGTATGGCCCGCCATATCCAGATCAATCACGCAATGATCTCCTTCGCGCGAGTACACCGTGCCGTGACTGATCCATTTGGGCGACTCGCCGTTCTGCAGAGGAATCAGCATCGGGCAACCTTTGATCGTGACCACGCGTAGCCGTCTTTCAGGACGTTCGGTGGATGCCGGCTGCAACAGCAGCCAGTCGCCCGATCGCCGCCAGGTGCCGTGCGTGATCATGTCGTTGGGACAAATGTCGCACCACGACCGATGAACATAGCGGCCCGAATCAAGCAAGCGCAGGTCTCCGCCGGCCAACATCCCGACCGACCAGTTTTGTCCCGGCTGCATGTAGGGGCTGGCGTGCAGGACGAAAACCGGGGCGGCGATGAAAACCGCCAGAATCAAGGCCAATGCGGAGAACGTGATCGCCTTGGGTGCGAACATCGGCCTGCTCCTGAGTGATCCGGGTCATTGGGGCCGTGCGGGTATTGGATGGAACGATAGCGCATCGGCCGTGGTTGCCGCTATCGGCGCGACCGGTGCCGCCCCGTGGTCCAAGCGCGCCAACCATTCGAGCCACGGCGCCGCCGTCTGCGCCGTGACACCTTGCGTAAACCAATAACGTGCGGGACCCGCCGCTTCGATGAAACATGCACGCGCTTGCGCCAGAACGATAAGTACGCGATCAACCGGGGCGCAGTACACGATCAACGAAACACCGAGCATTGGGCAACTCGCGGCCTGGGCCGGCGTCCTCGTCAATTCACCTGGCAGTCGAACCTCAGCGTCGCGCTCTGCCCCGCGCCGAGCGTGCCGAGCGCGATGCCCGCAGTCAGGTCGGCGACGGTGAAGCCGCCGGGCGGAACGCCGTCGCCGCTGATCGTTACCGCATTGCCGGGCGGACAGGTCAGCCCGGCGACGGGCGTATCGCGCACGACCGAACCGATGGCTTCGCCGGGCCCGCGATTGGTCACGACCAGGGTGTAGGTGGTGGAGGCGCCGGATGCCACGGTGTCGTTGGCCTGATCGGCGGGACCGGCGCCGAACGTGTTGGTCTTGGTGATCGACAGATCCACCAGCACCGGGGTGTTGGTGTAGGTGCAGGTGGTCGGCGCGGCACTGGCGGTGATCGTCAGCGTCCGGCCGGTCGCGCCGCTCGCCAACGGGCTGCCGCCGGCGCAGTCCAGCGTGGTGGTGTAGCTGGCGGCCGTCGCGCCGCCCGCGAAGGTTTCCGCCGGTAGCGTCAGCACGTCGCCCGCGAATACGGTCACGGCCGCGCCGGTGGTGTTGGTCGGGGCGGTCGCGCTGAAGGTCGGGTTGGTGGTGGCGCCGGTCGCGGTCGCGCTGGCGGTATGGCCATTGGGGCTATTGGCGCCCCAGGCTTTGGCCAGGCTGATCGGCTGCGACCGGCGGGTGTTGGTGTAGGTGCATACCGCCGCGTTGCCGCTGGTGATGGTCAGTGTGTTGGCGGCCTGCCCGTTGGTCGAGGACAGCGTATGGCCGCCGGTGCAGGCCAGTGCGGTGGTGTAGTTGCCCAGAACCGGTCCGGCTTCCGCGGGCAGATTGACGACATCGCCGATGCGCACGCTTACCGGCGCGCCGCTGTTGGCCGCGGTCGGCGCGGTGGCGGCGAACGACGCGGTGTTGTTGTTGCCGCCGGTGGTGGCGCCGATCGTGACCGTATCGCCGGACTTGCTGTTGCCGGCCCAGGCCTTCGCCAGTTGCAGCGTGGCCAGGCGCGTATTGGTGTAGGTGCACACGATGTTGGTATCGGTTGCGGCGATCGCGATGCCGTCGTTGGGATTGGTATCCGCCGCTCCGGTGCAGGCGAGGGCGGGGGCGTAGCTGCCGGCGTTGGCGACGGCCAGGGTCTCGGCCAGGACGATGGTCTCGCCCGCGAATACGTTGACCGGCGTGGGATCGGTTTCGAGTTCGCCCGCGGCGTCGGCATTGCTGTTGAGCGTGTCGATCACGCTGCCGGCGCGCGAGGCGGTGATCGCGGCGCTGTCGCCGATGGTCGCGCCGGTCCATTGCTTGCGCAGGGTCAGGGTCTGCGAGGTCAAGGTGACCGGGTAGTCCTCGACTTCGCCGCTGATCGCCAGTCCGACCGGAGTGGCCACGTCGGCGGCGGCCGAGGCGATGCGAAAGCGCGCATAGCTGGCGCCCGGGCTCAGCCCGGCGACCGCCGGCATCGTCCAGCTCACGGCGGCGGTGGCGCCGTTGCAGGTGGCCGAGGCGGATGTTTCGCCGGCGTCGGTGAAATCGCCGTCGCGGTTGAAATCGATGAAGCCGCGCACGAACGCGCCGTTGCCGGCGCAGGGCACGGACAGGTTGTGGCTGGCGCCCGGCGACAGCGCGATGTTCGCCAGCGCGGCGAAGGCGTCTTCGTCGTCGGTGGGGGTGGGGGTGGCGAAATTGTTGTCGTCGCCGTTCGCCGCGGCGCCGGCCACGCTGACGTTCTCGATGTCGACGCGCGCGCCCAGCCGCACCGCCGGCTGGTTCAGCGTCGCCAGGGTCATGGTGGTGTAGGTGGTGTTGCCGTTGGGCAGATTGCCGCCGTTCCAGGTGAAGTTGGGCAAGTGTTGAGGCTCGCCGTAACTCAGCGGCGCGTCGCTGCGGTCGGCGACGAACACCATGACGCCCAGGGCCATGGCCGAGCGCCCGCCGCCGCGCAGGGTCAGGGTCGCGCTGGTGGCGCCTTCCATGAAGGCGACGGCCATCGGACCGGCCGTGCATAGCGGGGTGCTGCCGTTGAGGGTCAGCGTCGCGCCGGTGATGTTGGCAGTGGCGTTGGTCGTGCAGCCGGGCGTGCGAAAACGGTCGATGATGCGCCAGCTGGTCGCGGTCGGTGCATTGGCGGAAATCGATTCGTTCTGGCCAGCGCCGCCGGTCAGGGACTGCTCGCCATCGGCGACCACCAGTCCCTCGAGCGGGAACGGATTGCCGCCCAGCGTGGCCCCGCACGCGAACGTGGCCGTGGCCGTTGCGTTCTGGCCGAAATTCAGCAGGCCGTTGTACAAGGTATTGGCCGTGCCGACGCCGCCGATGTTGTACAGATCGTCGAGTCCGTCGCCCTGCCACAAACCGGAGCGGTAGGTGCGGAACTCGTTGTTGTCCACCCCCGACAGCGTGCAGGTCACCACCAGCGACTGCCCCGCCACGGCATAGGTCTGCTGGCTGGTGATGGTCTGGTTGGCGGTGCCGTTGCCGATTTCCGCGCAGCTGTCCTGGTCGGTGGGGCAGGTGCCGTTTCCCCAGCGAAACCAGATGATGTTGTTGCGATAGGTGCCCGAGCCCTGGGTCGCGAACTGCGCCTGCGCGGGCGGCGGCAACGCCAGCCACAGCAGCGCCAGCGCCACAGCCCACGGCCGCAACCCGGTCGAACGCAGCACACGACGGACTGCGTTTCGTCGCGACCGACGGGTCGTTGCGGCGGTGGTGCTGGTCATCTGTCCTCCAAGACTGCTGCTTCGCCATGGGCGATCGAAAGTGAGTGCCCCGGGTTTCGGGGCGGTTGGTTCAAGTCGGGCCGGCTCTCCGACTCATTGCGTGTCCATGCCGAGGCGATGGGCGCCGTATCAATGCACGCCTAGTTCGTGATCCGTTCGTTTACCCGATCGTCCTTGCTGTCGTGCGTGCCGCCGCATCGGCGAACGCTGTATCGCGCTAGCGCCGGGAAAGTCGACGCGCACGGAAACCGCGCGCACGACACGACGTCCATGCGTGGGCAGCGGCATGCAAGGACTTGCTTTCATGCATTTGCGCAGCCCCAGGTGTACGGGCCGCTCTGAGCGAACATCGATCCCCCCGGGCGATGATTGAGCATGCTCATGCTAGCGTCCTCGCCAGCACACTGCATTCCCCAAAATCAGCGCTAAAAAAGTGCCTTAATGCACTTTCAGTGCGAGATCCATCGCTGCACCAACGGCGGCACGGTCTCCACCGCGGTGCCTTGCAGGAAGCGGTAGTGACGCGGCACGTCCTGCACCTCCGGCGAGACGAATACGCGCTCGGCGGACGGCGGCGCGCAATTGACCAAGCCCGCGGCCGGATACACCGTCAGCGAGGTACCGATCGCGAGCACCTTGGCGGCGGTCGCGAAATGCGCTTCGGCTTCGTCCATATGGCGCACGGCTTCGCCGAACCAGACCACGTCCGGGCGCAACTGGCTGCCGCGCTCGCACAGGTCGCCGATCTCGATGGTCGGGCCCTTGAGCGTGTAGATGCGCGGCGGCGTGAGCCCGGTGCTGCGCGACTTGAGTATTTCGCCATGGACGTGCAGCACGTTCGAGGACCCGGCGCGTTCGTGCAGGTCGTCGATGTTCTGGGTGATCACCACGACATCGAAGCGCTCTTCCAGCCGGGCGATGGCTTCGTGCGCGGCGTTCGGGCGCGCGGCCAGCACGCCGCGGCGGCGTTCGTTGTAGAAACGCAGCACGGTGGCCGGATCGCGCTGCCAGCCCTGCGGCGAGGCCACGTCTTCCAGGCGATGCTCGTGCCACAGCCCGCCCA
Organism: Lysobacter capsici; assembly: GCF_018732085.1. NCBI lineage: Bacteria > Pseudomonadati > Pseudomonadota > Gammaproteobacteria > Lysobacterales > Lysobacteraceae > Lysobacter > Lysobacter capsici. The sequence continues at coordinate 5,119,517 of NZ_CP076103.1, read as the reverse complement.
TGTCGCGGAAGGTCTTCAGGCCGCTTTCGGCGCTGACGCCGGCACCGGTGAATACGACGATTTTGTCTTTCATGGCGGAAGCTCGATATCGGGAAGCCGGCGGCGCGACAGCGGATCGTTTTCGCCGAAGACGACAGGGGCGATGCTCGTCGCGGCGGCGATCTCGCGCAGCGGCGACGGCAGCGCCCGCAGTCGGATCGGAGCGAGCGGCGCGGCGAGCAATTCGCAGGCGCAACCGCCATTGTCCGCGACGATGTCACTCCAATCGTAGGCGAACAGGCCGCGCTGCGCGCAGCTTATCCAATCGTCGAGGTTGCCGGCGTGCGGAATCGGCCGGGAAGCGCCGCGGGCCGGCAAGGCATCCACGCCGGCGCCGGCTCCTTGCGCAGCGAGCCGCGCCGAGCGCGGAACCGGGCCGGTTCCGGCGCTGGTGAACACGGCGACCGGGCCGATCGCGTCGCAGGCCCGCCATCGTCGGTCGGTGTAGCGATCGTCATCGCCGTGGTTCATGAGCCGGTCGAGCGATTGCGGATTTCAACCATGACGCCATCGGCGGCATCTGTTGAGGGCGGGTTGCGGCGGGCGCGGGTTTGAGCCGTGAAGCCTGCCGATCGCGATCGCGTGGTTATCATCGGCCTGCAAACAACCGGAGAACAGTGGAATGATCGTTCATGCGCTGGTGCTGGGCCTCGGGCTCGCGTCGCTGTCGGCCACCGCGGTGGCGGCCCCGGCGGCGGTGCCGGCAGGCAGCTTCGTGATCACCGACGTCACCGTGATCCCGCTCGATACCGACGAAGTGCTGCGCGATCGCACGGTGCTGATCCGCGACGGCAAGATCGCGCGGATATCGGCGCCGGGCGCGCGCACGCGGGTCGAAGGCGCGCGGGTCGTCGACGGGCGCGGCAAGTTCCTGGTTCCCGGTTTCGTCGACGCACACGTCCACATCGCCACCGAAGGCGCGATCGGCGACAGCAAGGACCCGGCGATCGCCGCGCTCGACCTGGGCCGCGATCATGCCTACGACCGGCAGGTGATGCTGTCGTTCCTCAAGGCCGGCGTCACCGGCGCGGCCAACCTCGGCGGCAGCGCGGGCAGCGACGAGGATCTGCTGTGGCTGCGCGGGCAGATCGACGAAGGCCGCATCGACGGCCCGCGGCTGTATGTCGGCAAGCGCATCAACGGGCCGCGCGCGGCGGTCGCGATCAAGCCCGAATCGGCGGTGCCGGCGTCCAGACCCGAAGCGCCGTATACCGCCGCCGACGGCATCGCCGCGGTGCGCCGCGCGCGCGAGCGCGGCTACGACTTCATCAAGCCGTATCAATTCCTCAATCGCGAGACCTATCGGGCGGTGATCGAGGAATCGCGGCGCCAGGGCTTCATCACCACCGGCCATCTGCCCGAGCTGGGATGCGCGAGCTGCGCCGATCGTGTGTTCGCGTTCGCCCATCCCATGACCAATATCGCCCACAGCGAGGAACTGGCGCGGTTCGCCCGTATCGGCAGCGATCTGTCGCCCAAGGACATCGAGGCGCTGGCCCAGGCCGTCACCGACAGCGGCATGTCGGTGACGCCGACCCTGGTCACGCTGAAGACCATCGTCGAGATGTACGTGCAGCGCACGGTGCCGCCGGTGCCGGGCGATTGGCTCAGGCTGGTGGACCCGGTGACCCGCCAGGACTGGATGCCGCCGGCCAATCGCTACCTGAGCCAGGCGTTCCGCGATCAGGAAGGCGCCGACAGGTTCTCGGCCGGCTACGACTTCGCCCGCGTGTTGACGCGCGAGTTGTACAAGCGCGGCGTGCCGTTGACCGTCGGCACCGACGCGGCCTTGCCCGGGCTCGCGTTTGGCGTGTCGGTGCAGCAGGAAATGATCGAACTGCGCGAGATCGGATTGAGCCCGCTCGACGTGCTGCGCGCGGCTTCAATCAACGCGCATCGCTTGTTCGACCCTGACGCCGGCAGCGGCGCGGTGCGCGAAGGCGAGCGCGCGAACCTGGTCTTGCTCGACGCCGATCCGCTGGCCGATATCCAGAACGTTTCGAAAGTCTCCGGGGTGTTCGCACAGGGGCGGTGGTTGCCGATGGCCGAAATCGATCGCCGTCTGGGCGAGGGGCTGGCGTTCGAGCGCGGCCTGAGCGAGCGGATCGAGCGGATCAAGGGCGCGCCGCACCCGGCGCATTAAACGCGGGTCAGTTGGCGAACGCGCTCAATGCCTGGTGGATATCGCAGGCGTAGACGCGATCGTCGCGGTGCAGGTACACGGTGTCGCCGCGCCCGCGGACGAGTTCGGCCTGCAGCGGTTCGCCGTGCTCGTCGACCAGATCGAACATCGCCACGACCGACGCGCCAGGGCCGTCGTCCAGACGCAGCAGGGTGTAGGTGTGGCGCGCATCGTAGCCGCCGGCGAAGAGCGCATGGCTGCGATACACGGCGAACGCATGCGCGCCGTACACCGGTACGTTCCAGTGGCGAACGATGCGATGGTCGCGCAATTGCACCAGCGGGAAGTCGGTGTAGTAGCAGGTCCACGCTTCGTTGTGGCTGGCGAGATTGAGGGCATAGCAATCGGCGATGACATCCAGCGGCGCTTGAGGCTGGTAGCGATACACCGGCGTGCCTTGGCGGTCGAAGGCGACCAGGCCGGGCCAGGACAAGGGATGGTCGGTGGAGATGCCTTCGTCGAAATAGGCGGTCCAGATTTCGCCACGCGCGGTCGTCTGCACGTGCTCGATGGCATCGCCCAGCGCGATTTCGCGCAGCAATCGGCCGCTGCGCGAGTAGACGCGGCCATTGAGATCGCTGTCGCCGCCGTGCCGGGTGGAACGCGCGCACACCAGCAGCAAGTCCTCACCCAGCGGTTGCAGGGCGTGGACGTTGTACGGTTCGTTGTCGATGGACAGGTCCAGCAGCTGCGCGCCATCGAGCCAGGCCTGCGCGCGGTAGTGCTGCGGCGTGGCGGGGCGGACCTTGGCGAAACTCGCGCCCTTGTCCTCGCGCCGATAATCCAGCGGCTTGAGCGCATGCAGCAGATACACCGCGCGGTCGGGGCCGATATCGAAGGCGACCAGCTTGCCCTCGCCCGGTTCGAGAGTGAGGATCGGCCACAGTTGCAGGGTCTTCATGACGGGCTTGCGCTCGATTCCATGCTGAGCCGGGATGGTAGCGTGGTTTTATCGACTACGAAGCGGGCGAAACGCTCGTATACCCAAGTCGAATCAATGACGGTTATCAGCGGCCTGGGTCGGTTTCGACCATCCCCGCGGCATGAGGGTCGAAACCGGGCGGAAAGCGAGTGTGTTGGTCGTACTTCGCGCCCTGAAGTCGGCATCGATGCAATTGCGCACCGCTCAAATCGCTACCCTGCAATTTGGTTGCGCCGCCGAGTGCATCCAGGCCCAGATTCGCATCGCGCAGATTGCAGTCGACCAGAGCCGAACATTTCAAGTTGGCGCCGCGTAGATCGGCATTTTCGAAATTGCAGCCGGACAGATCGCTGTCGCTAAGGATCGCCCAGTACAGACTCGAACGCGCGAAGCTGCGGCCGCGCAGTACGGTAGTGCCCATCGCGATCAGGCCACTGAAGTCGCCGTCTTCGCAATCGATCGAGTCGGCCGGAAGGTAGTACGCGCCCAAGTGGTGTCCATCTTCATCCGTGAAAGCAATGCGTCGCTTGTCGGTCGCCATGCGTGACCTGTCTGTATACGTCGGGACGAAGCTTAGCGCCTGCCGGGTGCCTGTCGATCAACCGCCTCCGTGTTGCGCGCGTTCGGCCAGGCGCGTGCCGGGTGAACGGCGGCGCTCGCGCCGTATCCGCAACCCTTGCCACACCATCAACCCCAGGTACGCCACGAACACGCCGCCGATCAACTGCGCCAGTCGCGGGCGGTCCGGGCCGCTGCCCCAGCCTTTGTCGTACAGGTCGACGCCGGCGCGGGTGGTGAACATGCTCATGAACACTCCGGGAGGGGGCGAACGTGGGGAGCGGTCGCAGCGAGATGACTGGTCGCGCGGTGCCGTCCTGGCGGAATCGCGGGAGCGGGTGGGCGCGGGACATCAGCTGCGGACATCGCGCATGGATGCCGGCGCCATCAGCGAAGCCCACGTAGAACCCGCGCGGCGCAGGACAGCGCGATGCCCGATGAGTGATGCGCGTCGCGTTTGTCGGTGCACGACGGTGCGCATCGCGCGCCGCCGCGCGTGGCTGCGGTCGCCCGCGCGCAGCGATGCGGGTAAGGTGCAATCCCGGGTTTTCGTTTCCTCAGGCGGTCGCAGGCATGAGCTTCACCCGCGATGCTGTATTTCCGATCGCCCCGCCCGGCGCCGAGCCGATCGCGACCGAACGTCTGCTGCTGGTGCCGGCCACGCTCGCGCTGGCCCGCGCCGAGCTCGAAGACCGCGCCGAGTTCGCGGCCTTGCTCAATGCGCATGTTCCCGAAGCATGGCCGCCACAGACCGTGGCCGACGCGCTGCCGCTGTTCGCGCTGTGGCTGCAGGCCGCGCCGAGCTGCGGCGGCTGGTTCAGTTGGTATGCGCTGGCGCGGCAAGAGGACGGCGCGGCATCGGTGCTGGTCGCCAGCGGCGGTTTCGTCGGCCCGCCGCTCGACGGCGAGGTCGCGGTCGGTTACGCGGTATTGCCGCAGTTCGAAGGCCGCGGCTACGCGTCGGAAATGGCCGGCGCGCTGGTCGAGTGGGCGCTCGCGCAGCCGCGGGTGGAGCGGGTGATCGCCGAGACCGAATGGGCCAACCCGGCCTCGGTGCGGGTGCTGAGCAAGTTGGGCTTCGTGCGCAGCGGGACCGCGCGAGCGGCCGAGGGCCTGCGCTTCGAACGCAGCCGCGATGCGGCCGGCTGAGGCGTCGCGTTCGGCGTATTCACGATAGCGCACGCAGGTCGCGCGACCTGGCCGGCATCTGGGCCGATAATCGATCCAATCACCGAACCGCGGGCGATGCCATGAACTATCACGCGTTGCTGATCGATCTCGATGGCGTGCTGCGCCGCTGGCCCGAACGCGACGCGGCGATCGAGGCCGCGCACGACCTGCCGCGCGGCAGCCTGCGCGCGACCGCGTTCGCGCCGGAGCTGTTGGCGCAGGCGGTGACCGGGCGCATCAGCGACGCGCAATGGCGCGAACAGGTCGCGGCGCGTCTGCGCGCATCGCATCCTCACGCCTCGGTGGACGGCGCGGTGCGGCAGTGGTCGCTGTCGTGCGGCGAAGTCGATGCGGCCGTGCTGGCCTTGCTCGAGGCCTGCCGGCCGGGCTTGCGCCGTATCCTGGTCAGCAACGCGACATCGCGCTTGCCGCGCGACCTGGAGGTGCTGGGTCTGTCGCGGCATTTCGATGCGATCGTCAATTCCAGCCAGGTCGGCGCGGCCAAGCCGAGCGCGGCGCTGTTCCAGGTCGCGTTCGATCGTGCCGACGCGGCGCCGCAGCGCCTGCTGTTCGTCGACGACGACGCGTACAACGTGGCCGCGGCGGCGGCGCTCGGGGTCAATGCGCATCATTACCGCGATGTCGCGTCGATGCGGCAATGGCTGGACGAAACCGGCGCGCTGGAGGGATAGGTCGCGCCAGGCGGGTGCCTCGCCCGGGCGGCGCCGCGGGCGCAACGTTCGCGGCCGTCGCGCGGACTGAGCTCGAGTTCGCGGCGGAAATGTCAAAGTGGCGTTGGACGATGAGGCGATGTCGGCTTCGGATCCGCGCATCGGCAGGCCATGGGCGCCGGCGAGCGTGAGTCGGCCGCTCTCGGCGTCCGCGGGCGCGCTACACTATGTCCGTGGCCGCACCGGACCCGCATTCTGCGATCGGTCCCGCCACGCTCCCCTTTCCGATTGTCGCCGCGCGGCCCGAGCCGCGTGGCGTCGACGGCTGGGCGCGGGCCCCTGCACGACCAGGAGAACGACATGAGCACCGATCACCGCCTGCTGATCCGCGCCGCGGCCTTCGCCGCCGAGCGTCACCGCCACCAGCGCCGCCTCGACCAGGCCGCCTCGCCCTACATCAACCACCCCATCGCCCTGGCCGACGTGCTGGCCAACGAAGGCGGCGTCGACGATACCGTCGCGCTGTGCGCGGCCTTGCTGCACGACACGATCGAAGACACCGACACCCGCGCGGACGAACTCGAAGCGATGTTCGGCGCCCGCATCGCCGCGGTCGTGCTGGAGGTCAGCGACGACAAGACCTTGCCCAAGGCCGAACGCAAGCGTCTGCAGATCGAACACGCCGCGCATGCTTCGCGCGAAGCGCAGTTGGTCAAGCTCGCCGACAAGATCTGCAATCTGCGCGATCTGCTCGCCGCGCCGCCGCGGGGTTGGTCGCGCCAGCGCAAGCAGGACTACTTCGACTGGTCGGCGCGGGTGATCGACGGCGTGCGCGGGGTTCACCCAGGGTTGGAGGCGCTGTTCGACTCGGTGTATGCGCGCGCGGTGGAACTGGTCGACCACGAAGCGGCCTGAGCGAGGAAGCCCCGCGCGCATCGTGCCGGCGCCGCGGCCCACGCGGATGTAGTTCGGCCGCGAGCGCTGATCGGATCGCCTGGAGGCTGGCGCACGCAGCGCTCGCGGCTAGACTGAGCGTTCCCCACTGCCCGTGCCCGCCATGTCCGTCATCTCCGCGTCCGCCGACCCGTCTTCGTTGCAACTGTCTCCCATCGTCGCCGGCGCCTGGCGCATGGCCGAGTGGGGGTTCGATGTCGGCCAGCGCCTGCAATGGATCAACGAGGCGCTGGCGCTGGGCATCGACAGTTTCGACCATGCCGATATCTACGGCGATTACCGGGTCGAGTCGTTGTTCGGCGAAGCCCTCGCGGCGCAGCCGGGCTTGCGCGATCGCATCCGCATCGTCAGCAAATGCGGGATCAAGCTGACCTCGGCGCAGCGGCCCGCGCATCGGATCAAGTCGTACCACACTTCCGCCGAGCACGTGCGGACCTCGGTTGAGAACTCGTTGCGCGCGCTGCGCACCGACCGGCTCGATCTGTTGTTGATCCATCGTC